>JAQWAL010000089.1 GCA_028707695.1 Bacteroidales bacterium | reverse complement strand
GAGCGGCAAATGAGGTTCGAACTCACGACCCTCAGCTTGGGAAGCTGATGCTCTACCAACTGAGCTACTGCCGCAAAAGTGTGCAAATTTAATAAATTACTTTGGAATACTCTCTTTTACCAATAAAATTGCATCCATTTTTTCACCTGAATTGGAAGACTTGATCTTGTAAGAAAAGTTCCCGTCCCTTCTTTGTATTACAGTTGCTTTTTTGACCCATTTATTGGTGTCATCCGGATAGGTCTTTTCTGTTGGCCCCACTTTCCACAAGTACAAAGTATATACCCCTTCCTTTAAATGTGTCTTGTATTTGATTTGTGCTCCCTCTTTTTTTGCAATGAGGTAAGAATCCCCAAAAAATATATTGGAAGGATTGTCAGAGACATCCCAGTTCCTGTGCGAAAACTTAATCTCGTTTGCATCAATTAGAATACGGTTTGCTTTGTCCAGGTTCAAAAAATCGCTGACAGATAAAAGAGAAGAGTAGCCTAACTCCGCAAGGTTGGTTGTGGATACCCATGGACCATCCTTATCCTGGTTGTAATAAGTATAAGGCGTTTCGAATGTGATTGCAAGAGTCTTTTCGCCAAAACGGTCCCACACCCATCCTTCTGCATATCTTGGAGCCATGGCAGAAAAACTTTGGTCCTGAGGCCTGTAAAAAGGAGTATAATTGATTGTCAAAGCAGATAACAGTTGTTGTTCTTTAAGGAAATCAGCCGTAGTACTTTCTGCTGTGTGAATCCAGTATGTTACGGAACTGGAAATTTGGGAATGCATGTTCAGGAGAAGGTCCAGAGGTTTCTCTTTTGTAACCCGTCCCAAAGCTGCCTTCAGTGTTTTTACCTCTGGCATTGTGAGGGAATCGGGCCTGTCCCAGTTGATTTCAATATTGACTCCTGTAGATGAGGAGCGGGAAAATCCTCCTTTCACACCATCCGGATTGATGAAGGGTATCAGGTAGAAGATTGCATTCCTTCGTAGTTCTTTTGCAAATGGAGAATCTGACAGGATCTGGTCTATCATCGCCTCAAGATGCCAGCTGGCAGGGGTTTCGCTGGGGTGGGAGCGGCCATGGATCCAGATTCTCTTTTTTTCATTGTCCGGTACCAATGGGTCTGTTACTGTCAGCATCTCTATTGGAAGCCCCAAGGTGCTATGGCCTATTGTATCATGTTTTACACCAGGTTTTTCTTTCCATTCCAAAAGTTTTGCTTTGTGCCTTGAATATGGATATGGTATGAAATGGGAAATATAAACGGTGTCCCTTTCAAAGATTTTATTGACAGAGCCTTTGTAAATATTTTCTACATCTTTGAACCTTTGGTAGTTAATTCCGTCATAGGAGTATATCGGGCGAATGACTTCGGAGTTTTTTATGTTCAGGAAAATTTGCTTGTCTTTTACTCCTTCCATCCTGAAATGGTACCATCTGGCGCTTGGCTTTAGAGTGGTGTCTACCGGGTTCAATGGATCAAACCTGGATTCTATCAGATATGACAATGTCAAAATGGAGTCGCTTGCGTTCCTTTTGACCCATACGGAATCTATCAGTTTGAAATTTCCAATGCTTCCAGAGTCAAAATCGGTAGAGAACCTAACCTGTGAAAGCAAAAAACCACTGCATGTTGTCAACAGCAGCAGAGTGAGTGTTAAAAATTTTTTCATAATCAAAAGCAAGATTACAGTTCACTGGCCCTTATCTTGACCACTTTCCCGCGGTTAGAGATGGCAAGCTCAGAGTTGTTTTTCTTTTTCTCCTGAATGAGACGTAGCAGGGCGATGTTCAAACCGTTAAGAATGTTGTCACGCAGTTCTTTAGTTTCTATTTCGCTCATAATTGGCAATTTTGTTGTAGGCAGGTTTGTTGTAAATTTTAGTTTCAAGGTTTCTACCTCCCTCTGCAATAAGCTCTTGAGGGATAGAAGAGTTGTTTATCACCATCCAGTATTCACACAATGGAATATACAGCGAATTTAAGTTTTTTAATCCAATATCGTATCTTCTTCTTATGGTTTTTTCTTCAATATTGTGTCCCCCGGAAGCTACTCTCATTTTAACCCGCTCAACGGCAAGGTCTGGCATGTTCAACCAAAAAAATACAAGAGTAACTTTGTAGCCCTCTGTTTGGGCATACCTGATTACATTGGCGTGGGTCCTGGTTGCTAATGTAGTCTCTAGTGCAAAATCTGTGCCGCTGGAAATAAGACTCTTAATACGCTCAAGCATAATCTTTCCAGCTTGTATGGAAACTGTTTCTGGTTTGAATGGAGATATACCCCTTGCAATCTCATCTGCATTAACAAACTCTTTGCAAGAGAGCATTTCAGGCAATATGGTGTAGGAAGCAGTGGTTTTGCCTGCACCGTTACATCCCGATATTATGTATAGGTTTGCCATGTATGGACTTTGATTAGCAACTTATATGTCAAAGTTACTATTTTTTTCTGAAGCAGAAAAGGCAAAGAGAGCAAAGTCACCTTTGCAAGGGTCCCCTGGAAAAACCTTGGACAGGTAATTGGTGATCTCTTTAGCGGTGGTTATATCTGCACTTTTACGTTTGGTGATTCCCAGTTCCAATGCATTTCTGTGGACATGGACATCCAATGGTATGATCAGTTCAGATGGGTTTGTATTTGCCCAAATACCCAGATCTACCTTGTTGTCATTCCTGACCATCCAGCGGCGGAACATATGGATCTTCTTATTTGCTGCTTTAGGGTCAGGTTTCCTTCCAAATATATTAATCCTTATTTCTTCTGCAGAGAGTTTCTCCATTGAGTCATGCTTGGAGTAGTACTCCTTGATCCTGTCCATGATTTCTGCTACTTCACACCACTTTATGGTTCTATGGAGGCTGGATGAGTCGCATTTGTAATTACCAGCAAAAACGTACTCTCTTGGTTGCCATTCCATTTCATCTAAAAGACGGGTGCAATCCCTGATTATCATATCCCTGCGTCCCCATGCCAAATGTGCACACAAAAGGGCACTTATTTCCACATCCTGCAAGGATGCATCACCTTGTTTGAAAAGACGGGCAAAATAGGATGGAAATATTATGGGGTCCTTCTTAAAATATTCAGGATTGTTGTATTTGTTTGCAAGCTCTTGCAGTTTGTGTTCCATTGATTCTCTTTGTTGCAAATTTAGCTTATCAA
>JAQWAL010000088.1 GCA_028707695.1 Bacteroidales bacterium | reverse complement strand
ACCAAGAGTGTTTTCGGGTACCAGATGCGGTTTGACCTGCAAAAGGGCTTTCCGTTGCTAACCACTAAAAAGGTCCATTTGAAATCAATCATTTACGAGCTGCTTTGGTTTATAAAAGGGGACACCAACATCAAATACCTTAATGACCACGGAGTGACAATCTGGGATGAGTGGGCCGATAAAAACGGCAATCTGGGCCCGGTGTACGGCAGCCAGTGGCGTTTATGGAAAGGGGCCGATGGCAAAGTCACCGACCAGTTATCCAGCCTCATTGAGGGAATCAAAAAAAATCCCGACTCCAGAAGGCATATAATCAGCGCATGGAATCCTGCAGAGGTGGACAAGATGGCCCTGCCCCCTTGCCACGCAATGTTCCAGTTTTATGTAGCCAATGGCAGGCTCAGCTGCCAGTTGTACCAACGCAGTGCCGATGTGTTCCTGGGAGTACCCTTCAATATTGCCTCCTATGCACTATTAACCATGATGGTCGCTCAGGTATGCGGGCTCAACCCGGGCGAATTCATCCACACCTTTGGAGATGCCCATATTTACACCAACCATTTTGACCAGGTTACCCTTCAACTCTCAAGGGATACAAGGAAATTGCCGGTCATGAAGCTGAATCCCGCAATCGAGAGCATATTTGATTTCAAGTTCGAAGATTTTATCCTGGAAGGGTATGACCCACACCCAGGAATCAAAGCACCAATTGCAGTTTAACCCCAAAAAGGCCAATTTCACAACTTACAACCATGTCACAAACCAACCAGCCAACAATATCCATGATAGTGGCAATTGCCCGCAACCACGCAATAGGCCGCAACAACCAGCTATTATGGCATATTCCCGAAGACCTCAAATACTTCAAGAAAGTAACCGGTGGACACACCGTAATAATGGGCCGCAAAACATGGGAATCCATTGGAAGGCCTCTGCCCAACCGCCGCAATATAGTGGTAAGCAGAGGCTTGGCGCAGCAACCACAAAGCAGCTTGCCCGATGGTCTAGAGGTTTACAACTCATTGGAAAAAGCCCTCTCGGCTGCGAAAGCGGGAACAGATACAGAAGTCTTTATCATAGGCGGAGGAGAAATCTACCGAATGGCTCTCCCCCTAACCCACAAAATATACCTGACAATCGTAGGCCAAACTATTGACCATGCCGATACCTTCTTTCCCGAGATAGATTATTCCCAATGGAATACAACAGAAAAGGAGTCACTGGAATACGGCGAAAGAATGCTGCTGACACGCAAATAAACACTCATAAATATTGTCAATCGGCCCATAGACAGCCTCTCTTAAACCAAAGCGGGACTGTTTCTGTTATGTAATTAGTATTAAAAATTATAAACAATGAAAAAGATAATACTTTTTGCCCTGCTGGTTACGATTCCGCTAACCGCACTTATGGCACATAATGAGAGAAATAATAACAAAATAAAAACCAATAAGACAATGAAGACATTAAATAAATTTGAATTCCCGCAACTACCTTATGCTTTTGACGCTTTGGAACCATTCATCGACAAAATGACAATGGAAATCCATTACAGCAGGCACCACAAAGCCTATTTTGACAATTTTGTTGCTGCCATCAAAGGCACCGACATGGAAAAAATGGATATAGAAGAGATATTTGCAAACATGAGCAAATACCCTGCAGGTGTCAGGAACAACGGCGGCGGATTCTACAACCATGTGATTTATTGGGAAAACATGAAAGCAGATGGAGGAAAGCCTTCTGCCAAACTTGCTGCAGCGATAGACAAGACTTTCGGATCCATGGATGAGTTCAAGAAACAATTCTCCGATGCCGGCAAAACCCGCTTTGGTAGCGGCTGGGCTTGGCTGAGCGTAGATTCAAACGGAAACCTGTTTGTCTCTTCCACTCCCAACCAGGACAATCCTTTGATGGACGTTGCAGATAAAAAAGGCACGCCTGTTCTTGGAATGGACGTTTGGGAACACGCCTATTACCTGAAATACCAAAACAAACGTCCCGACTACATTGATGCATTCTGGAATGTTATCAACTGGG
Organism: Bacteroidales bacterium; assembly: GCA_028707695.1. GTDB lineage: Bacteria > Bacteroidota > Bacteroidia > Bacteroidales > UBA932 > Bact-08. The sequence goes on along the minus strand of JAQWAL010000088.1, from coordinate 1,139 downwards.
AAGTTGTATCGCAAAGGTATGAATCAATTGTTAAGTAAGGTTAAGTAAGACTGTTTCAAAAAAGACCGGCACAACCAGGCAGGAGTAAGCAATGTTTACTCCTGCTTTTTTAATTTTACTAACACCAGAACCGGGTTATCGGTATCTTTGAGTTCCGAAGCTATTTGCCTGAACTTTTCTGAGCAATTTCCTGTTTCTGCATGGTTTATAAAATCTATGGCATTAATATAAGAAACCATATAATCATCTTCAGAAATGTAAGAAGGCCAAATGGCGGGGCCACCGCCTAAATCGTCCTTAAACCCTATTTGATTGTATGCAGGCTGATCTGCAAAAGTAAAGACCCCGTCAATTTTATTAAACACAGCACATGTAATTGGATATGAGATTTTCAACCCACTTCCCGACCTCATCTCTCTTTGCTTATGGGCCAATGATCCTAAATGGAACTGGAGGAATAAGTAATCACTACTTTCAAAAACCCTGTTATATAGAAAAATATAGGGGCTATGACTCCCGGCACGGTAATTTACATATTTATTATTTATCTTGTATTGTCCATAGTTAATGACAAATGCAGTATCTATCTGCAAATCCTTATCAATGTTCAAAACATATTCACTGGTACCGTTGATCAATCTTACGGAATCTCGGAACTTGTAAATTTTAGGATAGTTGAAAGCATAAGATCTTGATAGTTCCCTCAAAAGTTTTTTTTCTGTTTCGGGATACTCTACTAATAGATTGATTCCAGAGGTACTATCAATTCCGATAACAGAGTAATTATCTTCTTTCTTCACATCCACTTTGAACAAATAATTGTTTTCGGGAATCTTACATAAGCCTGTTATATTCTTGTTTTTAAGTTCTACATTTCTAATGAATTTACCTTCGGATGAATACTCTACAATTTTGTTGCTGTATGATTGAACAAGCAGGTTACCTGTCTTGCTTTCTATTTGTAAATAGCTTATTGATTCATATTCTTGGGGACCTCTGCCGCATCTGCTGATTTGCCTGACAAACGCTCCATTCTTATTAAAAACTTTTAGAGCATCAGAACCAACCTTAGCCTCCAATAAATAGACAAGGCCACTCTCATAGAAAAGTCCACTACCTGGAGTGCCCACAAGGGATTC
>JAQWAL010000087.1 GCA_028707695.1 Bacteroidales bacterium | reverse complement strand
TGTAATTGTTAACCGAGAAAAAGAAAAAGATTTTGAAACCAGACAATTTATTGGTTCAAAGAAAGAAGAATCAAAATCTTGGAAAACAACTATTAAAAACAACAAAAGTCAAGAAATTATTATGGTTATACTTGACCAAGCTCCTGTATCGAAACTTGAAGAAATTGAAGTTAACATTCAAAATATTTCAGGAGGTAAGCTAAACAAAGAAAGTGGAGAAGTTAAATGGGAGTTTGCGTTAAAACCAATGGAGAAAAAGGAATTTGATTTAAAATATTCAGTTAAATATCCAAAATCGAGGAATTTGACAATAGAATAAAAAAACTGATATGAAATTTAATATTACACCTACTCGATTTGACCTTGAAAAGATTAAGAAATGGCTTATTGAGGAGGGATAAGAATTAAATGTCGGTTTAACTTTGCCAAAAGCTATCAGTTTAATATTAATTGGTCAATAAAAAAGAAATTGCTAAAAAACCTATGGCACAAATAATTTACTTATCACACGGAGGAGGTCCGTTGCCAATACTTGGCGACCCGGGCCATAAAGAGATGGTCTCCTTTATGAAAAAGCTCCCAAATGAGATAGAAAAACCAAAAGCTATAATTGTAATTAGTGCCCATTGGGAAGAGGCAGTCCCGACAGTCATAGCAAGTGAAATTCCGTCGCTGTTATACGACTACTACGGATTCCCAAAGGAAGCATACGAAATTCAATACCAGGCACCTAGCAATATTTCCCTTGTCAATCAAATACAAGAGGTATTCAAAATAAAAGGCTTGGCTTTGGAAATTGACAAGAACAGAGGCCTCGACCATGGAGTATTTATCCCGCTTCTCATGATGTATCCGCAGGCAGATATCCCTGTAACCCAAATATCTTTGATAAGAGGGCTGGACCCTCAAAAGCATTTGCAACTTGGAGAGGTCCTGAGTCAATTTACTAATGAAAATATTTTGATAATCGGGTCCGGTTTCTCATTCCACAACATGCGGGCATTTGACTGGAGCGGAACAAACATATCAGATAAGGCTAATGATAACTTCCAAGATTGGCTTACAGATGTATGCACCGGACAGTACTCCCAACAAGAGCGTGAAGAGATGCTTAAAAATTGGGCAATGGCACCGGGTGCAAGATATTGCCACCCCAGAGAGGAACACCTCCTGCCCCTACATGTGTGTTGTGCTGCAGCAAAGAGTAAAGGAACAATAATCTTTGACAATTACATACTGGGCAAAAGAGCAATCGCAATAAAATGGTAGTCCCAACAATAACAAAGATTAAACATGGATTATACCTACAACGAAAAACCAATAATTGAAGTATTTAACGAATTTGCTTTAAAGACTAAACGGCAAATTTTTTATACAGAAAACCAGCTTCAAGAAACAAAATTGCTGCAGTCTGCCATGACCAAGAGAACATTGTATATTCCGGATAAAAATGGAGAGCAAATTTACTTGATTGGATATCACAACCCTAAAGCTTTAGGAAACAACGATCTGTATTTTGGTTCCTTTTTCCCTTTATCAATATCAAACGAAAAAACATTAAGCATCCGAAAACGTTTCTTTTTTGACAACTTGAACCCCTTTAAAAAGGACACATTTAAGTTAGACAATCATTATTTTGATTCCCAGACAATAATAAAAGGGAATGACAAGAATATTGTCAAAACCGTTCTCTCCCATTATTCAGTGCAAACAGCCATTTTAGATTCACTCCATTTGGCAGATGATATTAATGCAGGGATTAACTGTGTTAATATTGATTTTATCCCTGAATTCCACAACAAATCAAATTTCGGAATATTCACAAAATCAAAATGGGTCACGGACTTTGAAGTACTAGAAATTCTACTGAAAAATATCAGAAAAATCAATTCTTCTTTAATCGGGAAATAGCGGCAATAATATATTTATTTAAATTAGCAACTTAATAATATCTCAATATAATGAAAAAAACCTTGCTTATGTTGATTACCCTCATTGGGGTACTCTCTTTTGGTTGTAAAAACAAAACCGAAAAATCGGAATCTGAATCAGCAAAAATATTGACAGGTGCAGAACAGTTGGATGTTTACCTGCCCTTACTAAAAGGAAAGAAGGTAGGTTTGATGGCAAATCAAACTACAATTGTCGGGGATAAACACCTTGTAGATGTCCTTTTGGAAAATGAAGTAGACCTTAAGTTTGCATTCATCCCCGAGCATGGCTTTCGAGGAACCATAGAACGTGGAGAAGATGTCAACAATGGTATAGATGAGAAAACGGGTTTGCCTCTCTACTCCCTTTATGGAGAAAACCATCAGGCAGATTCTTTGGTTAGCTCGGTTGACATCATGATTTTTGACATACAAGACGTAGGTGCACGTTTTTATACTTATGTAGTGGGGATGCATAATGTGATGCAGTTGTGTGCCGACAACAATCGCCCGGTAATGATTCTGGACAGACCAAATCCCAATGGAGAGCAAGTTGACGGTCCCGTGCGCAAAGATGACCGGTTCAAATCAGACATTAGTTTCCATAAGGTAGCTATGGTACATGGTTTGACCATAGGAGAGCTGGCTCAAATGATTAACGGAGAGGGCTGGCTTGACAATGGAAAACAATGTGAGCTGACTGTCGTTCCATTAAAAAACTACACACATAAATCCAGATATGAATTACCTGTAATTCCTTCGCCAAGTTTACCCAACCACCTATCAGTACGCTTGTTCCCCTCACTATGCTTATTCGAAGGCACAGATTGCAGTATTGGTCGTGGAACAGACTTCCCATTCCAAGTTATTGGATATCCCGACCCGTCATTTGGTGATTTTACCTTTACTCCTGGCTCAAAATCAGGCATGTCGGTTCATGTCGAACAACAAGGAAACTTGTGTTATGGTGCTGATTTACGATCACTTGACCCCGACAGTATTAGATTTTCGCTTAAATACATTTTGGAATATTACTCTAAAGCTCCCGACAAGTTTTTTGCACGCCCCGATTTTTTTGATTTGCTGGCAGGAACAGACAAATTACGGGAACAAATATCAGAAGGGTGGACAGAAGAGCAAATACGGGATAGCTGGAAAGAAGAGTTGGCAGAGTATAAAAACATGCGCAAAAAATATTTGTTATACGAAGATTTTGAATAACTTCTGGAAATGGAAACAACAACACTAATCACATGCAACAATTCCGTTGAAGCAAACCTCATAAAAGGAATGCTAGAGAA
>JAQWAL010000086.1 GCA_028707695.1 Bacteroidales bacterium | reverse complement strand
TCACATCGAATCCGGTTGCCGACCTTTGGGGTGTGCCGTATGCGGCTGTGCTTACAAGTGCCTGGGTTTCTATGAGGAAGGGCCTTGTGCCGTCCAGCATGGCTGCAATTGCAATTCCCGAAAGGTGTTGAGAGTGCATGGGTATGAGCATTTCGGAAGGGTTGCTGACCTCCCTGAGTCCGGTGTTGATCATCTCGAAAATGGCCAGCTCTGCCGTAGAGCCAAATCGATTCTTGATACTTCGCAATATGCGGTAGGAGTGGCGGGTATCGCCTTCGAACTGGAGCACTACATCTACTATGTGTTCCAGTATTTTTGGCCCTGCTATTGAACCATCTTTGGTGATATGCCCTATGAGTATGACCGGGGTGTTTGTCTCTTTGGCATATTTGAGGAGCATTGCGGCGCTTTCCCTCACCTGTGAAACCGATCCGGGGGAGCTTTCCAGGGTTTGGGAGTAGATTGTCTGGATAGAGTCTATGATAATTAGCTGGGGTTGGGTCTCTTTGGCGCGGTTGAGGATGTTCTCCAACAGTGTTTCGCTCAAGATAAAGCAGTTGTCGTGTTCTCCGCCCAGTCTTTGGGCCCTGAGTTTGATTTGCCTGGGGCTCTCTTCTCCCGAAACATAGAGGGTTTTAAGAGTTGGGTTATGGAGGGGGATCTGCAGGGAGAGGGTAGATTTGCCTATCCCGGGTTCTCCGCCCAGCAGTATCATGGAGCCGGCTACCAGTCCTCCGCCCAGTATACGGTCCAACTCTTGGTTTCCCAGGGAGATGCGTTCCTCTGCATTGAATGATATTTGGGAGAGGGGTTGTGGTTTTGGGTTGGTGGTTGGCAGAAAACTTACAGACCGGGAGCCGGTTGCATTGCTCTCTTTGCTCACGATCTCCTCTACCAGCGTATTCCACTCACCGCAAGCGGGACATTGCCCCATCCACTTTGCACTCTCGTTGCCGCAGGAGGTGCAAAACCATGCTTTCTTAACTTTTGCCATGGTGCAAATATAGTAATTAGGTCCGCTTTTTTTATATTATCTTTGTTTTTTGACTTTGTTCAAAAGTGCTTTGAACATGCAATTTATAACTAAAAACGCAATATTATGAAAAAATTACCGGCGTTGTTTGTTTTGTCCTTACTGTTTTTTGTGGCACCTGCAGATGGCCAGGACAACCAAGCCATTGTTTCAAAAACAGTTGATTACCTCAAGGAGGTGCAGCAGACCTGGCAGATTCCCGGAATGGCTTTTGCCGTGGTGAAAGATGGGAAAATGATATATTCCAATGGTTTTGGGGTCAAGGAGAAGGGTAAGGTCGATGCTGTCGATTCCAGGACTCTGTTCCAGATTGGATCTGTTTCCAAATCATTCACTGCTGCCGTTATGGCTTCGTTGGTTGCAGAGGGTCGCCTCAGTTGGGACGATACGGTCAAGAACATTTTGCCGGATTTCCGCATGTACGACAGGTGGGTTGAGGAGAACCTGCAGGTAAAGGATATAATGACACACCATACAGGATTGCAGGGCCAGCTTGGTACCTATATTCCCAACATGGGTTATGAGAGGGAGCATATTTACCGGATGCTGGGGTTGTTAAAGCCTAAGTACAGTTTGCGTGGCTCTTATGAATATAACAATATTACCTTTATAATTGCTTCAAAGATAATTGAGAAAATTACCGGAAAGAGCTGGGAAGAGAATGTTCGTGAAAGGGTTTTTGAGCCTGTTGGCATGAATGACAGCCGTGTTACCGGAGAGGAGTTTGCTGCTTTTGCAAATGTCGCTACTCCTCATGAGTTTGTATACAAAAAGGGAGCTGCCTTGACCGACAGCACCTGGATGGATTCTGTGGCTGTAAATCCTCTGCATGGCGACGAACAGGCTCTGCATTGGTTGTCTGTCATAGGACCTGCCGGGTCCATCAGTTCTACAGCAGAGGATATGGCCAAGTACCTGCTGTTTCATTTGAACAAGGGGTTGGTTGACGGCAAACAGGTGATTGCCCGTGAGCAGATGGAGTATGTGCGCAAAGGGCATACCATCACTTCGCAGGACTCTGCAAGGGTGACCCTTTATGGTCATTGCTGGTTTGTAGAGCAGAACAGCCGTTACAGGCTCTATTTCCATACCGGTACCACATGGGGGTTCACCACTTTGGCTGCTTTTGTGCCGGAGCACGACCTTGGTTTTGTAATACTGGTCAACTCAGAGGCGCCTGCCTATCCGCGTTATGCCATAATGCGCAGGATGATAGATTTGTACAAAGGGTTCCCCGACAAGGATTACAATTCCATATATTATAATGAGTGGCTGGAGTCTTCGCGCAAGGGTCAAAAATCAAAGGACAAGAAGCTTGCGGAGAGGGAGTTGAAACCTGCGCCACAACTTGCTTCAATTGTTGGTGAATACAACAAGGATGCCCTTTTCGGTGGAGCTGTTGTTGCTTTGGAAAAGGGTGTTCCATACATTACAATCGGCCCCAAGGGTTGGAAGGCTTTTTTGGAGCATGACAATGGCAATGTGTATACATTCCGTATGGACGGGAATACCTTTGAGGTTGAGTTCGTGTTTGATGGTGAGGCTGCGGCTGCCGGAGCCAAGTGCATTGGACTGGATGTTAATTTTGGTTATACAGAAAACTTTGGCTTGTGGCCAAAAATCAAATAAAAATTAAATTCAATCAAAACTATTTATTAACCATCTCAAATGAGATTTATTTAAGACAAAATGACTAAAAAAAGCCGTTTTGCCCGAGTATTAGACACTATCGAAGTGGTCGGGAACAAGCTGCCGCACCCTGCCACTCTTTTTTTAATGATGGCAGTACTGGTGGCTCTTTTATCGTGGTGGGCCTCTGCTGTGGGTCTGCAGGCTGCACACCCTGCAACAGGAGAGATTATCAAAGTTAAGAATTTGCTGGATGCCGATGGAATCAGGTGGATTTACACAAATGTAGAGCATAATTTTGTGAAGTTCCCTCCTTTGGGGTTGGTGCTGGTGATTATGGTGGGTATAGGGGTTGCCGAGGGTTCGGGGCTCTTTACCGTGCTTGTGCGCCAACTTGTTTTGGGGGCTCCCAAGAGGTTGATTACTGCTGCCATTATTGTGGCAGGTATTTTTTCACACCTTGCATCCGAAATTGGTTACGTGATTTTGATACCGCTTGGTGCAATGATTTTCCACGCGCTTGGCCGGCATCCCATGGCTGGTTTTGCTGCTGCTTTTGCCGGTGTGAGTGCCGGTTTTGGATCTAACTTCTTGATTGGTTCTGTGGACCCTATCCTTGCGGGTCTCTCTACCTCTGC
>JAQWAL010000036.1 GCA_028707695.1 Bacteroidales bacterium | reverse complement strand
GACATTGCAATTGCAAGAGAAGAGGCCATGGTATCTGCATTGGTATTCAAAACAGACCCATTGCTATCATGGGTAATGGCACAAAAGACAGGAGTTATGCCCCTCCCAAGAAGACTCAACAAAAAACCAACGTTAATCTTTGCCGGGTCAACATCGCCCACATATCCAAAATCCAAAGGATCAGGAGATCTCCTTACAGCAGGGACACTGTCTGCATCGGCACCTGACAATCCAAGTGAATTACATCCGATTTTCTGCAGTTTTGCCACAATGCTTTTATTTATCCATCCAGCATAAACCATTGCCACCAATTTAAGGGTCTCCAAATCGGTTATTCTCCTACCTTGGTGCATTTTAATTGGAATCCCCAGCTTCTGGGACATCTCGCTTGCCATGACCCCACCCCCATGAATAAGTATCTTTGGACCATCTATTTTGGCAAAATTACCCAAAAAAAGATCCAACTCATCTGGCCTGTCCACAATGTTACCTCCAATTTTGATAACTGTCAATGTTTTCATTATAAATTACTTTTTAAGATTTCCCTAAGAACAGCCTGAGCAGAGACAACCCTGTTTGCAGCCTGTTGTATTACAATAGAATCTTCCCCCTCAATAACACTGTCACTAACAATCATATTTCTCCTAACAGGAAGACAATGCATAAATTTGGCCCTGTTTGTCAATGACATCTTTTGGCTATCCACCATCCAACTCCTGTCAATATTGGTTACAGAACCATATTCATTATCATTGAACACAGACCAGTTCTTTGCATATATGAAATCTGCCCCCTCAAATGCCTTCTCCTGACTATATTCAACAGTTGCACTGCCTACAAATTCCGGAGACAATTCATATCCTTTTGGATGAGTGATTACAAACTCGAAATCAGTGGCATTCATCCATTCTGCAAAGGAATTAGCTACAGCTTGCGGCAAGGCTCTGGGATGTGGAGCCCAGGTAAGGACAACCTTTGGCCTCTCCTTGGTCTTGTACTCATCAATTGTAACCAGGTCGGCATAACTTTGCAGCGGATGCCTTGTAGCCGCCTCCATACTGAATACCGGCTTACCCGAATAATCTATGAACTGCTGTAAGATTGTTTCGTTGTAATCCTCTTTTTTATTCGTTAGTGAAGCAAAAGCCCTAACTCCTATCACATCACAATAAGAACCCATCACAGGAATCGCCTCCAGGATATGTTCTGGCTTGTCACCATCCATTATTACCCCCCTCTCACTCTCCAATTTCCATGCCCCTTGGTTTATGTCAAGGACTATCACGTTCATCCCCAAATTCATTGCTGCCTTTTGGGTACTTAACCGGGTTCTCAGGCTGGAATTGAAAAATATCATCAACAATGTTTTATCCTGGCCTAACTGTTTGTCTGCAAAAGGGTTTTGTTTGACTTCACGTGCCCACTCCAATGCCTTTTCAACAGACCCTAAATCGTTGAAATTTGTAAAATTCCTCATGATCCAACTCTTGTTTTATGTTTCTCTATTGCATTCTCAAAGGAGACAAGGAAATGGTCCAGTTGCTCCCTGGAAATTGTAAGTGGAGGCAATAACCTTATTATATTGCTTTTGGCTCCCCCTGTAAATATCTTTTCTTCAAATAGCAAAGCATTCCTGACCGGAATGAACCCTTCATCCATCTCAATCCCAATCATCAGCCCCTTCCCTCTTATCTCGGTAATAACTCCATTGCCTAACCGTTTTTTAAGGGAACCCAGCTTATCCAATAAATACTTACCTTTCTCATAAGCCATCATAACAAGCTCTTCATCCCTGATAACATCCAAAACAGCAATGGCAGCGGCACATGCAAGATGGTTCCCTCCAAAGGTAGTACCAAGCATCCCGCTGATAGCTGTAAAGGAAGGAGAGATAATTGTACCCCCAATAGGAAATCCGTTAGCCATCCCCTTTGCAACGGTCACAATATCTGCCTTTACTCCTGAATATTGGTGAGCAAAGAATTTTCCGGTACGTCCGTATCCACTTTGTACCTCGTCAATGATAAGGACAACACCACTTTTTTTTGCAATTTTCTTGAGTTCTTTCAAAAAAAGGTTCCCAGGATCAACTATCCCTGCAACACCTTGGATTCCCTCAATTATGACAGCAGCATACTCTCCCGAAGAAAATTCGCGTTTTACTGCTTCTAAATCTCCCAAAGCTACAAACTTCACTTTCCTGGAAGAGTTAAAAGGGCTTGATAAAAGAGGATTATCTGTAACGGCTACAGCTCCGGAAGTCCTTCCATGGAAAGAGCCTTTGAATGCCAATACCTTAGACTTACCGGTATGGAACGAGGCTAGCTTTATGGCATTTTCATTAGCCTCCGCCCCAGAATTTGACAAAAACAAGGAGTACTCTTCATAACCACACATTTTACCCAGGTCATAAGCCAGTTTCCTTTGCAGAGGATTTTGGACTGAATTGGAATAAAAAGCAAGGTTGTTCAGCTGGTCTTTGATCATACCGGTATAGTAAGGGTGAGAGTGGCCAATTGAAATTACAGCATGTCCTCCATACATATCAAGATACTCCACACCATCCCTGTCATAAATAGTACATCCCTCTCCTTTGACAGGCTCTATTGGCCAGAGTTTGTAAACATCAAACAAATTCATAATAAAAAAATTAAAAGGCGCTTCCTTTAAGCTTCAAACCACAAAATTCTTCCAAACCAAACATTATGTTCATATTCTGCACAGCCTGACCAGAAGCACCTTTGAGCAAATTGTCAATAACAGATGTGATATACAAGTATCCATTGTGGAACTCCAAATGTACCAAAGCCTTGTTCGTGTTCACAACCTCCTTTACCGAAAGGGGAAAGGGAGAAACCTTTACAAATGGAGAAGAATGATAATAGCTTGTATATAAACCCTCTACCTTTTCAAGGTCAACAGCATCCGGCATTTTTGTATAGATACTCGCAAATATACCTCTTGTAAAACCACCCCTGAAAGGTATAAAATTTATTTCGGGCACACCATATTCCAAAGACCCACCTTCACTCAGCATCAACTTTATCTCCGATAAATGTTGGTGTGCAAAAGGCTTGTAGGCAGAGAAATTGGACGACCTGTAGCTAAAGTGGGTAGATTCAGACAATGATTTGCCTGCACCGGTAGAACCGGTCACAGCATTAACATGTATCTCATTGTTTAACATCCCTTCTTTTGCCAAAGGCATTAATGCCAACAAAATAGCAGTAGCAAAACACCCTGGGTTTGCTATAAAGGATGCTTTTTTGATACTCTCCCTGTTTGCCTCACACAAACCATATACAAAACTATTACCATTGTATTTATCTCCCAACCTGAAATCGTTTCCCAGGTCAATTACCTTGCAGCCTGCCGGTAATCCCAGCTTATCCATGTAAGCAGCCGACAAACCATGACCCAAAGTCAAAAAGAGCACATCCGGCACAACCTTCACATTCCCGTCACACAAAGATGCACTGAATTTCAAGTCGGTATCACCAAGCAAATCACGGTGTACAGAAGCCACAGATTCACCTGCCAAAGAAGAGCTCAATACAGAGACAACCTCTACCTTGGGATGGTTGAGCAAAATCCTCAGCAACTCCCCCGAAGTATATCCGGTACCACCGGCTATTGCAACCCTAATCATTGTCATGTACAGAATAATAAATTTTGAGAGGATTGGCCAGAACCTTTGTAAAGCCAACAATATCCCGGGCAGTGAAAGATTTGTTTTCTTCTCCGTAATCGCCAAACCTGCTGCTCATCAAATCATATTTAGCAGAACAACCAAGTACCGTAAAATGATATGGCCTAAGCTCCAACATTACAGTTCCGGTTACGAATTTTTGAGTATCATCAAGGAACACTTCAATATTCCTCATGACAGGATCAAGGTACTGGGCCTCGTGCATCAACTGCCCATACCATCCCGACAGTTGTTCTTTCCAATACAATTGACCTTTGGTCAAAGCATGTTTTTCCAAAAGATGATGCGCTTTGATTAGCATCAGAGGTGCAGGAGCCTCAAAAGCAACCCGGCCTTTGATTCCTATGATAGTATCCCCAACATGGATATCCCTTCCTACTCCATATTCCGATCCTATCTTGTTCAACTTTCCAATAACCTCCACAGGAGAGTAAACCACTCCGTCTATCGATACCGGCTCGCCCTTTTCAAATCCTATTTCTATCCTTAAAGGCTTATCCTGTGTAACATTTGAAGGATATGCCTCTTCCGGCAGGATCCCGCTAGATGTCAAAGTCTCCGATCCACCAACACTTGTTCCCCACAAACCTTGGTTTATAGAGTACCTCGCCTTTTCCCAAGGAAGGTCAAGCCCATTTTGTTTAAGGTAATCTATCTCCTCCTTACGGGACAACTTCAACTCCCTGATAGGAGCCAATATTTTTGTTTCAGGCGAGATAACCTCAAACACAAGATCAAATCGAATCTGGTCATTCCCAGCACCTGTACTACCATGCGCCACATAAGCCGCACCAACCTCCTTGACATGATCCAATACAGCCATTGCCTGGAATATCCTCTCCGAACTCACAGACAACGGGTAGGTAGAATTTTTAAGTATATTTCCAAACAACAAATATTTAATGCCCTTGTTATAATACTCATCTACAGCATTTATATTCTTATGTGAGGCAGCTCCCAACAAAAGGGCACGCTTTTCAATCTCACTCTCTTCCATTGCAGAGAATCCACCTGTATTGACCATTACGGTATGGACCTCCAGTCCTTTTTCATTTTTAAGGTAAGGCACGCAAAACGAGGTGTCCAGACCTCCACTGAAAGCCAGCACTACTTTATTGTTCATCATTTGCTTTTTATTGAGATAATAGAATTAATTTTTATCAAAGGGTTTATTATAAGGCTTTTCCCTGCAGAGACCAGCACAGGGGTTATTTTTGAATTACTCTTTTGGGCAGGATCATACAACAAAGCAGTGCACAAGCACATCCTGTAGTCATTCCTTTTAAGGACATCAAAGTTGACACACCCCTCACACCCTTTCCAGAACTCTTTGTCATCGGTAAGCTCCGAAAATGTTACCGGCTTGAATCCCAACTGGGTATTAAGCTTCATAACAGCCAAGCCAGTAGTGATGCTAAAGATTTTTGCATTTGGGTACAACTTCCTTGAAAGTGTGAAAACCTTTTTCTTGATTCTCTTTGACAATCCCACACCCCTGTATTTATGGGCAACTATCAACCCTGAATTAGCAACGAATTTGCTATGGCTCCAGGTTTCTATATATGCAAAACCCGCCAGTTCTCCATTGTCTAGGGCAATGACTGCCCTTCCCGATATCATTTTGCCGGCAATATATTCGGGAGACCTCTTGGCAATACCGGTCCCTCTCTCCAAAGCAGATTTATATACCAATTCGCAGATAGCATCTGCATACGCAACATGGCTGGCATCAGCCACATAGATGTTTACATTCATATCAGAACAAAACAATTATTAATACAATACGTGATAAATTTTACAGGAGACTATACCTGCGTAGATAAGGCCGGAAACGGCCACCGGAAACTGCCCTCCCTAGGCACATCGTCGGACGTGTCTATGATTGAAATTAGAGTTAATATGGAGGTTTTTGTTTTTCATTCCGGGGCAAAGGTAAAAGAATTATTTATAAAATCACTATCTTTGGTAGTTAAACTAAAAAAATCTATGGAACTACAGGAGAACAAACCAAAAGGTCTTCCGGAAAATGCATACCGGGAACTTAAACAAGGAGAAGAATACAAACCACTTATGGACCCGGGTAAAACTTATCCCGAAGTCACCCCTTGGTCGGTTTTCATGGGAATACTCATGACAATTATTTTTTCTGCTGCCGCAGCGTACCTTGGTCTTAAAGTGGGACAGGTATTTGAAGCAGCCATACCAATCGCTATTATAGCCGTTGGTCTTTCAGGAGCCCTCAAAAGGAAAAACGCACTGGGAGAGAATATAATAATACAATCCATAGGAGCCAGTTCCGGAGCAATAGTAGCAGGAGCCATCTTCACACTCCCTGCCCTGTACATTTTGCAAACAAAATATCCCGAGCTGACAGTAGATTTTGCAAAGGTATTTTTCAGTTCGCTTTTGGGCGGAGTACTTGGGATCCTTTTCCTGATTCCATTCCGAAAATATTTTGTGTCTGACATGCATGGGAAATATCCATTCCCGGAAGCAACTGCCACCACACAAGTGCTGGTGAGCGGAGAGAGCGGAGGCAGCAGTGCAAAAGTACTTATGGTCAGCGGACTTATAGGAGGTATCTACGACTTCATAATATCAACCTTCGGTTGGTGGTCAGAGGTGTTTTCTTCCAGGGTACTGCCATTTGGAGAGGCTGTGGCAGACAAGGCCAAGTTCCTGTTCAAACTCAATGTAGGCTCTGCAGTCTTGGGTCTGGGATACATAATCGGATTGAAATATGCCTTTATAATAAGTTTAGGCTCCATGTTGGTATGGTTTGTAATCATACCTATGATGAACGTTGTCTTTGGCGCACAAGTCATAGACCTCATGGGGTCCGGGATGACCACCACAATTGGCCAGATGAGTGCAGAGCAAATCTTTACCACCTATGGCCGGCATATTGGTATAGGAGGTATTGCAACAGCAGGGGTAATAGGAATCATCAAATCTTCGGGAATCATAAAGTCTGCATTCGGGCTTGCAGCAAAAGAGCTCAAAGGAGGAGCCTCCTCTGGAACAAACTCTGTGAGGACACAACGTGACCTCCCCATGAAAATAGTTGCTGTCGGGATAATCATTACACTTATCGTAACCTTCCTGTTTTTCTATTTAGGAGTTGTTACAAATTTGACCCATGCAATAATTGCAATACTTGTGGTAGGAATCATTGCATTCCTATTCACAACCGTAGCAGCAAATGCAATAGCAATTGTAGGTACAAACCCTGTAAGCGGAATGACCCTTATGACCCTTATCCTGGCCTCTGTGATAATGGTAGCAGCTGGTTTGAAAGGAACAGCCGGCATGACCGCAGCGTTGATAATCGGGGGAGTAGTCTGCACTGCACTTTCAGTTGCAGGAGCATTCATAACTGACCTCAAGATTGGATACTGGCTTGGCTCTACTCCACTGAAACAACAACAATGGAAATTCCTGGGAACACTTGTAGCTGCCGCCACAGTTGGCGGAGTAATGATGATTCTTAACGAAACTTATGGTTTTGTTGGTGAAAATGCACTGGTTGCACCACAGGCAAATGCAATGGCGGCAGTGATAGAGCCACTGATGTCGGGAGGTGGCGCACCATGGCTGTTATACGGGATAGGAGCGGTAATAGCAGTGGCACTCAACTTCTTTGGCATACCGGCATTGGCATTCTCACTAGGAATGTTCATTCCTTTGGAACTCAACCTTCCTCTTATGGTAGGTGGAGGAATTGCCTGGTTTGTATCTACCAGAAGCAAAGAAGAAAAAGTGAACACAGCACGAAAAGAGAGGGGAACACTCATTGCATCCGGGTTCATAGCCGGGGGTGCTCTGATGGGAGTAATAGGTGCAATCATGAGGTTCGGAGGCATAAACCTTACAAACAAAGAGTGGATGGAATCTGTACCTGCAGAATACCTGGCACTCTTCATGTATGCAGTCATTATTGTATACCTGGCGTGGGACAGCCTTAGGGCCAAAGTAGAATCTGATAATTAAAAAGCTTTTTATGGAAGGTAATTTTTGGCTGGCACTATCACTAACTCTCATAGCAGGACTATCCACATCCATAGGAAGTGGCATTGTTCTTTTTTCCAAAAAATTCTCTCCCAGGTTCCTGGCTGCATCTTTGGGATTCTCTGCAGGAGTAATGATATTCATCTCCCTTGTAGAACTTTACGACGATGCTAAAGACCATATGGAGTCCCTGTACGGAGCCCATAAAGGAGACCTTTACACACTCCTTGCATTTTTTGGAGGGATTGCCCTCATAGCACTGATTGACTACCTGGTACCATCTGATGAAAACCCCCACGAAATTGGAGACCTGGGAATTGACAAAGAGAAGAAAACGGAGGTGAACAACCAAGGGTTGATGAGGCTGGGAGTCATGTCGGCCGTTGCCATAGCCATACACAACTTTCCGGAGGGTATTGCCACTTTCGTAAGTGCAATGAACGATCCCAACATGGGTATCAGCATTGCAATTGCAGTAGGAATCCACAACATCCCCGAAGGAGTGGCCGTAGCAATTCCCATTTACTACGCAACCAAAAGCAAGGGGAGAGCCTTTTGGCACTCCACTCTTTCCGGTTTGGCAGAGCCGGTGGGGGCATTAGTAGGTTATTTCTTACTCTCCTTTTTGTTCCACGACTCTTTCATGGGTGTCATTCTTGCAGGCGTGGCAGGAATCATGGTTTATATCTCGCTGGACGAGCTTTTACCAACTGCCGAAAAATACGGCGAGCACCACCCAGCCATAATAGGTGTTATAGCAGGCATGGCGGTAATGGGAATCAGCCTTCTTATAATTTGACAATAAAAACAGCCCATCATATTTTTAATCATTTCAAACAACAGGACAATGAAAAAAAACATACTTGAAAAATTCCTCAGATACATATCCATAGACACAGCATCTGACCCTGAATCTCCCACACAACCAAGCACAGAAAAACAACTGACCCTTTCACGTCTTCTGGTCAATGAGTTAAAAGAGATGGGAATCAAAGATGCCACTTTGGACCAATATGGCTATGTAATGGCTACTATCCCTTCCAACCTCCCATCCGGCAGCAAGGTCCCGAAAATTGGATTCATAGCCCATGTGGACTCTGCACCGGACGCTCCCGGAGACAACATCAATCCACAGATTATCGAGAACTACGATGGAAGTGATATTGTGATCAACTCCGAAAAGAATATGATCATGAAAACCGCGGAGTTTCCTGAGCTTCTAAAGTACATAGGGCAAACAATAATCACCACAGACGGCAATACATTACTGGCTGCAGATGACAAAGCAGGAGTTGCAGAGATTATGGCAGCAGCCGAATACCTTATGACTCATCCCGAATTCCCAAGGGGGGAAATCAAGATAGGATTCACCCCGGACGAAGAGATAGGCAGAGGTGTAGATAAATTCGATGTCAAAAAATTTGATGCAGATTGGGCTTATACCCTTGATGGCGGCGAGATAGGCGAACTTGAATACGAAAACTTCAATGCTGCCTCTGCAAAAATCCATATACAAGGCAGGAACATCCACCCAGGTTACGCAAAGGACAAGATGATAAACGCCATTATCCTGGCATCGGAGTTCAACTCACTTTTACCTGTAGAACAAAGGCCAGAATTCACACAAGACTACGAAGGTTTTTTCCATATCATCCGCTTTGACGGAACCGTAGAAAACGCAATGATCCAATATATAATAAGGGATCACGACTTTGACAAATTTGAACAAAAGAAGAATCTCATAGAAGAGAGCATCACTTTCATGAATAAAAAATATGGGAACGGGACTTTCCGGTTGGAGCTGAACGACCAGTACTACAACATGCGCAAGCAGGTAGAACCCCATTACCACATTGTTGAAAAGGCTGTTGAGGCTATGAAAATGGCCGGAGTAGAGCCCAACATCAAACCAATCCGCGGAGGCACCGATGGTTCTCGCCTCTCATACATAGGGTTGCCCTGCCCTAACATCTTTGCCGGAGGGCATAACTTCCACGGCAGGTACGAATACATACCACTTGAGAGCATGGAAAAGGCTTCCCAGGTGATTCTCAACATAGTAAAACTTTATGCGCAAGACAATGTATAATTTTGACAAAATAATAGACAGAAAAAACACAAATTCAATAAAATACGATTCATCCAAAGAGATTTTCGGGCAAGAAGAGGTACTCCCTTTATGGGTTGCCGACATGGACTTCCAGTCTCCTCCTGCCATATTAGATGCCATTAAAAAAAGAGCAGAACATGGAGTCCTTGGATACTCATTTCGAGATCAAGACTCTGTAGGGCATTTTACAAATTGGGTGAAAAGAAGATATAACTGGGATATTACTCCGGAGCAAGTCAGTGGCTCTCCCGGCATTGTAACTGCACTCGCTCTATCTGTCAGAATATTCACTAACCCTAAAGCAAAAGTTCTTATCCAAACACCAGTTTACCCACCTTTTCACTCTTTGGTAATAGAGACAGGTCGCACACTTGTCACCTCCCAAATAGAGATGACACCAAATGGATACTCTGTAAACTGGGAAGACTTTGAATCTAAGTTAGCATCTGGAGTAGAGATGTTTATCCTATGCAACTCTCATAACCCTCTTGGCAAAATGTGGAGCAGAGAGGAGCTTCTTAGAATGGGCAACCTCTGCTTAAAACATGGAGTCCTAATTTTTTCGGATGAGATTCACGCAGATCTTGCACTCTACGGAAACCAACATATTGTAATGGCTTCTGTATCTCAAGAGATAGCTATGAACACCATTACCGCAATGGCTCCAAGTAAAACCTTCAATATTGCAGGCTTGCTTAACTCTTTAATCGTTTCCAAATCGCCCGAACTACTCAACAAATTCAACAAAGAGCTAAACACTCTACATCTTGGAATGGGTAACGTTATTGGGCACATTACTTTAAGCCCGGCATACAATGAAAGTGAAGAGTGGCTAAACTCTCTGGTAACATATATTGGAGAGAACGTAGATTATGCATATGACTACCTGGCAAAAGAGCTCCCTACAGTAACCTTCATCAAACCAGAAAGCTCATTTTTATTATGGCTAGATTTCAGAAAAACCGGGCTGTCGCACAAACAGATAAAAGAGAAGCTCATTAACCAAGCAAAAGTAGGTCTTAACGATGGTACCGCTTTTGGAGAGTGTGGCCAAGGCTTTTTCCGTATGAACATAGGAGCCCCAAAGGCAATTGTTAAGGAGGGATTGGAAAGAATAGCCGCAACATTTAAAACAAACTAAAAGAACACTAAAGAGCTAAATAATCTTAAATCTCATCTGGTTCCAAACTGAATTAATGTGAACAGGAACACGAATTATAAATAATCCTTGAGAGCCTTTTACTGCAATAGAAGGATCACAAAAAAACATAATTAGTATGAAATACATAATTGTTTGCCTCACTATTTTACTACTAATTTTATCATGTAACATAAGGTCAGATGAGATAGATAGTTATAATGGGATAATGGTAATTGACATAGAGAACAGTATAGGACAAAGTCGATCTATTGCCCTCTCTGAAATTGCCAGCGACATAGAGTATATTCCACTTGAATACTCAGAGAAAAGCATTGTAGGAAAAGTTTTTCAAAGAGGTACTGTTTTTGAAAACGATACTTTGTTCATTATGCAAATGAACGGAGATATAAAGATATTTGACTCTACCGGAAAATTCATCAGAACATTCAATAGAATGGGCAGAAGTTCTCAAGAATACAGCTACTTGAACGCCTTACAAATTACAAACAATAACACTATTATTATAAGTACTCTAAATACTTGCAAAGAGTACACAACCAAAGGGAAACATATAAGGAATATTTTTCCGCTTCAAGACAGCACTACTCATAACATCTCTAATTGGGATTTTGCTGTTTTTAATAATAAGTTTGCCTTTTCACCAGATATAATTCTCAATGACAACAATATCTACTCTGCAATTATAACAGACTCTCTTTCAAATATTGTTTTAAAAGTTAAATACCCAATAGGTGAAAGACAAAAACTTAAAGAGCAAGATTGGAGCATGAGAGCAACATATTTTTCCGTTGACATGATACCTACTGAAAAAGGGCTAACTCTGTTTAATGGAATAAACCCCTATATTTTAAGAATAAATAATAACCTCTCAATTGATACTCTCTATTTTATTAAATACGGAAACAGTCATAAAGTTGGACATATATGTGAGAGCAGTAATTATCTTTTCATGCAGCTCATTATAAATAACTTTGATAATAATAAAAATTCGACAAACCTTGTAAATTACGCTCTATTTGACAAATCTACTGGACTTTTTTCTTTTATAGCACCACAATCAAAAGCTAACCAAGGATTTATTGATGATTTATTAGGTGGCCCATCTATATGGCCCATGTATACAAGCAGAAATAATTTTATGATAAGTATAATTGAAGCTTCAACTTTAAAAAATCACATCCACAGCAATAAGGTATCCGAAAAATTACGAAACTTAGGAAACACTTTAAAAGAGAATGATAATCCGATTTTAATTAAGATACAGCTCAAATAGTTAACATCCCGGTTTTGGTACAATTAAGAAGCTTAATATACTGCAAAGTTTACTCTACTCTACCTGCAGATATGTTACATATTCCGGAGCTTAATCAGTTTATTCTTATATTTGATAAAAGAATTTTATTGTAATTATGAAATCTCAATTATCGTTTACAAAAAAATTCTGGACAGAGCCATTTAAAATTCATATTATAATGTTCTACCGGTTTAAAAACAAAAACTTTATTCTATTGATAGCTAATCAATGTAACTATAAATTAAAATATCCTATTATCTCATCCCCGTCTTGATCATAAGTAATAAGAAAAATTCTTTGCTGAGCCTCATCAATGGTAAATCTATATATGCCACCATTAATTTTATAGGACTTTATAGGATTGCCTTCCCAATCATAAACGTATATAAAATCACCACAACGATGTTTTTTATGATCTTTAAGCGTTTTTCCAGAGAAGATCAAATAGATATAATCATCGGTAGTATGAATATTCCAGAATCCCACAAAAGATTCATCTGATGTAGTATAACTATTGTCTTTTCGTTTAAGTAGTGTTGGTGGTAATAAGCGGATCTCCTTGTCTAGGCTTATTTTATTTCCACTAAGAGAGAATATTTCAATTATTGCACCCGCAAAAGTCGCTGATACTAACTTTGTGTGATCAGGTTTTATATCAACTTCATGTGAACCAGTAAATAATGCATTTCTTACAATACTACTATCATTTATTGCATTGAAATTTGGGTAATGTATGTATTTACCAATTTGTTTTCCTGTTTCGTCCTGTATAATAAACCTAACGCCTTTTGTGGGTACTGTTATGAAACCCCTCTTATAAGGCACAATTTGAAGAAATCCATTTGCTCCCTCAATTTGTATTCGTTTGAAAGGTATTCTGTTTCCAACAAAATCACTTTCATAGTAATTAACCACAAGTTGTTGTCTGTCGTAAACACACAAAGTATCTCCAAGGAAGAAAAAATTAACAGTCATAGGGTATTCGCCTGCTCCTCTACCTCTTGGTGCAATTCCTGCTACATATTCTCCGGTGTTTTTATTAAAAAGCTGTACAAGGTTATTTTCATCAGATGATTTGAACAATAAATAATCCTTATAAACTTGCATGTAAAATATTTGAGCAAGAGGTTTGTCTTTGTGAATATACTTTGGAGTTACTGATAATTCCTGCTTAAATACAGGCATTGTGTACGTTTCTGAATCTGCACTATCTTTTGAGTTGCATGAAATTAGCACTAAAGAAAATAATAATATTAGACTTTTTTTCATTATCCTTACGGAATTATTTTAAATTAGTAAAATGGTTTTAAAAACACTATACATGATAAAAATAGATGTTTATCATGTATAGTAAAAAAAATGATTATCGAATCTCCCATATTTTATGTTTGATCCGTAATTGAATCAATTATCAATTCCAATTTCGTACCCACAGGCAGGGCAAATTCCCCTTGTTAGTGTTCCGTTACCAGTTCCACTCAGCCCTTCAAAAAGAGAATCACAATTAGGACAAGTTGCAAAACAACCATTTTCAGTGGCACCATCACATTTGCCAAAAACACCATCTTCTGCATAGGCTTTGATAGCAGCACCCG
>JAQWAL010000035.1 GCA_028707695.1 Bacteroidales bacterium | reverse complement strand
AGGCTCATAAGGGCAGAGACTGCACAGAGCTACGAAAACAACAACCTCAACATCAAACTTGTAACCGGGAATGCCCAATTTCTTCATAATGGGGCACTAATTATTTGTGATTCTGCAATTTGGAATGCAGTGGAAAACACTGTGGACGCCAAGGGTAATGTAAGGATAATCCACGAAAACAACACTTTGACAAGTGACCAGATTCACTATATCGCAGACAGTTCCCTGGCTCAGGTAAGAGGACATATTGTGGAACTGATGGACAAAGACTCAAATCGTTTGCGTACCCATTTCCTTGATTACAATACCAAAGACAGCATTGCATATTTTTTCCACGGGGGTAGCATGATGGACACAACAGGTAATACTATAGAGAGTTTGTATGGTTATTACCACTCCCAAATAAAGAGGTTCAAATTCATGGAACAGGTAGAGATGTCTGCACAAGGAATGATTCTTAAAAGTGATTCCCTTGTATATTGGGCGCAGGAAGAGAGGAGTGAATTCCTTGGCAAGACATACGGGTGGCAAGATGATGGATTTTTATCGTCAAACAAGGGCTGGTATGTGGGCAAGGACAATTCTTACGGTTTCTATGACAATGCCTATCTCAGCAACAAAGAGAACGAAATTTGGGCAGATAGCTTGGTGTACAACAAGAATAAATCAGAAGCCCGTTTATGGAGGGATATACAAATCCTGGATACAGCTCAATCGTTGATTATGTTTTCGGACTATGCACAATACCGTCAAGACCCTTTACATGCAAAAATGTATGACAACCCATCGGTAGCAATGTATTCTATGGAAAACGATATCCCTGATACTCTTTTTTTTGCTGCCGACACCATATCATACAAGGCTTTGGCAATGAATCTTGTAGACTCTGCAGTTGCAGCAGAATCCATCAAAAGGCAAAAACAAGGAAACAGGGATTATATCAAAGAGATGTTCACCGTGCAGAATATTGCCCCCGACACATCAATTATTGACACAGCAAAAATACCTGCCCCGCCGTCACAAATTGATTCTGCAAAAGTCATTGACGCAGAAAAACTTGTTGACTCTCTAAGACTTGCTGACAATCTAAGACTTGTTGACTCTCTAAGACTTGTTGATACTCTTGCAATACCGGACACTCTCCCCAAACAAGACTCAATTGCCATACCTCCCGCAACAAACGCAAATTCAGTTCCTGTTGACACAACGCTTGTACGGTTTGTATTTGCCAACAAGAACATCCGTTTTTTCAGGAGCGACTTACAGGGCAGAAGTGACTCTTTGCTTTTCAACTCAATAGATTCCATTATAAGGATGTACAAAGACCCTGTCATTTGGAGCGAAGAGAACCAATTCACATCTGACAGCATATTCCTGTTTACCTCCGGAAACTCACTTAAGAAAGCTGATTTACTAACAAATGCCTTTGTTGCATCCAAAGAGGACTCACTTCATTACAACCAGGTAAAAGCTACAGACATGACAGCCTGGTTTTCTAAAGGGGACCTTTCAAGGTTTGATGCATTTGGGGGCGTTTCCCTTGTTTTTTTCCTTGAAGAGGACTCTATCATTACCACCATGAACAAAAAAGAGTGCAAAGCCATGTCAGCAACAATTATAGAAAAAAGCGTTCAGCAGGTAAGATATTATGAAAATGTCAAAAGCGATGCCTATCCAATCTTTGAACTTGAACCCGAAGATAAAACAATCAAAGGATTCACAAACAGAGAAGAAGAGCGGCCAAAAGAGAGAAGGATTGTATCTGACCGCAAGCTATACCCAAGCAAAAGGGAAGAATATGGGAAACTAAGCCTCCCTCTGTTCCCGTATACAAATAAATTCTTTGAAACAACTCCGGAAAAACAAAAAGCCGGTCAATAAATAGACCGGCCCATAAATATGTGTTGTATCTTACTACCAGATGTTCAATGGTAAGCCGTGCATTTTCTTCCTTACTTGCTCCCTCACATCTGCAATGACACTCTCGTCGTCAATATTGGAAAGCACCTTGTCCACCAAATCAACAATAAAAGGCATATCCTTCTCCAACAAACCCCTGGATGTAATGGCAGGAGTCCCTACCCTTATACCCGAAGTCTGGAACGGAGAACGAGAATCGAACGGAACCATGTTCTTGTTCACTGTAATATCTGCAGTAACCAATATCTTCTCGGCAACCTTACCGGTCAAATCGGGGAATTTGCTTCTTAAATCTATCAACATAAGATGATTGTCAGTACCCCCCGAAACAACCTTGTACCCTTTCTCAATAAAGGCAGAGGCCATTGTTGCTGCGTTTTTTTGTACTTGTGACTGGTAGGCCTTGAACTCCGGTTGCAAAGCCTCAAAGAAAGAGACAGCTTTGGCAGCTATACAGTGTTCCAACGGACCACCTTGTATACCGGGGAATACGCTTGAATTGAGCACTGCAGACATCATCTTAATCTCACCTTTAGGTGTCTTGATACCAAAAGGATTAGGAAAGTCCTTACCTACCAAAATAATTCCACCTCTAGGTCCACGAAGAGTCTTGTGGGTTGTAGAAGTTACAATATGAGCATATTTTACAGGGTTCTTTAGCAAACCGGCAGCAATCAATCCGGCAGGATGCGCCATATCAACCATGAAAATAGCATCTATCTTGTCTGCTAT
Organism: Bacteroidales bacterium; assembly: GCA_028707695.1. Taxonomy (GTDB): domain Bacteria; phylum Bacteroidota; class Bacteroidia; order Bacteroidales; family UBA932; genus Bact-08. Next base: position 11,244 of record JAQWAL010000035.1, on the reverse strand, counting down.
AGCCCTCATTCTCTCCCAGTCCCACTCCCTTGAATAGGCAGAAGCACCACCTATGATAAGCTTTGGTTTGTATTCCAGAGCCTTCCTTTCCATATCGTCGTAATCTACCATGCCAGTCTCTTGGTCCAACTGGTAACCTATGGCATTGTACCACATGCCAGACATGTTAACAGGGGAACCATGTGTCAAATGTCCGCCATGGGCAAGGTCCAGGCCCATGAAGGTATCACCTGGTTTGAGGCAAGCCATGAAAACAGCCATATTGGCCTGTGCTCCGGAATGTGGCTGGACGTTTGCATATTCGGCATCAAAAAGCTGGCATAAGCGGTCAATCGCAATTTGTTCTACCTGGTCAACTACTTCGCACCCTCCATAATATCTGGCACCCGGATAACCCTCGGCATACTTGTTTGTCAAAACGGAGCCTAAGGCAGAAAGCACCTGGGGACTTACGAAATTCTCCGAAGCTATCAGTTCAATACCATGCAACTGACGATTCTCTTCCTTTTTTATGAGTTCAGTAATTTGAAGATCTTGTTTCATTATATTACCATTAATCTTTTAATACCTTATAAATAATTCATCAAAGGTACAAAATATTTCCATATTAATACTTATAACAGAGCGAAAAGTAACAAGGTAAAAGAAGCCTTGCTGTAACACGCTAATAAAAAAGAGGATGGCTTAAAACCACCCTCTTTCAGTATTTTTATCACAGAATCTATTCCAATATTACAACCCTGTTCAAAATTGGTTTGTCAAAAGGCTCATCTTGGTCACCCTTTGCAATAACCTCTAACCTAGAAGCATCCACGCCAAACTTGTTCACAAGTGCATTGTAAACAGCCTGTGCACGATCTTCACTGAGTTTTTGGTTGATTCTCTTGTTACCGGTTGCAGCGTCTGCAGAACCCATGATTTTATATGTGTTGCCCGATTTCTTGAGAACCTCGGCAAAATTACCCAGGTTGATAAGATCTTTGTCTGTCAGACGGGATTGCCCGATAGGAAAGAATATTGCAAGTGGGGCAGCAACATATTCCACAGATTTGACAACTTCCGGTTTCCTGTTTTTCTCTGCCTGCAAGTCAGAAGCAAGTTTGGCAGCCTTGGCATCAGCCTCGGCAATCTTTTTCTCCAGGTCTGCAATTTTACTTGTATAAGGGGAATAATCCGGAACTACAGGTACATATCTGTCAAAACCCCTCTTTGCAAAGTTGTATGTAAACCCAACAGTAGCAGAGACAATCTCCTCTACTCCCTGGCCTACTTCATAACCATCAAAACGGTCGTTTACAAGCATGGCCCTAAGCTCAAGGTTCAGGTTCACAGCATCAGAAAGCCTGATTTCGTTCAACAAACCAACATTGGCAGCTACCTCTTTGTATTGTGGGTTAACACCATCCTTGGAAGACCTGGCATATCCGAGACCTACAAAAGGGACAAAATCCCATGTACGGTCACTACGGTAACCGGCTATTGTGTTTGAAACATTCCAAAGAAGGTCGCCATGAAGATTGAAAAAATTGAACTTTTCGTCGTAATAACCGGAATAGTCACTTGAAGTTCCGTCAATGAATTTGGCTGCCGGATTGGAAACCAAACCTTTTGCACTAAGTCCTGCAAATTGGGCCCTGAGACCAACAGACGGGGTAATCCATTTTCCAAGTGAAATATCCAAAGCAGGAGCAAGCCTGTCTCCAAAAGAAGCTACATTGTCGTGCTCACCGTAAAGGACTTGTGCTCCTCCACCTACTGATATAAACCAGTTGTCGAAAAATTTATTTGTAAGGAATGGACCGTTCTTTCCGGCCTCTGTCTGTTCCTGGGCAATAGCAGCTACAGAGAACAGCATAATTGTAAATGCTAAAAATTTTTTAATCATAACAGATGTATTTTGGTAAGTTTTATTCAAATATAACAATAAACCAGATATGTTGTTCAAAAAAGGAGATATTGCAAAAAAGGGTGCCTGTTTTGACACCCTTTTTTAACCTTGCAACAAGCAGTTTTACTACTCCTCTGCAATAACTTCAATCTTTATATTGGCTTTGATATCCCTATGGCATTTAACCACAGCTTCGTATACACCAACTTCTTTTACAGCCTCTTCTCCTTGTATGGTTATGTTTCTCCTGTCAATTTCAAACCCTTTGGCAGCCAAAGCCTCGGCTACCTGGATGTTGTTCACAGAACCAAATATCTTACCGGTTGAGCTTACTTTTGTTGCGAGAGTAACCTGAACACCTTCCAGTTTTGCAGCAAGTGCTTGAGCCTCTTCCCTTATTTTTGCATCTTTGTGAGCTCTCTGTTTCAAGTTTTCTGCATGCATTTTCTTGGCAGACGGAGTTGCCAACGTTGCATAACCTTGCGGAATAAGATAATTGGTAGCATATCCGTTACGCACAGTAACCAGATCATCTTTGTGGCCTAAATTAGGCACGTCTTGTTTTAGTATAATTTCCATTTTATCTACCTCCTTAGCTTATTTCATCAAATCTGTCACATACGGCAGCAATGCAAGATGCCTTGCACGTTTAACCGCCTGCGATACTTTCTTCTGGAACTTGAGTGATGTTCCTGTTAGTCTGCGTGGCAATATCTTACCTTGTTCGTTGAGGAACTTTTTAAGGAACTCAGCATCTTTGTAATCTACATACTTGATCCCGGATTTCTTGAACCTGCAATATTTCTTTTTCTTAACCTCTACAGTAGGAGGATTCAGATAACGGATTTCGTTGTTTGCGCCTGCCATAATTATGCCTCCTTAACTTTAGATTCCGACTTGTTAGACCTTCTTTTCTCTGCGTATGCAGCAGCATGTTTATCCAAAGCAAATGTTAGGAAACGGATAATACGCTCGTCGCGGCGATATTGGATTTCCATTTTGGCTATCATAGCAGAATCTGCTTTGAATTCAATCAAATGATAAAAACCGGTGGTTTTCTTTTGGATGGGATAGGCCAGTTTCTTGAGGCCCCAATCCTCTTCGTGCACGATTTCGCCACCATTGTCGGTGATGAAGTCGCGATACTTTTTTACCGCTTCCTTTATCTGCACGTCAGATAAAACGGGAGTTGCAATGAAAACGGTTTCGTAATGTTTCAACATATTAATAATACTTTTGTAATTAAAAAAGGGCTGCAAATATAAAAGAATATTTCCAGCCCTGCAAATTATAAAGTATATTTGTTACTTCACGGGTGCATTTTTAAGCACCTCCACTACAAATTTCCACCATTTGTCTACAGTCTCTATATTCACCCTTTCGTCCGGCGAGTGAGGAGAGCGGATAGTAGGGCCGCAAGAGATCATATCCCAATTATTGTATGTTCCTCCCAAAATCCCGCATTCCAATCCGGCATGTATTGCCTTTACCTCCGGCTCATTTCCATATAGGTCTTTGTAAACCACCTTCATGGATTTCAGGATATCTGAATCCATGTTAGGCTTCCAACCAGGATAACCTCCAGAGAAGGAAACCTCTGCACCGGCAAGTTCAAAACCACAGGCAATGGACTTTGCAAGGATATCTTTGGCAGAGTCCACGGAGCTTCTCATCAAAGTCTTGATTTCTATAACACCATCCCCGGATTTCACAATAGCCAGGTTGTTTGAAGTTTCCACCAGGCCAGGCATGGCATCGCTCATCCTTTCGACTCCATTGGGGCACACATATACAGCCTTCACCATGTTCACAGCTGTGGTCTTATCAATCAGCTTTGCAGGAGTATCACATTTCTCCAGGGTTATCTTCAAATCTGGCTCATGAGCAGATAGCTCAACCTTCAATTGGGCAAGGTGGCTATTGACTATTTCCAGTGCTTTTTGGTAATTTGCCTCTGGCAAAGCCAAAGTGGCAAAAGCCTCCCTTGGGATTGCATTCCGGAGGCTTCCTCCCTCTACAGAAGCCAGACGGGCATCCAACTCCTCCATTATGGGAAGCAGCACCCTAACCATAACCTTGTTGGCATTTCCGCGTCCAAGTATGATGTCCATACCGGAGTGTCCCCCTTTAAGCCCGGTAATATTTAATCTATATCCGGCATATCCCGAAGGAACTTGCTCCTCTGAATATTTGAAAGTAACATTGGCATCCAGACCACCGGCGCAACCCACATAAAGCTCGCCCTCGTCTTCGGAATCAAGGTTGATCAATATGTCCCCTTTGAGTATACCTGCTTTCAAACCTCTTGCACCAGTCATTCCGGTCTCTTCGTCTATAGTGAAAAGAGCCTCCACCGGACCATGTACCATCTCTTTGTCTTCCAAAACTGCCATGGCAACAGCAAGACCCATTCCGTTGTCAGCTCCAAGTGTGGTTCCGTTGGCATATACCCAGCCATCCACTATCCTTGTCTCGATCGGGTCTTTTTCAAAATCATGATCCTTGTCGCTGTTCTTTTGAGGGACCATGTCAATATGGGCCTGAAGGATTATACCCTTGCGGTTCTCCATACCGGGAGTTGCAGGTTTCCTTATTATTATATTACCAAGCTGGTCCTTGATTGTTTCAAGGCCAAGGTCTTTTCCGAATTTCTCCAGGAACAAAACGGCCTGTCCCTCTTTCTTGGATGGACGTGGTATTTGGGTAAGGGAGTAAAAATGGTTCCAAACCCTTTCTGGCTTCAACTCTTTAATGTTCATAATGTGATTATTTTTTAATAATTAATAATTGGCAAAACTCAAAATTAACAAAATACTGCAACTTTTACAACCTTCCCGTAGCAATATTGATTGGGAATGAGAGCAAAGTTCCCAATTGGTATACAGGTATCCTGGACTGAATTACCAAATCCTGGCCATCCATTAACCTTGCATTAACCATCACAGGCTTCCTGTAAACAACAGCATCCTTGCCGGTGTTTGCATCCAATGCATAAGCAGAGCCGGCAGATTCCGGAACCAGTTCCAGAACCACAGGTCTTCCCGATAGATTGTTTGCAGGAAGTAACCCGGAAGATTCTGAAAGGCGGAATGCAATATAAATTTGCTTATCGGCATCTTTATCCGGCACTATGTCAAATGTCATCCTTTGGCTACCGTTGCTTCTTTTGCCGTAAAACAAAGCAAGGTACTCTTCTTCCAGCCTGTTGATCTCTTCTATGGCTGCCCTCATGGCATCTCCGCTGAAGGTGGCATCTGTGTCTCCAGTTATGATGTTCAACCTTTTGCTCCTTAAATGAAAGATATTGCCGGCAACCTCCTCTGCCCTTTTTTCCAGGCTTTTCTCCACAACCTGGCTTTGTTGTACAGCTATCCTTTCAGTTCCGGTTGAGGTCCTTACAGTACGGTACAGAGTACTTTGTTCGTTGGTTAGATTGGAAGCCGTTACACTCTTGCGAAACAAATCTTCGTTTCTCAATGTGGGATATTGCATTTTCTGCTCCTTACCTGCATATGAATCTGACCATATTATAAGACCCTGGTCAATCATTTCCAAAAAATTTGCAGATGCGTTCCTTTGGTTTCCCAAATTCAATGCAATATTGACAGATGGATCTGCCTCTACAAACGGGATCATCTCCACCGATTTTATCTTGTAGGTTTCACCGCTCTCCTGACGAGCCTCCACTCCAAGGTACTTTTGTGCAAAACGAGCATAAGGACCTGCTACAAATGACTCAAATTCTGCCTCTACCGACAAGTGAATGGTTGTGGATGGCAAAGAGTAGACAATAGCCCCGGCAGGAATCTTTTCGCCTGGGTTCAGGATTTGGCTATAGCTATTTGTCGATGCAAAAATCAAAGCCAAAACAAAAACAATTTTCAATGTGTTTTTCATGACGTACGGTTTATTATATATTTCTATCTCTAACAATCATATGCAAAAAAAGTGCAGCAATCACATGCAACTACCCATATCATTTCTTGTGCAACTCATTTTCAACAACACCCCTTTTCCATCTTTTATGGCTCCACAGCCAATTATCCGGCTCTCTCTTTATGCAGGTTTCCAACAATCTCGCGAAACCTGCAGTAACATCTCCTTTTTCACATTGAGCGGGATCCTCTGCAATCTCATGGAATGTCACCAAATACCGGCCCCTCCCTTCACGTTGCATCTCTACAAACAAAACAGGTATACCGGCCGCTTTGGAAATTACCTCAGGACCGTTAATCATGAAGGTCTGCTGTGATAAGAACTCCATCCTGAATTTTGAACCAGGAAGTGGAGCCTGGTCAGAAAAGAGGAAATAACATGCAGGGACATCCTTGTTTTTCAATATTGTCCTGGCTGCAGAACCCGACTCAACCAGCCTTACGGAGTTGTTCCGGGTGCGTACCCACCTGATGATCCTATCGGACAAGGCAGAGTGTTGTTGTTTGTATATGAAACAAAACTGCTCCCCGGAGTAACCGGTCTTATCTCCCCCTTCAAAGTTATCCATGCGTGTCAGGAACTCCCAATTACCTGTATGGCCGCCGGCAATAATCACAGGGACACCCTTTTGGTAATACTTCAGGAGCATCTCAGGGTTTACAATCTTGCCCATGCGACTGGTTTTACCTGCAGAAAGCGTGATCATCTTGATGCTTTCTGCCATAATCTCCGTAAAATTCCTGTAAAACTTGTCTGCTATTGCTTTTATCTCATTGTATTTCAATTGTGGAAACGAACGGGCTATGTTTACAGTAACAACATTTTGCCTGTACTTCAAAACCCTGAAAAGGAAAAAGCCTGCCAATGAAGATAAAAAGTAATGAAACCTTAAAGGCAATAAAGAAATTAAGTATATGGGTGTGGTTACTAATAAAAGTAAAATTTTATGCATCCGAAACTTCAACTTTTTAACAAAGTTACTCAAATTTTACTATTTTTGCGAACATTGGAAATTACAAACTAAATAAATATTCTATTTTATGTTCAAAGGACAACCTAAAGGATTATTGGCGGCAGCACTCTCAAATATGGGTGAGCGCTTTGGATTCTACACTATGATGGCTATCCTGGTTTTGTTCCTCCAGTCAAAATTCGGTCTGGATGGAACCAGTGCAGGAATTATCTACTCTGTGTTTTATGCATTGATATACATACTCTCTTTGGTGGGTGGTATCATTGCCGATAAAACAAGAAATTACAAAGGAACAATCTTGGTGGGTCTGGTCGTGATGGCCCTGGGATACCTGATGATTGCAATTCCTTCCCCTACTCCTGTAAGCAACAAAACCTTGTTCTTGATAATCTCTTGCATAGGGTTATTCACCATCGCTTTTGGTAACGGTCTCTTCAAAGGAAACCTGCAGGCATTGGTTGGTCAAATGTATGACAACCCACAATACAGCAAAATGCGTGATTCAGGATTCCAGCTCTTTTACATGTTCATCAATGTTGGTGCTATGTTCGCTCCTTTCATTGCAAAATATGTGAGGGGACTATGGCTTGCCAAAAACGGTTTTGAGTACAACCCCAACCTCCCAAGCATTTGCCATGCATACCTGGATGGCACCATAACTCCGGAAGGAACCCAAAGATTGATGGAACTATCTGCAGAGGTAGATAAAACCGGAGCATTTGCCGGAAACATTGAGGGATTTGTCAACTCATACCTCAACTCATTCGTAACCGGTTTCCACTACGCATTTGCAGTAGCAATCCTTACAATGATTATATCTGTTGGAATATTCCTTGCAAACAAAAAACATTTGCCAGATGTGAACAAAAACAAGAAAAGTGCTGCTTCCAACGAACCTGGTGCTGTGGAAATGGATGCAAAAGAGGTTAAACAACGCCTTTATGCCCTTTTTGCAGTATTTGCAGTTGTTATTTTCTTCTGGTTCTCGTTCCACCAAAATGGTCTTACCCTAACTTTCTTTGCAAGGGACTACACCAGCCTCAACCTGTTTGGTTACCAAATGGCAGTAGAAGATTTCCAGAGTGCAAATCCAATATTTGTAGTATTCCTCACATTTGTTGTGATTGGTGTATTTAACTGGTTGCGCAGCAAAGGAATGGAACCATCTACACCTAAGAAGATTGCCATTGGTATGTTCATTGCTGCACTAGGTTTCTTTGTTATGTCACTAGGTTCACTAGGTCTTCCTTTGCACAGCGATGTGGTAGCAGCCGGTAGTCTGCCGGAAGCACAAAAAGTTACTCCGTTCCTTTTGATAGGTACATACTTTATCCTCACAGTTGCAGAGTTGTTCATAAGCCCGCTGGGTATATCATTCGTATCCAAAGTAGCACCTCCGCAATACCAAGGGGTAATGCAAGGTGGATGGCTTGGTGCAACAGCATTAGGAAACCAGCTCCTTTTCATTGGCGCAATTTTCTACGAAAACATTCCAATCTGGATGACATGGGGTCTGTTTGTAGTGGCTTGTCTCATTTCCATGGGCACAATGCTGTTCATGCTCAAATGGCTTGAAAGGGTTGCCAAATAAGACTTTTCTAAACAACAATATAAAGAGGGTAGTCCAAAAGATTACTCTCTTTTTAAATAAATAAAAATGACCAACAATACAATCAAGGCTGTAGCCTTTGATGCAGACGATACCCTCTGGGTAAATGAAAACCACTATCGCAATGCAGAAAATAAGTTTGCACAAAAAATGGCTGCATTCTGCGACAACAAAACAGCTATCAATGCCCTTTTGGAACGCGAAAGGAAAAACCTGCCTCTGCTTGGCTACGGATCCAAACCATTTATCATTTCGCTTGTAGAGTGCGGCATCGAATTGAGCAAAGGAACCTTGACCAATAATCAGATCCTGGAACTCATCCAAATAGGCAAAGATACCATTGGCAATAAGATTGAACTTTATCCTAATGTAGAAAATGTCCTTGAGCAGCTTCATCCAAACATCCCTTTGGTCCTTGCTACCAAAGGAGACCTAAAAGAACAAGAGTCCAAGGTCAAACGTTCTGGATTGGACAAATATTTTTGCCATATAGAGATAATGAGCGAAAAAAACCAAGAGAGCTACACAAAACTTATCGACAGGCTTGGTATAACACCCGATAATTTTGTCATGGTGGGGAACTCTTTCAAATCTGACATTTTACCTGTTTTGGAGCTTGGAGGGCATGCAATATACATCCCTTCCGAAATCATATGGGCACATGAGGTAACACAAGAGATAGAACATCCAAGACTCTACAAAGCAAACAATATAGAGAGTGTCCCGACACTTTTGAAACTTAAATAAAAACAGCTATGATACCTTTCAAAGAGAACAGAAGTTACAGACGTTTCCACCAACAAATACCAATCCCTCAGGAACATCTTTTATCTATGGTAGAGGCTGCAAGGTATTCTCCCTCTTCCAGGAATGTACAGCCAATCAAGTACTTCATTTCAAACAACCGCCAAATCAACCATCAACTATTCCCCTCCCTTGCATGGGCCGGGTACCTTAACGACTGGGACGGGCCACAAGAGGGAGAAAGACCATCTGCATACATCATTCTGCTTCACGACAAAGATATCTCTGCGAGTTACTCCTGCGACAACGGGATTTTTGCCCAAAGTATACTCCTAAGGGCAGTAGAGCTCGGCTGGGGAGGATGCATGATTGCTTCAATAAAAAAAGCAGAGATAATCGCTACATTAAACCTTCCCGGCAACCTTGACCCTATACTTGTCATAGCGTTAGGAAAACCAAAGGAAAATGTTGTTGTGGATCTTGCCACAGATGGCAACATCAAATACTGGAGGGATGCAAACGGCACACACCATGTCCCAAAAAGGGGAATGGAAGAACTTATCTGGAATAAGGCTTTTGACCCATCCGATCCAAAATAGCCTGCCCACCGGTTGGCGAGAGCAGAAACTCCATGAATGCACCGGCTGCTGCAGGATTTGGCGCTTCTTTCAACTGTGTCACCCCGTAAACCATTGCCTCTCCGGTCATAACCATCTTGCTATCAGGAGTACTCCCCCGCACATCAACAGAAACCTTAGAGTAAAGGTCGTTGTAAGAGGGATCACCAAGGTTTATATGAGTTGGCAATTGCAGATAAGGTAACCCATGCTGCACTGCAACAGAGCGGTACAGAAAAATATAATCTACAGCACCCACATCCAGCAAAGCCAAAAGATCAGTCTCCTTTGGCCTTATAAACCTTTTATCTTTCTTTGCAATCTTTGTGGTGAAAGTGCTGTCATAATACATCCCGGACAGTTGTAACACAAGTAGAGTCCTGTATCCACAAGGATCTGAATCAGGATCGGAGCGGCCAACCGAAACATCCTCCCTTGCCAGAATCTCCGGCCAGTTCAAAGAGTCTATTTCATCTTTGTACCTCGACTGCCCAGAATAGACAATTGCCATTTCATTGGTTGCAAACTTGATATTCTCGATTCCATATTCCGGCACAAGCAATTTGTCAATTACTGCATAATCTGCAGAGGCCATTATATCACACTCCCTTTTCAACTCAGTTATTTTCCTTGCAGCATCAATACTACCCGAAGCTTCTGTCAATACCCTGACTTTGGGATAAAGCACATTGAAGGAATCTGCAATAGCTTTCAGTGGGGCAGAGAGCGAACCAGCATGGAAAATCACAAGGTTACCGGAAACCTTTTCTCCGTTTTCATTACCAGAACCATTACTATTACACGACAAAGCAAGCAACAAAACCATTGCTCCCAAAAAAGATGATTCAAAAAGTTTTCTGATGCCCATACCCGACTCAATTAATTGTTATTTTACTAATACTCTTTATTGCCCTGTCTGCAAACATATCGGAGTTGCAGAAAATTGAAAAGCCCATCCGCCCCGCCTCGTCACCACCGTACATAAGCAGAGGTTCCCTATTGTCGTTCCTGTTAATGAGCTCCGACAGCGAAAAAGAAGCCCTGTAACCATCCGTAGCCTCTACACACACAATTGAAGTTGCCAAACCATCCAATGTAGGCACAAACATCCCAGATAACAACTCTCCCAGATTGACACCTTTGTAAATCTTTTCCCCTTTGTTCCCCATGCTTTGTCCGTAAAACAGGGTTCTTTGCTCAACAACATTCTTTTCCGACAAGTAAGATTTGCCCACAATCTCCAGAGTATCGGCACCTTTACATACAAAAAGGGAATCCGACCTAAAATAGTCCGGCTCCCTGTCAACCACAAAATCTCCTCTTAAAGACTTGATTACAATCTTAACCGGGTTTGAAATATTCCTTACAGTATAATGGTCAAAACCCGAAACCAATTTTGACTCTTTTGGCAAATCCCACATCTGTTTTGTTTTACCCGGAATCACCCTGGAAACACTCCTGGCAATAATCACTTTGT
>JAQWAL010000034.1 GCA_028707695.1 Bacteroidales bacterium | reverse complement strand
GTTTTTTATTGTCATAGGGTTTTATTTTCGTATTTTTGCACTCTTTAAATTGTAAAGTATTTTTAATGATGAAAGTGAAATTTACTACTGCATTAGTAATTCTTATTATTTCCAATATAGCGGGATATGGTCAGGTTAAATATCCCTCTGCAACTTTTGACGGAACAATAAAAACAAAATATGAATATGCAACTGAAACAAATATGTCCAGGTTTTCTGTCCGTAATTCCAGGCTGGGTTTGTCTGGGAATATTACACAGCCATTGACATACAGGGTGCAGGTGGAGCTTAGCAGTAGCGGCGATTTCCAAGTGTTGGACTTGTCTGCGACTTTGAATCCATTTAAAAATTTTCATTTGACTTTTGGCCAGACAAGTATTCCTATCTATAATTCATATGTAGTTTCTCCGCCAGACCTTTTGTTTGCAAACAGGGCCTTTTTGGGTAAGTATTTTACCGGGACCAGGGATATTGGTGCAGTTGCTAAATATTTGATGGAAACATCTTTTATGCCTCTTACTTTTGAGTTTGGGGTGTTCAACGGAAACACCATCAATGACCCGGTTTGGACAAGTAATCTTGCATATGCTGCCAGAGTACAGATGGGAAGTATGGATGGGCTTAGGGTTACTGCAAAAATCTATGATTATCCTATGTCTGCAACCAATGATTATTTTATTTGGGGTGCAGATTTTAGATATGCAAAAGGAAGATATTTGATTGAATCGGAGGTTATGGACAGGTATAACAGGTTTGATGAGACTGACAGGTTGTCTTTGTATATACAGGGGGCCTATTCTTTTCCGCTTGACAATCCAGGTGTCATCCATGATATCACACCCCTTGCAAGGTGGGATGCAATAGGAGAAAATATCTCTGAGAATAATTTTGATGCCACCAGAATGACTCTTGGGGTCAATCTGGGGCTGGATACAAAAATGTTTGCATCTTCGCTAAGGTTCAACTATGAATATTATTTTGTAGAGAGAGCTCTTCCAGAATTCAACCGATATGAAGAGATGGATTCGAACAAGTTTACCATAGAATTGTTATTGCTGTTTTGATCCTTTGGGATGATTTTAATTTTTTAATGATGAATATAGTTGTTCGGGATGCATTGAAGTCTGATTTGGAAGAAATTTTGGATTTCCAAATTAACATGGCAAAGGAAACTGAAAGTATTGACCTTGAGAGAGATGTTTTAAAAATTGGGGTATCATCCGTTTTGGAAGATAGCGCTAAGGCAAAATATTTCATAGCTGATAATGAAGGCGAAGCAGCGGGAATGCTCATGATTACCACAGAATGGAGCGATTGGAGAAATGGATGGGTGTGGTGGATACAATCTGTTTATGTAAAACCTGGATACAGGAAAATGGGAGTTTACAAAATGCTTTACAATCATATCAAGAAGATTGTAGGTTCCAGCGACGAGTTGAAAGGAATCCGTCTTTATGTGGACAAACGTAATGTCCGGGCTCAACAGGTGTACGAATCGTTGGGTATGACTGGTGACCATTATACTACTTATGAATGGATGAAGTAAAAGTTCGCAAAAAAATTTTTTTAACACTATCGGGTGTAGCTGTCATTGTCCTTTGTTATTATGCAGGTGGTTTTTTGAGCAAATTGGTTCATGGGTTTATCTCTCCTTCTGTTATGGGCATGCTGGTATTGTTTGGTTTACTTAAATCTGGTGTTGTAAAGAGGGAGTGGGTAGAAATTGTAGCCCAGTTTTTCCTTGACAATCTTATGTTGTTTTTCATACCTGTTACAGCAGGTGTGGCTCTTGTCCCGTTTTCTTCTATACAGAACGATTTGATAGCTATTGTTGTCTCAGTTTCAGTAAGTTCTTTTTTGGTTTTGTGGGTTGTAGGGAAAATTGCTGATAAATTTGAATCGATGCGTGATGGCAATGAGTAGGATTTATTTGGAGATAGCTTTTATTCTCCTCACATTGATGGCCTATTATTTTGGAAGGGCTATTTACAGGAAAACCAAAGTAATGGTTTTCCATACAGTTATAGTAGCGACCGCTGTTATTGTTCTGATTTTCGAAGTCTCTGGTTTGGATATGGATTTGTATGAATCAAATACAGGGTTTCTTAAATATGTTTTAAACTTATCGGTAGTTGCATTCGGTTTTTTATTATACAAACACTACGATTTTATCAAAAGCAGAGGGTTGTCAATAATCACTGCCACATTCATAGGAAGCTTATCATCCATCTTGTCGGTTGTTTTGATTGCCGGGGTTTTGGGTGCAAGCCCTCAAATGATTATCACATTACTGCCAAAATCCATTACAACTCCGATAGCAATTGTGCTTGCCCAGAAGACAGGAGGCATCTTTTACCTGACAGCTGTTGTGGTAACATTGGCGGGTATTTTTGGGGCTGTCACCGGTTCTTGGTTTCTCAAAATCTCTGGCATAAAGGGCAGGATGTCAAGAGGCTTGGCAATGGGGGCGGCAGCTCATGGAATAGGTACTGCAAAGGCTCTTGAAGAGGGAGCTCTGGAAGGGGCTGCAGGAGGACTTGCAATAGCTTTGATGGGTATTTTCACTTCAATTATTGCTCCTCTTTTTGTACCTTTGGTCAACTATTTTTTTGGCTCCTAGTTAAACTATAAACCAATATGACAAATAAGGGTTCAAATTCAACAATCTTGCTTTGGCTAGCCTTTGTGGCATCTTTGTGTGGGATACTCCTGGATATATACAACAAAACAATCGTGGATGGTTTTGTACAGGCTTTGACTACTTTCAAATACTTTACGCTACAGTCAAATTTATTGGTTCTCCTGGTTTCATCGGGGTTGTTGTTTTTGAAGGAAGGGAAAGTAAAAACCATTGCAAAGAATTACCTTGGAGCTGTTACATCGTATATACTTCTTACAGGAATAGTGTATTTGATAATATTAGAGCCAATTTATGAGTTATATGGCAGGGAACGGATTGCTTCTGTGTTATTGCATTATGTTGTACCTCCCGCGGTTTTGGCCTATTGGCTGCTAAATGAAAAAAGACGATACCAGTTCAAGGAAATATTGAAATGGCTCTGCTATCCTGTGATTTTCATGTTATGGGGTTTGTTGCTCGCTTTTTGGTTTGAGGATTACCTTTATCCGTTTTTTGATATTGCTCAGTATGGTGCATTCGTGGCAATTTATCTTGTGCTGGTTGCAATTGGATTCCTGGCTATGATATTGTTGTTGTTCTTTATCAATAACTTCTATTTGACCCCTCATATCCCGGAAAGGAGAGGTAAATAACCGGGTTTTGGCCGTGTTATTTTTGCATTGCAATTTTTTTCAGGTCCCCTGGCATTTTTTCTATTGCATATCTTAATGATGTTCTTGGCATTGACTCTTTATTTGCCATTACATATTCGAAAACCTCTTTTTGGTGGGTGTCGGAAAGAACTTTAAGCAGCCATCCGTATCCTTTTTGTACCATGTCATCTGTATCTGTTAAAAGAATGTCGCAAATTTGGATTGATTGGGACAGGAATTTGCCAGCTCGTGCAGGAACAATCAAGGATACTGCAGCAGCTCTCCTAAGCCATTTGTTTGGGTTGTGAGCCCAGGATTTCAAAACGGATATTTTATTTGGGAATCTCTCTGCGAAAGCTCCTACTGTATGGTTGCAGAACGTATCGCAAACGGCCCAGTTTGTCACATGATTTGATAGCCAAAAAAAGAATGTGTCAATATCTTCCTCTTCAAACTCTTTTCTTTTCATATAAGACCACTCGCATGCAATCATAGACTCTTCCAGGATTTGTGATTCAAATAGTTTTGAGCATATCCCGAATATTGACGACTTATCTTTATGTAAAAGAGACTTGTATTGTGATTTTGCAATTTTTGTTACATCTGCAGAGCGTATTCCGTACATTTTGACTTTCTCCTTAAAAAATTGTTGACCACTGGCTGCGTGCTCTCTATTTGACATTGATTGAAGTTCTTGCCGGATAATGGAGAGAATGGAAGAAAGTTTAAAATCTTCATATTTTTTGTCAATATTCAATATATGGTTTTCCCACCATGTTTTAAGGAAATGTGTGACTTCATACACATCCGGTGGGTTACTGCTTAAAAAACGGCTATTGAAAAAAGCAACACTCTTGATGTATTCTTTGTGGAACTCTTTGTGTCCATCAATACCTGGATAGGAGAATGATTCCATGTATTGCTCCTCTTTTTTGAAATGGGTAAGGCTATAATCTGTCATTGCAGAGAGGATCTCTGCAAAACTCCTGTTTCCTTTTTGTTCAAGAACACAATCTGCCAATGAATTGTAGATTGAGAAAAGAGTCTTATGGTCATCATCAATAATTTTACTTCCTATGGACATCTCCGATGACCATTCAATTTTTTCTATTTTGTGATCCATATGTTAAATGCTAATTTTCTACATCAAATTTAACTAAAAGCTTCATTTAAGCCAATAATTTGTCAATGATGTTTTTTAGGGTTAAATTTGCTGGCTGATTTTGATGAAAAACAATTATTTATGGTAAGCAATATTGTTGCCAAGGATATCAGCGAGGTCTACAGGACACCAGTCCTTCAGCAAACTGCCTTTTGGTCTAAGGTAAAAAACAGGCAAGGGTTAAGTTCGATTGCTTTGAATTTTAAAGCAAACAAGAACCACTTGGTAACTAACGGTACAGCAGATGACAGTTATATAGAATCGGATTTGTTGATTCTGATTAAGCAAATAGATTCTGTTCACTCTATAGCATACCTGCCCTATGGACCGGAGTTGGAACCAAAGGACGAGGATACAGGAGTGTTTCTGGAAGAGTTGTCAGAGCAAATTCGCCCTTTTTTGCCAAACAATTGCATAATGATCAGATATGATTTGGCTTGGCGCTCATTATGGGCAAGTGAAGATGAACATTTTGACCATAATGGTAATTGGTTGGGTCCACCTGATTCTTATTTCCAGGAATTAAGGGTAAATATGGAAACAAAAAACTGGAACTTCAGGAAAGCAGCCTCCAACATTCTTCCAACAAATACTATATTTGTAAATCTTGAAAATCAAGAAGATATGTTACTTAAGAAGATGAAGCCAAAAACCAGGTACAATATCTCTTTGGCTATGAGAAGAGGAGTAGAGGTAAAGGTGCATGGTATGGAGAGTCTGGACATTTGGTATAATCTCTACAAAGAGACAGCTATCCGCAATTCATTCATGTTGCACTCCCTGGATTATTTCAAGATAATATTGACTGAGAAAGCAAACGACACCAATTCGCCTGCAGAAGTATTATTGTTAATTGCAGAGTATGATGGGAATCCGTTGGCGGCAATGTTCCTGGTAATTTCTGACAATAGGGCTACTTATCTTTACGGAGCATCTACATCTTACAGGAGGAACCTGATGGCCACTTACGCAGTACAGTGGAGAGCAATGACAATTGCAAAGGAGAGAGGTTGTGTAGAATACGATATGTTTGGTGTTTCTCCTGGTTGTGATGAGTCACACCCAATGCATGGATTATTCCGTTTCAAGTCTGGATTTGGAGGAGAGCTGCACCACTCCATGGGATGTTGGGATTATCCTTTGGATAATGAAGTTTATGCTTGTTATGTTGCAGCGGAAAAAAGTCACCAAGGTTATCATGTGTAAATAAAAAAGGCAGCCTTTGATTGGGCTGCCTTCATGTCTGGCCTATAATATCAGGACAATTTGTGAATTGCCAGGCCACTTCTCAATTTTGGTTCGAACCAAGTAGTTTTTGGAGGCATGATGTTGCCTGTATCGGCAATATCAATAAGTTGTTTCATAGATACCGGATAGAGTGCAAATGCTGCAGCCATCTCTCCGGAGTCTACCCTTTTGCTTAACTCTGCAAGTCCTCTGATCCCTCCGACAAAATCGATCCTTTTGGAAGTCCTCAGGTCTTTGATGTCCAGTAGTTTGTCAAAAACAAGGTTGGACAATACCGTAACATCAAGCACACCAATGGGATCGTTATCGTTGAATGTGCCAGGTTTTGCAGTGAGAGAGTACCAGTTTCCTTGAAGGTACATTGCAAAATTATGGAGTGATTCGGGTTTGTAAATTTCTTTTCCAATCTTTTGTACTTCAAAGTCGGCAGAAAGTTTTTCCAGGAACTGTTTTGGCTCCATTCCGTTAAGATCTTTGACAACCCTGTTGTAGTCAATGATTTTTAGATGACTTTCTGGAAATACTACAGCCATGAAGAAGTTATACTCTTCATTACCTGTATGATTAGGATTGTTTTTTCTCTTTTCTTCGCCTACCAGTGCTGCTGCAGCAGTCCTGTGGTGACCATCTGCTACATAAAATGCCGGGATTTGTGAAAATATTGCGGTTATCCTTGCAATAACAGCGTCATCATCAATCAACCAGAAATGGTGGCCAAAGCCATCTTCTGCAGTGAAGTCATATTCTGCATCTTTGGATTTTACAATGTTTGCGACAATTTCGTTTATCTCTTGATTGTCGGGATAGGCAAAGAACACAGGTTCTATGTTTGCATCTTGTATGCGTACATGGATCATCCTGTCTTCTTCCTTATCTTTTCTGGTGAGTTCGTGTTTCTTGATTTTACCGGTAAGGTAGTCTTCTACGCTAGCTCCAACAACCAATCCGTACTGGGTCCGGCCCTCCATGGTTTGAGCGTATACGTAATACATCTCTTTCTCATCTTGTGACAGCCAGCCTTTCTTTTGCCAAAGTTTGAAATTTTCCACAGCCTTGTCGTAGACCTCTTGGGAGTGTTCATCTGCGATAGGGTCAAAATCAATTTCGGGTTTGATTATATGCAATAGTGATTTTTCACCTGCCTCTGACTTTGCCTCTGCTGAATTCAGTACATCGTAGGGACGTGAAGCGACTTCTGCCACCATGTTTTTGGGGGGTCTTACTGCTGCAAATGGTTTTACTTTTACCATAAATTATTGTATAGTTTATTTATTAACCTGGAATGTTTTGTCTCCTGTTTCGAAAAACCTTACTATTTGGTTTGCGGCTGCAAGGCCTGCATTGATATTTGCCTCGGCAGTTTCGGCTCCCATCTTCTTAGGGGTTGCAAATACTCTTTTCCCGAATTTTTCACTTATGGTAGCATGGTTTTCGGTGGCCACATCAGTTACATATTTGATGTCTTCCCTTTTTTCCATGGCCATGATAAGTTCTGCCTCGTTTATGATCTCTTTCCTGGCAGTATTCACCAGGCAACCACCTTTTGGCAGTCTGTTCAAAAGATTCAGGCCAACCGACCCTTTTGTTTGTGGAGTAGCCGGGATATGAAGGGACAGGAAATCAGATTTTTCGTAAAGTTCTTCTATGGAATCTACAGGAGTAACATTGTCATTAATAATTGCAGTTTTATCTACAAAAGGATCAAATGCAAGCACTTTCATGTCGAATCCTTTGGCCAGTTTGGCTACAAGACGTCCAACGTTGCCATAGGCGTGTATGCCTACACTTTTTCCTTTGAGTTCACTTCCAGTTCCAGGATTGAAACTGTTTCTGGACATATAAATCATCATGCCTATTGCAAGCTCTGCAACAGCGTTTGAGTTTTGACCAGGAGTGTTCATTGCAACAATACCTCTTTGTGTACAGGCAGAGAGGTCAAGGTTGTCATATCCTGCACCGGCACGTACAACAATTTTAAGGTTTCCGGCAGCGTCGATAACCTCTTTGGTGACCTTGTCAGACCTTACAATAAGTGCATCGGCATCTGAAACTGCTTTGTACAGTTCTTCTGCAGAGCTGTATTTTTCCAGTAAAGCCAAATTATGTCCAGCTTCCTTTGCTATAGAGGCAATCCCGTCTACGGCTGCCTTTGCAAATGGCTTTTCAGTTGCTATAAGTATTTTCATTTCAGTAATATTTAAGGGAATTTTAGCTATTAAGTTTTTCGAATTCCTGCATACACTCCACCAGAGCTTTGACACTCTCTATAGGACACGCATTGTATGTAGATGCACGGAAGCCACCAACAGAGCGGTGTCCTTTAATGCCTACCATTCCGCGTTCTTTTGCAAAGGACATGAATGCCTCCTCTTTATCTTTGTATTGGTCTTCCATTACAAAGCAGATGTTCATTAAGGAGCGGTCTTCCAATGCAGCGGTTCCCTTGAACATTTTATTCCTGTCAATCTCATTGTAAAGCAGAGCAGCTTTCTCTTTGTTCATTTTTTGGATTGCTTCCAGGCCACCCATCTCTTTTACCCATTTGAGGGTTTGGGTCATTACATAAATCGGGAAAACCGGAGGAGTATTGAACATGGAATCCCCTTCTATATGCGTCCTGTAATCTAACATGGTTGGCAGGTATCTTGATACTTTGCCCAAGATATCTTCTTTGACTATAACAAAGGTAACACCTGCCGGACCTACGTTTTTTTGTGCCCCACCATAGATAAGTGCATATTTGCTAATGTCAACCGGGCGGCTCATTATATCCGAAGACATATCTGCCACAAGATTTACCGGACAATCCATATCTTCGTGGATTTCAGTTCCGTAAATTGTGTTATTTGTTGTTATATGGAAATAATCAAGGTCCGAAGGTATTTGGTATCCTTTGGGTATGTAGCTAAAGTTATTGTCTTTTGAAGAGGCAACGACAACCGTTTCTCCCAATGCTTTGGCCTCTTTTATTGCTTTTTTTGCCCAAACTCCGGTTTCAAGGTAACCTGCCTTTTTTTCCAACAGGTTCATTGCAACATACAAGAACTCCATGCTTGCACCACCTCCCAGGAAAAGTACTTTGTAGCCATCCGGGATATTCAAAATCTCTTTCCAAAGAGAGCGGCACTCTTCCATTACTGCTTCCCATTCCTTTGAGCGGTGGGATACTTCAATAACTGACATTCCGGTTCCTTTGAAATCTTTTAAAGCTTCTATTGAAGCTTCTACAGCTTGTCTGGGAAGGACGCAGGGTCCTGCGTTGAAATTGTGAGCGATTTTCATGATAAATATTGTTTTTTAATAATACACTTATATGAGGTCAAAGGTAACGAAAAAATATTAAATCCAAAGAAAAAAGGCTTGGATTTAGCTCTATTATTAGGTCTCTAGCGTCTGTTGCTTATGATTTTTAAGTTATCCTTATCTGTGATCTTTTCGCAATAGTGGCAAAGCAACCTGACATTTGGCTGGCTGTCCAATGTTGTGAAGAGAGTCTCTACCGGTTGATGGTTTGTAATGCATATAGGATTCATGCATTTCACTATACCATTTATGGTGCCCGGGACATTCAACACCCTTTTTTCCACAACCTCAAAATCATGTATTATGTTGATTTTTGCCATTGGAGCAACCAATGCTATCCTGTTTATATCTGCAGATTCGAAATATCTGTCAGATATCTTTATAATTCCCTTTTTGCCAAGTAGCTTGCTTTCAAGGTTGATTCCAAAGGTAATTTGGTTTGGGATGTTGTCCAAACCTAATATATCTATAACCCTGAAAACTTGGTCGGAGGGGATGTGGTCCAAAACGGTACCGTCTTTTATTGCACTTACCTTAAGTTGTTTTTCCATGTTCCAATTTTTATAATTCGGTTACTCCCAAAAGGGCAGATATAATGGCCATCCTGGTATATACGCCATTTTCTGCCTGGTTGAAGTAGTAGGCGTGTTCACTATTATCCACATCTGTATCAATTTCGTTAACCCTGGGAAGAGGGTGGAGGATCTTCATGTTTTCCTTGCAACTTGTGAGCATGGAGCGGTTCAGACTATATACATTTTTAACTCTTTCGTAGTCTATCGGATCGGAAAAACGCTCTTTCTGGACTCTTGTCATATATATGATATCTGCCTCATTTACACCTTGGTTCAGGTTTTTACTTTCGTTGAAAGTTATTGAGTGTGTTGTAAGAAAGTCACGATATTCCTGGGGTAACCTTAATTCGTCCGGAGAAATGAATGTAAAGGATGGAGAGAAATGGGACATTGCCTGAATGAGGGAGTGGACAGTCCTTCCATATTTGAGGTCACCAACAATATTGATTTTAAGGTTTTCAAGTTTTCCTTGTGTTTTCAAGATTGAATAAAGGTCCAGCATGGTTTGCGTGGGGTGTTGGTTTGCCCCGTCTCCTGCGTTTATTACAGGAACTGAAGAGACTTCTGATGCATACCTGGCACTTCCTTCAAGCGGATGCCTCATGACAATGAGGTCTGCATAATTGGATACCATTTTTATGGTATCTTTTAGTGACTCCCCTTTTGTGACACTGGTATTACCTGCGTCTGAGAATCCAATAACTCTGGCTCCAAGTCGATTGGCTGCTGTTTCAAAGCTCAACCTGGTTCTGGTGGAAGGTTCAAAAAAGATGCTGGCAATAACTTTTCCTTTGAAGATAGGTCTGGATGGGTTCTTTTCGAACTCTTTTGCCAGCTTCAAGGTATCCAGGATCTCTTCACGGGAATAATCATGAATTGATATAAGATGTTTTGGCATATGTTATGGTTTGTTTATGTCAGGTAATCTGGACCCCGTCTGTCTGGGACAGGGCGTTGGTTAAATTGTCATATTGGGTATCCCTTACCCTTAATTTGAAATTACACCTTAAGCCGAATTCTTGGTTTAACAATTCTGGGTTCAGGTTTTTGATTATTTTCATTACAGGTTCCATGTTCACATAATCAAATGAAATGGTCATGATTTTAGATGAAATTTTTTCAATAATCTCTCCATTTGATATTGCATCGGCTGCCGCACTCCGGTATGCCCGGATCAAGCCGGGAACACCCAATTTTGTACCTCCGAAATACCTTACCACTACAATAAGAATGTCACTCAGTTGGTGGGAGAGAAGTTGTCCAAGGATTGGTTTTCCTGCAGATGAAGAGGGTTCTCCATCGTCATTGGCTCTCCAGAGATCCCCTTCCAAACCTAACCTGTATGCATAACAGTGGTGCCTTGCATCAAAATACTCCTTTTTTAAATTATTCAAGATGGTTTTGACCTCTTCTTCGGAGGAAACGGGGTGAGCAAATGAGAGAAATTTACTTCCCAGCTCTTTGTAGGAACCTTGAGTGGGAGATGCTATGGAATTGTAGGTGTCTGTAGCCTGGGTTTCACTCATGTTGGTAGTCTAAGGTTTTGGTAAAATTACTCCCTTTTTGCTAATTTTGCAAAATGTACTTAGATGTTTTTATAGAGTCATTCTCGTTGCTTGCAGAGCGATTAGTCTATATGATAGATGATAGGGAGAGTAATAAGGTGTTGCAGAGAGTGGTAGAAAAAACATTCAAATGCAATAATCTTTTCACTCCGCAAATGCAGTATGAGTCATTGAGAGCTATTGCAGAACAATATCTGGACAAACATGCTCTCAAAGAGTGGACATTCAAATACAAAGATTTTATTATTGAAAGTGAACAAGAGGTCCTGGTTGTAATGGCAGGTAACCTTCCTCTTGTGGGGTTCCATGATTTATTGACAGTTCTGGCTTCTGGCAAAAGGGCAGTTGTTAAAATGTCATCTTCGGACAATGTTTTGTTACCATTTATAGCCCAAATTTTGGTTGATATTGATACTTATTGGCAAAACAGGATCAAGTTTGTCGAAAAGTTGCCTGTTGATCCTGCTGTGGTAATTGCAACCGGTAGTGATAGTACTGCACATTTTTTTGAAAACCTGTACCCTAAAGCCAGAAAACTTGTCAGAGGTTCAAAAAGCTCGATAGCTGTTCTTAAAGGTAGTGAGTCTGAGATGGATATATCATTACTTTCAAGGGATATGTTTTTATATTTCGGTATGGGATGCAGGAGTGTGAGCAGTTTGCTTGTGCCAGAAGGAACTGATATTGGAAGTTTGGCACAAAGGCTTGGGACTGGTTCAAAAATCCTGTCTGGTTCTCAAAGCTATTCCAACTCATATCGTTATCAAAAAGCCTTGTCGTTGATGAATGGTGAGTGCGTGGTAGACGGAGGTTTGTTCCTTATAAAAATAAACTCTGCATTTCCTCCTCCCATGTCGGTAGTTTCTGTTGTGGAATACAAAGGAAAAGAGGGTATTGATGATTTTTTGCTGAAAAACCAGGATAAGATTCAATGCGTTGTAAATCATGAGTATAAAGATGGATTTATTAGTTTTGGGAATAGCCAGCTTCCAGCGTTGGAAGAGTATGCTGACGGGGTAAATAGTTTGGCTTTTCTTCTCAAAATAATTAACTTCGCATAAATTTTCTGCAAAATATGGTACACAGGTACAAAGCAACTATTCAAGGAAATAAAATATTCATGAGGGAATATGAAGTCAAAGAGTCTTCCTCTTTGTATGCTTTCCATACTTTCTTGCAGAACGACCTTGGCTTTTCTCCTGATCAGATGGTAATATTCAGGGCGTTGAATAACAATGGTAAAGTGGTGAAGGAATTCGGGTTGTTTGACTTGGGTGATGGTGCCATGGACAGGGTGACATTGGAGTCGTTAGGAAGGTCCAACCTTACAAATTTGGAGTATGTCTACGATATGTTCAAAGACAGGGCTATTAGTCTGGAACTTTTATCCAAGGGTGAGTTGATGCCAAAACGGTCTTATCCTCGCCTGATTGCAGAAAGGGGTAAGAATCCCGATCAGTTTTCGGACAATTACGATGATTTTGAGCAATTGATGGATGGTACTCCGGAACAAGACTTAACACAGGAAGACGCTGCAGGTCTGTATTCCTCGGAAGAGGTGTGAATGGTTGGCGTGGGCTTCAAAAAAATGACATATGGTAAGAATACTCATACTTTGTACAGGTAACAGTTGCAGGAGCCAAATGGCTCACGGCTTTTTACAATCTTTTGACAGCAACCTCCATGTAAGGTCAGCCGGAACAGAACCTTCCGGTGTTGTAAATCCTATGGCCGTTTGGGCAATGAAGGAGGTAGGGATAGATATTTCCGGACATACTTCAGATTCCGTGGAGATATATCTGAACCAGGAGTGGGACTATGTTGTAACTGTTTGTGATGATGCCAACGAGACATGCCCTGCATTCCCTGGCAAAGTTGTAAAAAGGTTGCACATAGGCTTTGAGGATCCTTCCAAAGCTCAGGGTAGCGATGTGTTTGTCAGACATGAATTCAGAAGGATTCGGGAAGAGATAAGGAATGCTTTTGTAAATTTATACGACCTTGATATCAAGCCCAAAATTAATGGGTAGGAAGTTAGTTTTAATAACCGGTCCAACGGCATCAGGGAAAACTGACCTGAGTATAGAGCTGGCCTTGAAATATGGCTCTCCTGTAATTTCCTGTGATTCAAGGCAAATTTACAAGGAGATGAAAATCGGGACTGCACCTCCCAATAATGAACAGCTAAAGGCTGTCAAACATTATTTTATCCATAGCCATTCCATTTTTGATTACTACACTGCCGGCAGATATGAATTGGAAGCAATATCACTTCTGGAGGAATTGTTTGTAAATCATCCTGTATTGGTGATGGTAGGTGGCTCCGGCTTATATGCAGATGCCGTTTGTTATGGTATGGATGATTTCCCTTGTGCTGACATTGCTTTACGGGACGAACTGACTAAGAGGCTGGAAAAGGAGGGAGTAGAGTCTTTGCGCAAAGAACTCAAAATGCTGGACCCGGAGAGTTACCAACATATAGATATTGCAAATCCCCAGAGGGTATTGAGAGCATTGGAGGTAACAATAGGAACCGGAAGGAAATTCTCGTCATTTAAAAGTTTCTCCAAAAAGGAGAGGAGTTTTGTTGTGGAGAGGGTCAATTTGGATATTCCCAGGGATGAGCTGTACAACCGGATTAACAGGCGTGTTGACAGAATGATGGAATCTGGATTACTGGAAGAGGCAAAATCGTTATATGTTTACCGTCATTTAACTGCATTGAAAACAGTTGGCTATAAGGAGTTGTTCGATTTTTTCGAGGGCAAGTGTACGGTAGACGAGGCTGTGGAACTTATTAAAAGAGATACCAGGAGATATGCCAAAAGGCAAATAACATGGTTCAAAAGGTATGAATAAAAAATGCCGGGCAACATTTACCCGGCATTTTTTATTTAGAATGGTAAGTCAGATTCTGATGAATCGTCGGGGAAATCCGGCATATCAGGTATACCCGGTGCAACCGGAGGTATGTCGCTTTGTGTGTCGGAAAGCTTTTCTATTTTCCATGCTCT
>JAQWAL010000085.1 GCA_028707695.1 Bacteroidales bacterium | reverse complement strand
ACACAATCAAATTGTTCGGGACTCTTGAAACTCCTTTCTACTATTACGACATGGGGCTGTTGAGAAAAACCCTTGAAATGTACACTACCGAACTGAAAAAATATGGATTCCATGCTCATTACGCATTAAAGGCAAATGCCAATGAGAGGATCTTGAAGATGATGTTGGAATATGGGCTTGGTGCAGATTGTGTCAGCGGAAACGAGGTTTCACTTGCCCTGGAAAAAGGTTTTGATCCCGGGAATGTAGTCTTTGCCGGTGTTGGCAAAAGTGACAAAGAGATCAAAACAGCTCTGGCCGGAGGTATTTTTTCTTTCAATTGCGAATCCATACCCGAAATCCAGATCATAGACCAAATTGCAGGCTCAATGGGTAAAAAAGCTTCTGTGTCATTAAGGATAAATCCCGATGTAGATGCCCATACTCACAAATACATAACCACAGGAAAATCACAAAACAAGTTTGGAATAAGTCACTGGATGTTCGACGACATTATAAAGGTGATGAGGCAGAGCAAAAACATAGAGTTTGCAGGTTTGCATTTCCATGTTGGTTCTCAGATAACAGATTTGAAGGTTTTTGAAATGCTCTCTTTGAGGGTTAATGAAATTGTCAAATCATTCACAGATAAAGGTATGTATGTCAATAATATAAATTTGGGAGGGGGATTAGGCATAGATTACAACGATCCGGATTCAAATCCTATACCCGATTTTGAGCAATATTTCCGCATCATTGACAAAAACCTTGTGAGGGAACCTGGACAGCAAATCCATTTTGAACCAGGCAGGGCTGTGATTGCTCAATGTGGATCCCTTATATCCAGGGTTTTGTATGTGAAAATTGGTAAAGGCAGAAAATTTGTAATTTTGGATGCCGGTATGAATGACCTTATCAGGCCAGCTCTATACCAGGCATCCCACAAATTGCAAAACCTTACTTCTAAAGGCAAGATGTTGAAATATGATGTAGTTGGGCCTGTTTGTGAGTCAAGTGACAGCTTTGGGAAAAACATCTTGCTGCCATCCACAGACCGGGGAGATCTCTTTGCAATCCGCTCTGCGGGGGCGTATGGCCAAGTGATGGCAATGCGGTATAACCAGAGGGACCTTGCTCCTGAAATATATTCTGAATAAGATTTATGGCAAGAGGAAACTTAAAAGAGACATATCTGACGCAGGTTTATGAATTGTTCAGGAAAAGGGGATTAAACCTTACAATGGATGAGATTTCATTTGAATTGAAGATTACCAAGAAAACTTTGTACAATAACTTCAAGAGCAAAGATATTCTGATGAGGACTGTGATGGAGCATGTGATTGAAGATGTGGAATTCAAAATTAACCTATCATTGACTCAAGGCAAGAATGCTATTGAAGCCTTGTTCTATTCCAGCAGTATGATGAATAAGACACTAGAGGAGCTTGGGCCACAGTTGCTCAATGATTCGTCGCTGTTGCTGCCCGATCTCAAGGTTTTGGATCACACAAACAGGACAAGTTTCTATTCCAGGATAATTTCTGATAATCTGGAAAGAGGTATAAGCGAAGGTTTGTACAGAGACAACTTCAATAAGGATTTAATCACTCTTTTTTTTACCTCTGCAATGGCAAAAATTTACACCTGGAATGGTTCCTATGTCTATCTTAAGGACCCTTTCGTTTTTCATTCAGAGCTGGTAAGGTACCATCTTGAATCTATTGTAAATGATATGGGGCGTGAGATTCTACATAGCTTTATGCAAAAATGACTAACTTTGTAGCTTAAATTTTAAGAAATGTTTGAAAATTTAATTGACAGACTTGAAAACTCCTTTAAATTGCTCAAAGGAGAGGGTAGGATAACAGAAATAAATGTTGCTGAAACATTAAAAGATATTAGAAAAGCACTTTTGGATGCCGACGTAAGTTACAAAATTGCCAAAGGATTTTGTGATGATGTGAAAGAAAAGGCGTTGGGACAGGATGTGCTGAAAGCTGTACGTCCCGGACAGATGTTGACCAAAATTGTCCATGACGAATTGGCCCGTTTGATGGGTGGAGAGGCAATTGACATTAATATCAAAGGGGCTCCTGGAGTGGTTTTGGTTGCTGGTCTTCAGGGTTCAGGTAAGACCACATTCAGTGGCAAGCTTGCTTTGAATTGCCGCACCAAAAGAGGGCTAAAGACAATGCTTGTTGCATGTGACGTTTATCGTCCGGCAGCTATTGAACAATTGAAAATTCTGGGAGAGCAAACAGAGGTGTTTGTTTACCATGAAGAGGGTGTGCAGGATCCGGTTAAAATTGCAAAGAATGCAATTTCAAAGGCTAAGCAAGAGGGATATTCTCTTGTTATTGTAGATACTGCCGGGCGCCTGGCAATTGACGAACAGATGATGGCAGAAATCACAGCCATTAAAAAAGCAGTCAACCCTACGGAAACTCTTTTTGTTGTGGATTCCATGACTGGTCAGGATGCTGTAGAGACAGCAAAGACTTTCAATGACAGGCTGGATTTTGATGGCGTTGTACTTACTAAACTGGATGGTGACACCAGGGGTGGCGCAGCTCTTTCTATCCGGGCAGTTGTCAATAAACCAATCAAGTTTGTCTCTGCCGGTGAAAAAATGGATGCTTTGGATGTTTTCCATCCCAAAAGGATTGCAGACAGGATTCTTGGTATGGGAGACGTTGTCTCTTTGGTTGAGAAGGCGCAGGAACAATATAACGAAGAGGAGGCAAGGAGACTCCAGCGAAAACTTGCAAAGGACCAATTCACGCTTTCTGATTTTTTTGACCAGATACAGCAAATTAAAAAGATGGGGAACATCAAGGACCTTGCATCCATGATTCCTGGTATGGGAAAAGCACTGAAGGATGTGGAAATGGACAACGATGCTTTCAAGGGTATAGAAGCCATTATACAGTCAATGACAAAAGAGGAGAGGGAAAACCCATCGTTGTTGAACGGAAGCAGGAGAAGACGTATAGCAGAGGGTAGCGGAACTTCAATTGCAGAGATAAACAGGCTGGTGAAACAGTTCGAAGATACCAGGAAGATGATGAAGAACATGGCCGGTGGCGGCGCGGCAAAGGCTATGCGTGCCATGGGTTCAATGAGAAAAAGATAAACCTTTACAGTTATGACAATATTGGATGGAAAGGCAGTTGCAGATGCAATAAAGCAAGAGATTGCCAAGGAAGTGGAAACTATTTTGGAAAAAGGAGGCAAAAGACCGCATTTGGCTGCCATTTTGGTGGGTGAGGACGGGGCCTCCCAGACTTATGTAGGTCACAAGGAAAAGGCTTGCAAACAAGTTGGATTCAACTCTACAGTGTTGAGATTGCCTGACGATATCGGTCAAGATGAGTTGTTGGAAAAAATTGCAGAGATAAATTCAAACCAAGATATTGATGGTCTGATTGTACAACTCCCTCTGCCTGCTCATATTGACGAACAGAAAGTGATCGACGCCATTGATCCTGCTAAGGATGT
>JAQWAL010000084.1 GCA_028707695.1 Bacteroidales bacterium | reverse complement strand
GTGATTGACTTTGTCAAGGAGAACGGGATAAAAATGATTGTCAATTGTGCTGCCTATACGGCAGTCGACAAGGCAGAGCAGGAGAGGGAAGCATGTTTTGCCGCCAACAGCGATGCCCCTGCCAACCTTGCCGTTGCAGCAGCAGCAATGGATGCCTTGCTGGTTCACATATCCACCGACTATGTATTTGACGGTAACGGGCCTTTGCCTTACAAAGAGGATGATATTACTGCCCCCACAAGTGTTTATGGCCAATCCAAGGTAAAAGGGGAGAGAATGGTGGCTGAGTCATGCAGCAAACATCTTATTGTGAGGACTTCTTGGTTATATTCTCCCTATGGCAACAATTTTGTCAAGACCATTGCCCGTCTTTCACGACAGAGGGAGAGTCTGGATGTGGTGTTTGACCAGATAGGTACCCCTACCTATTCGGGTGACCTGGCAGTTGCCATAGTTGCAATGCTGGGGGATTATTGCAGACGGGGCGATGAAATGGACTTCCCGTACGGGATTTACCATTATTCAAACGAGGGAGTGTGCTCTTGGTACGATTTTGCCGTGGAGATTGCCAAGGGTAGCGGCACCGGGTGCAAGGTGCTGCCTGTAACCAGCGGGATGTTCCCGACTGCGGCCAAAAGGCCACCCTATTCTGTGATGGACAAGACAAAGATAAAACGGAACTTTTCCATGTCAATACCCCACTGGAAAGATTCATTGGAGATATGCCTTAAACTTTTGAAGCAATGAGAAATATTTTAGTTACGGGTGGAGCCGGATTCATTGGCTCACACCTTGTCAGGTTACTGGTGAACAAATATCCTGGTTACAACATTGTGAACCTGGACAAACTTACATATGCCGGGAACCTTGAAAACCTGAGGGATATTGAAAACAGCCCCAACTACTCCTTTGTAAAGGGGGACATTTGCGATTACCCTTTTGTAGAGAAGCTTTTTGGCCGGTACCGGATTGACGGGGTTGTCCATCTTGCCGCGGAGTCCCATGTGGACCGTTCCATAGTGGATCCGTTTGCATTTGCCAACACCAATGTAATGGGTACTCTCTCTTTGTTGCAGGCGGCCAAGAACCACTGGGGCAAAGGGGGCAAGGAGGGGTTTGGCAACAAACTGTTTTACCATGTCTCTACAGACGAGGTATACGGGTCCCTGGAAAACGACGGTACTTTTTTCACCGAGCAGACCCGGTATGACCCGCACTCGCCATACTCGGCAGCCAAGGCCAGTAGTGACCACTTTGTGCGAGCATACCACGACACTTACGGACTGCCTATTGTAATATCAAATTGTTCAAATAATTATGGCAGCTACCAGTTTCCCGAGAAACTGATTCCTTTGTTCATAAACAACATCAAACAGAACAAACCTCTGCCTGTATACGGAAAGGGTGAGAATGTTAGGGATTGGTTGTTTGTGGAGGACCACGCCAGGGCCATAGACCTTATATTCCATAAAGGAAGGGTTGGGGAAACCTACAATATTGGCGGGTTCAACGAGTGGAAGAACATTGACCTCATAAAGGTTCTCATTGAGTGTACTGACAAACAGCTGGGGCGGGCCCCTGGTACAAGTGAGAGACTTATTACCTATGTGAAAGACAGGGCCGGGCACGACCTGAGGTATGCCATTGACTCTTCCAAACTGCACGACGAACTGGGGTGGAGCCCCTCTTTGCAATTTGAAGAGGGTATCGAAAAAACAGTTAAATGGTATCTGGAGAATGAAGAGTGGCTGGAGCGGGTGACCTCGGGAGAGTACCAAAAGTATTACCAACAGATGTATAGTGACAGGAAATAGTTGCCGGGTTGGCCAATTTTGATGTTTGGTTCACCATCATGGCATATTTTGTGTAGCTTTGCGGGATATTTTTAAAAAGAGAGAAGTGAAAAATTTTGCCCTTATAGGAGCTGCGGGGTATATTGCCCCAAGGCATATGAAGGCTGTCAAAGATACAGGCAATGAACTTTGTGCAGCTTATGACAGTTTTGATTCAGTCGGGATTATAGATTCCTTTTTTCCAAAATGCTCTTTTTTCACACAGTACGAATTGTTCGAGAGGCATGTGACCAAGATGGCCAACAATGCGATTGTGGGTCGGGATGGAGCTTGCAGCGGGAAGTTGGATTATGTATCCATTTGCACCCCCAATTACCTGCACGATGCACATATAAGGTTTGGCCTCAGGTCCGGTGCCGATGTCATTTGTGAGAAGCCTCTTGTGCTTAATCCATGGAGTATTGATGCATTGCAAAAAGTTGAAGAAGAGACAGGAGGGAAAGTTTACAATATTTTGCAACTCAGGTTGCACAATGCAATAATTGACCTCAAGAAGAGGGTAGATCAAGGCGATCCCGGCAAGGTTTACGATATAGATTTGACATATATAACCTCCAGGGGTAATTGGTATTACACAAGTTGGAAAGGGGATGTGAGAAAGAGTGGCGGAGTGGCTACCAACATCGGGGTTCATTTTTATGATATGCTCTCATGGGTGTTTGGCAAGGTAAAGCAGAACATAGTGCATGTCTCCAGCCACGACAGGGTGGCAGGTTACCTGGAACTGGACAAGGCAAGGGTGAGGTATTTTTTGAGCATCAATGCAGATACCCTTCCACAGGAGGCTGCAAAGGCAGGTAAAAGGACATACAGGTCTTTGATGATGGAGGGGCAGGAGGTGGAGTTCTCGGATGGATTCACTGAGCTCCATACTGAGTCTTACAAACATATATTGTCCGGTGCCGGCTTTGGGCTTGAAGAGGCCAGGAAGTCGATAGAGATAGTCCATAACATAAGGAATGCAACACCTGTAGGGCTAAAGGGTGATTACCACCCGTTTGCCAAAATTGAAAAAACAGCCCATCCGTTTGGATGGAGCTTTTGATATTTTCAAATGGCGTTAATATTTCATACCTTTGATTAATAGAAAAAAACAAATATAAATTGGAAACTACAAAACAATTTGCCTTGATGGGTGCTGCCGGGTATATTGCCCCAAGGCATTTCAAGGCAATCAAAGAGACAGGAAACAACCTCCTTGCTGCCGTAGACCCGTTTGACAGCGTAGGGATAATTGACAGTTTCTTTCCTGATTGTTCTTTCTTCAAGGAATTCGAGCTTTTTGACAGACATCTTTCAAAAGCCAAAGAGAGGGGCAAAGGGGTAGACTACCTGTCGGTGTGTTCACCTGACTACATGCATGATGCCCATATAAGGTACGGGTTGAAACTGGGTGTGGATGTGGTATCGGAAAAACCACTTGTGCTCAACCCATGGAACCTGGATGCACTGGAAAAGGCAGAGAGCGAAAGCGGTAAAAGGGTATACACCATATTGCAATTGCGTTACCACGACTCAATCAAGGCCCTGAAAAAGATGGTGGATGAGGGTCCGGCAGGTAAGGTGTACGATATGGACCTGACCTATATCACCTCCAGGGGAAACTGGTTTTTCACAAGCTGGAA
>JAQWAL010000033.1:7763-14572 GCA_028707695.1 Bacteroidales bacterium | reverse complement strand
TCATGGACAAAAGGCAGGTATCACTACCTGCTTTTTCATTTTTTAAATCATATCAAGAGGTTAAAGGAACATAACAAAGAGAGCATAAATCTATATATGGTTTATTATCTTTAATTTGTTAAATTCGCCAATGGATCCACAAATAGTAACAGCTTCAATGTAACAATAGGTTGAATTACCTGGCACACATATATTTTTCGGGGTCCCAACGTCAGGTTGCAGTTGGAAATTTCATAGGTGATTTTGTCAAAGGCAAGGCCTATGAAGATTATCCTCCGGGAATAAAAAAAGGAATCCTTTTGCACAGGAAAATAGATCATTTTACCGATACCCACCCAGTGTTCCAGGAAACTGTAGAATTACTGCGCCCATCATTCGGTCGCTATTCCGGAATCATGGCAGATATGTATTACGACTACCTGCTTGCTTCTGAATTTGACAATTACACCAACGGGAAAAGCCTTGGCAGCTTTACCCGCAATTTTTACATCTCTGCATTGCTGTATTACAAATGGCTGCCTCAAAAAGTGAAAGGCTTCATTTTCCATTTCATTGGTACCAACAGACTAAAAAAGTATGCTACTTACAAAGGATTACATGATTCACTTGAAATCATGTCTGTATACAAAAGCAACTCAATTAACCCCGACCTTGGAATAGAGTTCCTGGCACAAAACGAAAAACAATTAAGAGCATATTTCAACCAATTCTTAAAAGAGGCAATCCAAAAATTTAATGTCCAAATGTAAATTTCAAAACCATTTGTATATTTACGCTCTCAATTATTATGATGGACAACAAAAACAGTAGAATAAGAATAAGGCAATTAACAATAAAAGATATCGGTCTCTTTTCCAAGTACCGTTTGGATTACCTTGAAGAACTTTTGGGATCATCCAGCACGGAGCAACGCAATAAGACCGGAAAACTTCTTGATGAATATTTCTCTGAGGCAATGGAGCAAGGGCATCTCCATGCAGTAATGGCACTCGAGGGTGAAAAGGTCCTGAGTTTTGGCGCAATGGTCATCAAAAAAATTCCCGGAGATTTCAAAAAGCCGTTTTACCTGGAAGGCGACATCCTTAACATGTACACTATTCCCGGAGCACGAAGCCGGGGACTTTCCACCCTTGTGCTGGACCATCTGATAGATGAGGCCCGCAAAAGAGGAATTTGCAAGCTATCCCTTCATACCACAAAGGCCGGCGAAAAGTTGTACCGCAATGCCGGCTTCAAGGAACCTCAATACCCGGTACTGGAACTCAACCTGTAAACATATCATTACAAAAACAATCCCTAAACACACCCATGAAAAGACTACTCTTCCTTAGCATTGCAGCAATGCTGCTGATTACCTCCTGTGAAAAAGATCCGATACCTGTACCCCCGGAACCCGAAAAACCATATGTCCCATCGGAAAGGGTAGATGGCAGGGTAGCCCTTGCATATGTCACATACTGGGGGAACCGCATTCCGGACACCAGGGTAATAACCCATATAAGTTATGCTTTTGCAGAGCTTTATGTGCGCAATGGTGTTTACGAAGGGTTCAAATTACAAGGTAAGGAAAGCCGGTTCAAACAAATAGCAGACCTCAAAAAGACAGCACCTGATTTGAAAATCCTGATCGCATTCACACATATTGTGGACAACCCCGACAACTCCCAGGGAGGCAGTTTCTCTGCAATGGCATCCACAGATTCCGGGAGGAAAGCTTTTGCGCAGGACTGCAAAGATTTCCTTGAAAAATGGGGTATTGACGGAATAGACATAGACTGGGAGTTCCCCGGAATCTCATGGAGTGGTGCAGCCAGTAACCCTGCAATAGATACTTACAATTTCACTTTGCTCATGAAGCAGCTAAGGGAGACCTTGGGTACAGAGTACCTTTTGACATATGCCGGCTATGTAAAGGACAAAGTTCCCGTGAGCGGTGGCTACAAATACATAGATATAAAGGCCGTAGACCCTTATGTAGATTTCGTGAACCTGATGACCTACAATTTTGACTCTGCACCAAAACACCACTCTGCATTGAGCGACTCCCGCGCCTATTGGGACTGTGTAAGGACAGTAAACGCATACCGGTCAGCAGGCATAGCCTACAATAAACTTGTGTTGGGAATACCTTTCTATGGCCAACATTCATTTTCCCAGAAACCAACCTCGTTGAACTACATCACAATACTGAGCCTGGACAAATCAATTTACAAGATTGACAACTGGGATCCCATATCCAACACTCCGTACGTTACAAAAAACGGAGTTTTCTTTTGTGGTTACGACAACCCCAAAAGTATAGATATTAAAGCAAAATGGGCATTATCCCTGGGATTGAAAGGGCTTATGTACTGGCAATACGATGCCGATGACACAAAAGGAACCCTCAGGAATGCAGTATGGGAATCTGTAATGGCAAACTAATTCACAAAAATGGTTAAGAATATCAATTCTTTTTGGAGAGTGGCTAATAATTTATGAACTTTGCACCCCTAAATATTTATTTTTATCATGGCAAACAAAATCATTACTACCTTAAAAGCAAACATCTTCGTCCCAATCTTATCTATCCTTTTAATATTGTCTGCTACAGGATGTGGGTCTAAAGGCAGTACTGACGGAGTAGTTGAAATATCTGTCAACTACAATTTCAACAATGTAAAGCCATTCGAAAAATCACCTTACGACGTTTCATACGAAATAATTCCCCTGCAACTACCGCAATACGAGAGCATCAGGATATACCTGAACAACATTGAAGTATTCGAAGATTATATTTATGTATCCACACTAAGGGAGTCAATATATATATTTGACAAACAAGGTAATTTTGTAAACAAAATTGCCAAAGGAGAAGATATCACCGAGGTTGCATCTTTGATAGATTTCATGATTGACAGGCAGGACAGGAAACTGGAGGTTTTTGACAAAAACCGCATTGTTGTTTACGACTTGGCAGGTAACTATCTTGAGTCCAGGGAACTTGATGGAATATTGGGTGTAGAGTACGGAATTTCAGGACAAAACAGGGTTTTCCTGAGGCATAAGAACTCTCTTTCAGAACATACTTTCACTATAACCCCGGGCAATAAAACACTTGAACTCAAAACCGGGCAAACAGTATCCAACATACTAAATCCAAAGCACTTCCACACGTTCCAAAACACTTTGTACTTTACAGGTTACTCAAATAAAGTATACAGTCTGGAAGCAAACGATTCTATCCCCAATGTCATTGCCACTGTGAACAACATGAACCAAAACCCTACCGTTACAGGACTGGACATAGAACGGTACCAAATCCTGTGCGCACAAAAGAAACATTTCACCTATATAAACAACTTCTTTGTATACAATCCCAACCTTTGGGGCTTTACACTCTTTGTTGGCGAAACAGGGTACAAATTGTTCATGGACATGGAGAGTGGAAAATACTACTCACACCCACTTACAGGTATCCCATATTCACAAAACAACAGGTGGGTAGAGAATCAATCTGAATACTACCTTTTCCCGGTTGCAAAATTCTCCGACGATACAGCAACCACAATCAAAGAGACATCCCCAGATTTATATAATCAAATGGAGAGAGCTCCTGCCGACACAAAAATGTGGATGATAAAAGCAACCTACACCAACAAACAACAATAGTTTGTCAATCAATGCAGCTGTAATTGGAGGAGGGGCTGCCGGTTTTTTTGCAGCCATAGAGGTAAAAAGAAATTTTCCTCAGGCACAGGTAACCATTTTCGAAAAAAACAACCAAGTACTACGTAAAGTTTCTGTGTCGGGAGGTGGCAGGTGCAACCTTACCAACGCATGTACAGATTTGGACGAGTTGGCCAAAGCCTACCCAAGGGGAGGCAAACAACTCAAACATCTGTTCCGTGAATTTGGCCCGGAACAGACAATGGAGTGGTTCAAATCCAAAGGTGTTCCACTTGTTGTGCAGCCCGATAATTGTGTCTTCCCACGCTCCCAGGATTCAGCCTCAATCACAGGTATCCTCATAAGGGAGGCATCACGCTGCGGTGTACATGTTGTAACAGGAACCAAAATCACAGGAATAAGACCAGGCCCGCAAGGCAGCCTGACCCTGGAGCAAGAGCAAGGAACACAATACGAATTCAACAAGGTTATTGTGACAACAGGTGGCTCTCCCCGCAAAGAGGGTCTGTTGTGGCTCAAGGAATTGGGGCATCAAATAATGGATCCTATTCCCTCACTTTTTACATTCAACATCCCGTCTGATCCTGTCACACAACTACAAGGAATTGTAGAAGAGCATGTTTCGGCATCCATACAAGGTACACGTATAAAGGCACATGGGACGCTGCTTATTACCCATTGGGGAATGAGCGGCCCGGCAATCCTTAAACTTTCCTCATTCGGAGCAAGGGAAATCCAGAAAAAGGGATATGATTTCACAATCAATATAAACTGGACCGGGAACATGGACCAAGAGACCGTGACACAAATACTGGAACAAACGGCAAAAGCAAATCCGGAAAAGAGAGTCTCCTCTGCAAAGCCATTCAACATGACCCAAAGGTTGTGGGAATATCTTCTGGAAAAAAACAGGCTCTTTGCAAATACTTCCGATGGCTCCCAAACAGCACGAAAATGGAAGGAGATCAAATCCAAGGGAATCAACAGGCTGGCAGAGGCAATCATCAACGACCAATATCAGGTAAAAGGAAAATCCAGGTTCCGTCAGGAGTTTGTAACCTGCGGAGGTGTCAGCCTTAAAAGCATCAACACATCCACTATGGAAAGCAAAATAGTACCCAACCTCTATTTTGCAGGAGAAATTCTTGATATAGATGCCATTACCGGCGGATATAATTTACAGGCAGCCTGGACCACCGCATTTATTGCTGCAAAATTAAAAAATTCATAGGGTATTTGCTTTCCAGACTATCATATTAGTAAAAATACCGATAGTTTATGAAAACAACCCTTAAATTAACAGCAATGCTCCTTACTATTTGGTTTTGGACACTCCAGGGCCTTTCAGGAGCAACCATATCTGACAATCCTGCAACTATTGAACAGTACAAAGATTTCTACACAATCAAAGGTTTTGTAAAGGATAACAGTACAAACCGCATACTTGAATATGCAAACATCTCATTGAAAGGCACCAATATAGGTACTATCACAAATACAGATGGCTACTTCTCATTGAAAATCAAAAAAGGGACAAACGGAGCTGCCATAGAGGTTAGTCACCTTGGGTATGGAACCAAATCTATTCCTGTTGGACAAGACACTGGAAATGAACTGCAAATTGCCCTTGACCCATTGCCGGGATTGCTGGATCCGGTCACTATCATGGCAATTGATGCAAAAGAGATAGTCCTGATGGCTATAAGCAGGATTGAATCCAACTACAGCAACCAACCTCAATTAATGACCGGATTCTACAGGGAGACAATCCGCAAAAGGAGAAGCTACATAAATGTATCGGAAGCTGTTGTTGATATTTATAAAAGAGCCTACAACGAAAGCTACCACAGAGATCTGCTGGCTGTGCAAAAAGGAAGGAAACTTATCAGTATCAAGCCTCAAGACACATTAATGGTAAAGTTCCTGGGAGGCCCAAACCTTGCCCTTTACATGGATGTTGTGAAAAACCCCGACCTGATGCTATCCCAAGAAAACCTGACTAAATACAAATTCTCAATCACCGAAATAGTAATGATTGAGCAAAAACCTCACTATGTAATCAATTTCACACCGCAAGTAATCTTGCCTTACGCCTTGCACTACGGCAAATTGTTCATAGATAAAGAGACATTTGCCTTGTCCCGTGCGCAGATAAACGTAGATATGGAAGACCGCAACAAGGTTACCCATGCAATACTCAAGAAAAAACCACTGAGCATGAGGTTCAAGCCAGAGAGTATCTCGTTTTTGGTAACCTATAAACAAAGGGAAGGCAAAACACACCTCAATTACATCAGGAACGAAATCCAGTTCAAATGTGATTGGAAAAGAAGGCTTTTCTCTACAAACTATGCAATTGTAGCCGAAACAGTCATAACCGGCGGGACAACCGTAAACGCAGAGCGTATCCAAAACAAACTTGCATTCAGGGACAGCCAGTCACTATCAGATAAAGTACAGGATTTTTACGACAATAGCTTTTGGGAAAACTATAATATAATAGAACCCGAAGAGTCTTTGGAAAATGCAGTATCAAGACTTATGAAACAACACCGCTGATAAGCTCTTTTTACTATATTTGAGCTGTTATGCTAGAAGATCTTTTGATAATAAAAAGAGTCAAGGAAGGAGACATTGGTGCTTTCGAAACATTGTTCCGCAAGTACCACTCTCCATTACTCTTCTATTGCACATCAATAACAGCATCGGTACAGGCTGCCGAAGACATTGTCCAGGACCTTTTTTACAACATATGGAAAGATAAAGAGAGACTAAACATATTGGTTTCGGTCAAAAGCTACCTTTACAAATCTGTTCGCAACCACTCTCTGCAATACCTGCAAAAAAATGCAAACCGCAGGAATAACAACATGGATAATTTAGACAACCAAACAAATCCCACCTACAAAACGGACGATTATCTTGAATATCATGAGCTTGAGCAATTACTAAGTAAAAGTATCAAATCTATGCCAAAAAGAAGGGCCAGGATATTCAGGATGCACCGGTATGAAAACCTCAAATACAAAGAAATTGCCCAAAAACTCTCACTCTCTGTAAAAACAGTAGAAGCAGAGATGACAAAAGCTTTGAAAACATTAAAAAAGGAGATAGATATTAGCCAGCAATCAATATGAACA
>JAQWAL010000033.1:0-7663 GCA_028707695.1 Bacteroidales bacterium | reverse complement strand
AACGGAACATCTGCAAAAAAATTCATGGATAAAACCAGCAAGCTCCATTTCAAAGACCAAAAACTCAAAGATGTTGCAAAGGTGTTATCAAAAAGATATCCCGGCACCACTTTGATTATCTCTCCCGAAACAGAGGAGAGGATAATAACGGCTACTTTCCTGGGAGAATCCCTTTTGTCAGAGACTCAGATGATTTGCAAAGTACTACAATTAAGATACACCCAAACAGAGCAGACCATAA
The DNA here is from genome assembly GCA_028707695.1 of Bacteroidales bacterium. Lineage (GTDB taxonomy): Bacteria > Bacteroidota > Bacteroidia > Bacteroidales > UBA932 > Bact-08. The sequence goes on along the minus strand of JAQWAL010000033.1, from coordinate 7,422 downwards.
CCGTCCATGAATGACATTTGGAAACATACAGCACTGGCCTTTTTGGTATTTGTCCTATGCATTACATCAACATGGGCACAATCCAATTTTGAACCCGGTTCAAAAATCCAACTTTCCAAAAGCAGGAAAAGCATTTACAACCATATAAACAACCTCTCCCAAAAAACAGGCCTCAACTTCATTTACGACAGTAACATAATAAACAACGACAACAAGGAAACAATCCCCTCCGGAAGCTATACCGTAGAAGAGGCAATCAGACTCATCACAGGCAACAAAAACATCTTCGTCAACATAGAGGGGGACTATGCCCTCATATATATACCACAAGCAGAAGATAATGAAAATTCGCTTACTCCCGTTGCAAATACGCCGCTATATACAGATGACACCCTGCTAATAAATGGAAAAGTATACGACAGGGTCACCAAAGAACCACTCCCATACGCATCCATAACCCTGGAAGGGAAATCCATGGGGACAATCACAAACTCCGATGGTGCTTTCCGTCTGTCCATAAAGGATACTATTGCCGGCATCAAAATAAAAATTTCATACCTGGGCTACCAAAGCAGGATAATCCCGGCCAGACTCATGTCCCATGGAGTGGCCCATATTATGCTGGATCCAAGGATCATTCCACTTCAAGAGGTGGTTGTCAAAGTAACAGATCCATTGGGACTGGTTTCCAAGATGAAAATGGCAAGGACAACCAACTATAGTACAGAACCAGCCAACCTGACTACATTCTACCGTGAAGGTACAGAATACAAAAAGAGCATTAGCCTCACCGAGGCTGTCTTAAAAGTTTATAAGACTGGCATCAACAGCACCCATAGAGAGCAGGTGAAAATACTTAAGATGAGAAAGATAACCGATCCCGGCCAACACGACACCCTGGTGGCGAAATTGAAATCCAGTATAAGCTCTGCACTCCTTTTGGATATAGTCAAGAATGCGCCCGACTTTCTCTCATCCGAAACCATGCAGCAATATGACTTTTCTCACACCGACATTACCACACTTGACCAAAGAAGGGTTTACGTTGTCTCCTTTTCCCAAAAAGAGAGTGTGAAAAAACCTCTGTACCAAGGCAAACTATACATAGACGCACAAAACTATGCACTTGTAGAGGCAAGGTTCCGTATTACCCCCAAACATCTCAAAGCTGCCAAATATGACCTCATAGTCAAAGAGAGCAAAGGACTTTCAATAACTCCTTTGGATGTATCTTACCTGGTGTCCTACAAAATGTACAACGGCAAATACCATGTAAACCATGTAAAAGGAGAATTGCTTCTGAAGGTAAAAAGGGAGAGGAAATTGTCAAGTTCCCAGCTGAAAGTGTGGTTCCAAATGGCCACCTGTGTTATAGACAACCAAGCAACCCCAGTACAAAAAGATGAACGGTTTAACCCCGACAAGATTTTTTCTGAAGCATCATACAGTTATGATCCCGATTTCTGGAAAAACTTCAACATTATCCTTCCCGAAGAAAAAATAATTGACATTATTGAAAATTACAACTTTAATCAGTAATTTTGGTAAAATCTATAAACCATGGCAAACATTTCAAGAACAATGCCCTTGCTGGCCTTATTGTTGCTGGCAGCATGTAACCAAAACAACGTAAAAGTGACTACACAAGACAACTTCCCTTCCCCACCCGATGCAAAACAAATCCCTCAGGTTTTCGAGGAATTTGGCAACCAAAGGGTAGACAATTATTACTGGATCCGCAGCAAAGAGAACCAGGACGCAATCGATTACCTGAATGCAGAGAACGACTATACCCAAACAGTAATGGCCTCTACCAAAGAGCTCCAGGACAAAATCTACAACGAAATAATTGGCAGGATAAAAGAACAGGACGAAAGTTACCCGGTATACCAAAACGGATACTATTATTATTCCCGTACAGAAACCGGCAAACAATACAGGGTATATTGCCGTCGAAAAGGAACAATGGATGCTCCGGAAGAGATCACATTTGACGTGAACAAGATGGCAGAGGGCAAAAAAACGTTCCGTTTTGGCCGTTATACCATTAGCCCGGACAACAAACTGGCAGCCTACTCCTACAACCAAACCGGCTCTTTTGCAGAGGATATCCTAAAAATACGGGACCTTGAAACCGGTGCAGATATGGACATTGCAATTGACCGAGTCTCTTCTTTTGTTTGGGCAAACGACAACAAAACCATCTTCTACACAGTCGTAGACGAGGCCCTGCGCCCATACAGGGTATATAAATACACAATTGGGGCAAGGCGTGGCGATGATTTCATATACGAAGAAAAAGATGGCCGCTTCAACACATATGTGTTCAAAAGCAAGACAAATGATTTCATCTTCATTGGAAATTCCAGCACATCCACATCGGAACTGCTATACATAGCAGCAAACAACCCGGCCGACCAATTCAAAACATTCATGCCACGCAAACAAGGTGTAGATTACTCTGTAAGCCACCACAAAGAGAAGTTCTTCATACAATACAAAGACAGCTCCAACCTTAACGGAATGATATACACAGCGCCTCTTGATGGTTTTGAAAACATGGACAACTGGAATGTTTTTGCAGAGCACAATCCAAATGTCAAGATAGAGGGGTTTGATGTTTTCGAAGACTTCATAGCTATCCAGCTAAGGGAAAACGGGCTGAATACCATTAAGGTGCAAAACCTCAAAGATGGCTCCCAAAACAAGATATCATTTCCCGAACCCGTATACACTGCAAGCTTGAACGGCAATCCGGAATACAACGCCAATACAATCCGCTACAACTACACCTCCCTCAACAGGCCTTCTACCCTTTACCAATATGACATGACCACAAACGAAACCACCAAACTCAAAGAACAGGAGGTTCCATCCGGCTTCAATCCCGACGACTATGTTGTAGAGAGGTTATGGGCAAAAGCAGAAGATGGCACAGAGGTGCCAATGGCCATTGTTTACAAGAAAGGGCTCCGGAAAAACGGAAAGAACCCGGCGCTTCTTTATTCATACGGAAGTTACGGTTCCAGCTCAAACGTATATTTCAGCACCTCTGTATATAGCCTGATAGACCGGGGTTTTGTCTACGGAATTGCCCAAATAAGAGGTGGAAGTGACCTTGGAGAACAATGGTACGAAGATGGGAAATTGCTCAAGAAAAAGAATACCTTCACAGACTTCATTGCATGCGCACAAAAACTGGTCGACGACAAATTCACATCTCCAAGCAAACTGGCAGCCATGGGTGGTAGTGCCGGAGGTTTGCTCATGGGAGCCGTTGCCAACATGAAACCTCAACTATTCAACACAATCGTTGCACACGTTCCTTTCGTAGATGTTGTCAATACAATGCTGGACACCTCTCTGCCCCTCACAACACAGGAATACGAAGAGTGGGGCAATCCAAATATAGAAGAGTACTACAAATACATCCTCTCCTACTCTCCGTACGACAACGTCTCTGCACAGGACTATCCTAATATCCTTGCAACAGGCGGCCTGAACGACTCCCAGGTGGGGTTCCACGAACCCACCAAATGGGTTGCCAAGCTAAGGGACTTGAAAACAGACAACAATATCCTGCTGTTGTACATGAATATGGATTCCGGGCATGGTGGAGCTACAGGTCGTTACGACCGTATAAAAGAGACTGCATTTGAATATGCATTCATACTGGACAGAACAGGAATCAAAGAATAACAAGTTACGACAAGATTTGGCATTGATAGAACTACCGGATAAATTACCAGGCAAAGAGGCTCACCTCAAGCTAGCGCCGGAGCCCAGGGTCATTACACTTATAAAAGAGCAGACTCCTCCTGCAACAGCAAAGGAGTCTGCTGTTTTGGTGCTATTGACCGCTCCTCCAAATATTGACCCAGTGGATGCTAATTCTCTGCTAGATTGGAGCGTTTTACTCATAAAAAGGAATACCTACCATGGAGTCCATTCCGGACAAATTGCATTTCCGGGGGGAAAATGTGAAGATTGCGACATAGATTACAATGCTACAGCCTGCAGGGAGGCCTATGAAGAGCTTGGGATTAAAATGGAGAACATAGAGATAATAGGGCAACTATCCAAACTTTATGTACCCCCCAGCAATTTCACAATTTACCCGGTACTTGCAATAAACAGGAGCATCAAGGATTTTGATCCTGACCCAAGGGAGGTTTCGGAGTATATGCAAATACCACTGAGACTTTTTGATCCTGCCCAGGCACAAAGATGCCGTGTCCAGGCTGGCCCCTATGAATGGGTACATGCACCCGGTTATGTAATAAACGGCCACACAATATGGGGGGCAACCGCAATGATAATCTCAGAGCTTTACCAGTTGGTAGATTGGGCCTTATTGAACAAATCCCTCATAAGACCAAACAACTCATCGTCAAATCCGGAGATATAAGACCTTGAATTACAAAGTATAACACAATTGACTCCCGGTCCCATCACCCACATTACAGCTGTACCGGCAAGATTGCCGGAATGGTAGTTACTATTTGGGAAATATGAATGGTTAGCCCTCCATCCCAGGGCATACCTGTTATATACTTCAGAAGGGGTCAACATCATCTCCCTGGTTTGGGGGGTAATAATATCCGCAACCTTATCTCGTCCGTCAATATGGAAAAGTAATTTTAACATCTGCTCAGAAGAAGCTATAACTCCTCCTGCCGCAGCAATCACATCCATCTCATTGCCGTAACCGTTGGTGCCATCCTGTGAGTAATAGACAACTTCGTTGGGCCTTCTTCCTGCCCTGTCCTTGCCTACATGCACATCTGTTATACCCGCCTCCAGCATCACCTCTTTCAAATACTCCTCATAACCTTTGCCCGAAAGTTTCTCAATTATCCTGCCCAAAATGCCAAAACCCATATTGAAATAGCTGTAGGCACTGCCAGGTTCCGATTGTGCAGAGCCCAAAACATACCTGATCCTTTGGTTTAGGGACTGCCCTTTGAAACTGGATGTGAACATCGGGTCCGGATCACTTTTCCACCCGCTTGTATGTTCCAGCAAATGCCTTACTGTAACCTTTGCCGCAGCAGGGGTTATAGTAACATCAGAGAATTCCTCTGCCAATATACCTCCTGCACCAAACACCTTGTCAGATATTTGCAATTTGCCTGCTTCGTACAACTTCATTATACACAAAGAAGTGAATTGCTTGGAAATACTTGCCAGCCTAAACAGATGTCCAGGGGTAGTCTTCTCATCTGTCTCTGCAATTGCAAAACCAGTCCCGCTTTTGTAAACAATCTCTTCGTCCTTGGACACAGCAAATGAGATTCCGGGAATGGAGTAGCGAGCCATGAAAGAGTACATCAATCTGTCAAAATCGGTCCTGCCATTCTTTGCCAGCAATTTGTATTTGATTGTGGTACCCGTTCCAGAAGTTACATCTACATTCACAACATTGGTAAAGTCCACTACAGGAAAATTACCGGAGACAGGAATGTTGTTTATCTTGATGGATGCACCGGGAGATACCAAAAGGTGGGGTTTCAGTCCGGAAAGGGGTATCCCGTCGGGCACAGTAATATAGAACAGCTTACCGTTCCTGAATGCCTGCAATTCATATTCCAGACCCGGGTTCTCTGCACTTTTCAGGTTAAAGGAGATCAATTCTGCCTTATCGTTGGAGGGTTGTGGCACATCTTCCTTAGAGCAGGAAAACAGCACAAAAGAAAAAACGGCTATGGCAACCAATTTGGAAGCATAGCCGGATAAACTGAAGTTTTTCATATAGTTTTTATAGCATTAATTGCCACTCATCTCCCTCTCTACATCTGCTACAGTTATAGGGAGCCGTTTTGCACCCAGAAGCCTGCATTTATTATCCGTCACAAGCACATCATCCTCAAGCCTGATACCGCCGAAATTGTAGAAAGGTTCCAATTTGTCAAAGTTAATAAATTGTTTGTTTGTCCCCTCTTTTTTCCACTTTTTAATCAATGCCGGTATAAAATAACAGCCCGGCTCTACAGTAATGACATGTCCCGGCTTCAGCTCCTTACCCATACGCAACGATTTCAATCCAAACTGGCTGGCCCTGGTAAAAGTCTGGGTATATCCAACATTGTTTTCGCCTAAATCTTCCATATCGTGCACATCCAATCCCATTTGGTGCCCCAAACCATGAGGCATGAACAAAGCGTGGGCCCCTGCCTCTACTGCCTCATCCACATTGCCCCTCATCAATCCCAGGTTCATCAACCCTTGGGCTATTACTTTGGAAGCAGCCAAATGCACTTCCCTGTAGGTGATTCCCGGCCTTACCATGTCTATGGCAAGGTTATTTGCAGTAGATACTATGGTATATATATCGCTTTGGACCGGAGTGAATTTTCCGCCGGAGGGCAAAGACCTTGTGAAATCCGAAGCATAATGCATGTTTGTCTCTGCCCCCGCATCAATTACCAGAATCCTCCCGTCGGTGAGCACTTGATGATGTGTATGGTTATGCAGAGTCTCCCCGTTCTGTGACAGAATTATTGGAAACGATGGCATATGGCCGTTTGATATTGCTATACCCTCCATGATACCCACAAGTTCTTGCTCTACCATGCCCAACTTAGCCATTTTCATAGCCGTGAAATGCATCATATAGCCAATATCTGCAGCTTTGTCCATCTCTGCCACCTCATACTTGTCTTTAATCTCCCTCAGGGAAACCACAGCTTTTATCAGCTCCGGGGATGCCCCTTCATTCACCTTGTCCAAAGCAATTGATAGGGTTTTATGCAACAATACCCTGTTGTCGCTCCTGTATGGTGGCAAATAGTGGACTTTGGCTCCCTTTGCAGCATAGTTGCCAACATAAGACTCCAGGGAATCAAAAGGCATTACACGGGAAACACCTACCCTTTGTGCTCTCTCTGCCATTGCCGGTTGCGGTCCCATCCATATTATGTCATCAATACTTACATCATTGCCAAAAATTATCTCCTCTCCTGTTCCTGCATCTATCAAACCGGCCATATCGGGCTGGTCTATTCCAAAAAAATACAAAAAAGTCGAATCCTGGCGGAACCTGTAGGTGTTGGAGATGTAGTTCATCCCTAATTCGGTGTTGCCCAATATAAGTATCAAACCGGTCTTAACCTTTTTTGCCAGCTCATTGCGTCTGGCTGCATATACCTCTTTGTTGAACATGATATCTATGTTTAGATGTTAAAAATATTGTAACTGTAACAAATGTACGATTTTCTTTCGCCAAAAAAAAGGGCTACCCTCACGGGCAACCCTTTCGCAAACCAAGCAATACTTAAAAAACTTATGGTTGATCGGAATCCCACCATACAGGAATGGTCCAAACATCGTCGGCACCGTTCCATCCATTGATATCACCCATGTTAGCTCCCGGTACCTCAGCACCTATAGCCTGCAGGTTGGCAGCATTGTAGTTAAGTTCGT
>JAQWAL010000083.1 GCA_028707695.1 Bacteroidales bacterium | reverse complement strand
TTGTTGTGGAGCCGTGCTTTGAGGGAAAAGGAGCTGCACCCTGTTTATACCCAGGGGGTAACCGTTCACGACGGGGTGGTTTATGCGGGTCATGGCCATTATTTGAGCGCATTGAAGGTGTCCGATGGTTCCCTGCTTTGGAAAAACTCTGCATGGAGGGGTGGCGTTTGTACCGTGGCGTCTCCTGTTGTAGAGCCGGAGAGTGGTGTCTTGCTGACTGCTGCCTACTGGACCGGGCGGTTTGCCCATAATGCGGCCACCGGTGAGTTGTTGTGGCAAAAACGTGACGATGATACCCGGATTGCAGATAATTCCCCGGTATACTACAAGGGGAGTTTCTTTTATGTCTCCCCCGGTCATATAATGGAGGTAGATCCTGTGTCGGGTGAGGAGTTGGTGAAGCATAGGATTGATTTTGTAGTCAATAATAATTCCAGACCGGTTGTGACCGACAGCCTGCTGATAGTGGGGACTACCGATAAGGGGGTGGTTGCCTTTGACCGCACCAATGGTTACAAAGTGTTGTGGAACTTCAAGACCAATCCGGGGTTGGTTTATACTGCGCCATATACCAAGGATTTCCAGATGACCGTGGAGAGTGGTGCCTATTATGATGCAGCTGCAGGGGTGGTTTACTTTGGTGCGAATGATGGCTACCTGTACAGCCTGGATGCAAAAACCGGAGTGTTCCGCTGGCGCATGAACTTGGGAGCGCCGGTGTTGAGCAACATAGTCAAGTGCGATGGGACCATATACGTCACCGATTTTGCCGGTAATGTTTGGGCGGTTGTTGATTGATTTTTTTCATATGCTTATTTTTCATATATTTGGGATAACTCCTCAATGTTTTAATTATGAAAAAAATGTTTTTTATAATTTTATTTATGCATATTAGCATGAATACGAATGTTCTTTTCTCCCAAAATTTCAAGGAACTACCAGAAAGGGTCAGGGACAGTCTTTTGATTAAGATTGCAGACAGGGCATTGGAAAAGTATGGACCTGAATATAACAGGGGGTACCTCACTCCTGTTGTAAAAAATGAGGGAGAATTTGAAAGTGGAGCACATAAAGGTGAAGTTTGTTATACAGTAACCTACCCGTATGACAAATCAATGGAACTTATGGAAAGGAATTTTTCTGCCAGGGTTGTAATCTTAGAAAATTCAGGTAATACAATTTGGATAACTTTTGGTAATGGTTATGCCTATGATGTTGAAAAGTATGAGAAAATGGAGAAAGAGGGTTTCAAAGTGAAAAAAATGCCATTCACCACCATCAAGAAACCGGTAGGGCCTCCATTATTTTGAGCAAAAACCTCTCATTTAATGGTGGATGAAATATTATATGTAATTGCAAAAGAACTATATGGAGTTATTAATAAGAAGGGACAATAAATTAATATTGGGAATGATATTCCACAATTAATTTAAAATATTTGCAAAAGATATGTTTGAATAAAATGCAATTACATTATGGGAAAAATTAAACCTCTACAAATCCGTAATAGCACTGCCGAATTTCTTATTTTTACTAATCAGGCGAAAGAGGGCGGAATAGAAGTGCGTGTACAGGGTGAAATGATTTGGTTAAGCCAAAAACTAATGGCTAAATTGTTTGATTGTTCGACAGACAATATATCGTTGCATCTTAAAAACATATTCAAAGAAAACGAATTGGATGAACGCTCAGTTACCGAGGAATTCTCGGTAACTGCAACAGATGGTAAAACCTACAAAACCAAGCACTATAATCTTGATGCGATTATTGCCGTCGGCTATCGTATCAACTCCATACGGGCAACACAGTTTCGTCAGTGGGCGACATCCGTTTTGCGTGACTATGCTATCCGTGGTTATATCATCGATAAAAAACGCATGGAAAACGGGACATTCCTTAACGAAGATTATTTTGAACATTTACTTGCCGAGATTCGGGAAATTCGGTTGAGCAAGCGCCGCTTCTACCAAAAGATAACTGATATTTATGCCACGGCATTGGATTATAATAAAGATGCTGTTATAACAAATGAGTTTTTCGCCAAAGTCCAAAACAAGTTGCATTATGCTGTACACGGTCATACTGCTGCCGAACTTATTATGTCAAGAGCCAACGCCGAAAGAGAACATATGGGTTTGACTTCGTGGGAAAAAATTCCCGTTGGAAAAATAGTGAAAACCGATGTTTCCGTTGCCAAAAACTACCTGAACGAAACTGAACTGGAATCATTGGGACGCATTGTCAACGCTTTTCTGGATTTGGCAGAAGACAGAGCACGACGGAATATTCCCATGACAATGGAAGATTGGGCAAAACGTCTGGATATGTTCTTGGAGGTTGCCGACCGTGAAATTTTAAAAGATAGAGGCAAAGTTACATCACTAATGGCAAAAGAGTTTGCCGAAAGCGAATTTGAAAAATTCCGTATCATGCAAGACCGTCTCTTTGAATCAGATTTCGATAAGGAAATAAAGTTGATTGAAGAGAATCAAGACAAACTAAATGATTAAAGGAAGCTTTAATGTTAGAATTATGAAAAAAATGTTTTTTATAATTTTATTTATGCATATTAGCATGAATACGAATGTTCTTTTCTCCCAAAATTTCAAGGAACTACCAGAAAGGGTCAGGGACAGTCTTTTGATTAAGATTGCAGACAGGGCATTGGAAAAGTATGGACCTGAGTATAACAGGGGGTACCTCACTCCTGTTGTAAAAAATGAGGGAGAATTTGAAATTGGAATACTTAAGGGCGAGGTTTATTATACAGTAACCTACCCGTATGACAAATCAAAGGAACTTATGGAGGAAGATTTTTCTGCAAGGGTTGTAATCTTAGAAAATACAGGTAAGGCTATTGCAATTGTTTTTGGGAATAGGTATTCATACAATCTCATTAAGTTGGAACAACTTGAAAAAGAAGGTAAAAAAACACAAGTCATGCCATTCTCCACTATCAAGAAACCAGTAGGGCCTCCATTATTTTGAGCAAAAACCTCTCATTTAATGGTGGATCAACTCAAAAAGTGCTCATTAAAAGCATAATTGGTGTTTGGAAATGGATTTCTCTTAAAGTTGTAGAGAGGGCATTGGAAAAGTACGGACCGGAATATATTATTGAAAATTTTGCAACAATAATAAATGTACCTATATTTGTACATAAATATGTACATTATTGGGCTCAAAAGGAGGATTATTATGCTAACTACAACATTATCGGATTTCAGAAAAGATATTAAGTCATATCTTGATAAGGTGACAATGAATTTGGACACTCTTATAATTAACAGAGGTAAGGATGTGGGCGTAGTAATTATTTCATTAGAAGAATATAATTCACTAAAGGCCACACAACACGAACTTTCATCAAAAAATAATGAAAAGAGACTGGATTCAGCCATAGAAAAACTTAAACAAAACACATCATTTTCCAAAGAAATTATTGAAATATGATGAGGCTTATTTTTGTAGATGAATCGTGGGAAGATTATTTGTATTGGCAAA
>JAQWAL010000082.1 GCA_028707695.1 Bacteroidales bacterium | reverse complement strand
AAGGAGTCTTTCAAACTGGCTACGTTGCTTGGCGATTCCCTGAACAACCTCAAGAATCTGGTGCGGCTGGCAAACTTTACATTGGAAAATGAAGCCGAGGATGCGGCTGAAAAGGTTGACGGCAAAGAGAAGCACCAATTGCTTGTGAGCAACATAAAGCAGGGGTTGAAAAATGAAAGGCTCAAGATAGGCAAGGCCCTGGACTCGGTTTCCAAAAACCTGGAGGGTGCTGTTTACTGGGCATTTGACCCGCTATCTTCTGTAGCAATAATCAAGAAAAGCTCTGCAATTAAAAAACTGGGCAAGGAGACGCAAAGGAGAGGCATTACTTCCAGGATAAAATCCTTTGCCAAGAGCTTGTCCCACCGTACAAGGGAATATTTTGCCAATCTCAAATACAGGCAAAGTGAGGGGCTGATATGGGCAGGAAGGCTTTCCGGACAACAAGAGGCCAATCCCAAAGGTTTCTCTGCACCCGACAAAGGGGTATTGGAGCATCTGCCTTTCTACTACCTGAACCTTTTTACCGGACGTTCGGGTATTGGACAGGAGTTTTGGACGGGGATGGAACATGAGTCTGCCAGGGGTAAGGCTGCTGTGGAGAAATTCATGTATGGCTCAAGGGGTGCGCTTATTGTGACGGGCGAAAGGAGGTCCGGCAAATCCAGCCTTAGCAAGCATATTGCAAACTCCCATTTCACTTCTAAGGATACCTTCTTTGTAAGGGCTCCCCGTGAAGGTTGTGCAAATGTGGCTTTGTTTGAAAAGAGTTTGTACGAGGCCATCCAGTCTGTCAGGAAAACAGAGGGGCTGCCCATGGAATATAAAGGGAGCGACAGCCTGGAGACCCTGTTGCCTGGACTGGAAAGCAAATGCGTGGTGGTGATCCATGACCTGGAGTTGTGGTGGGAAAGAAGGGAGTCGGGAACTGCAGTAGTGGAGAGGCTGATTGACCTGATTGGTTTGTATGGTAGGGATATACTGTTTGTAATCAATGCAAACATACATTCACTGAAGTTGATTGACTCCATAACATCGCTCAATTCATGGGCCTTTGATGTGATAGAGTGCAGGCCTTTCCCGGCAAAACAGCTGAAAGAGTTCATAATAGCAAGGCATAATGCAGGCGGGCTGAGGTTTGTAATGGATGACAAAGCCCAGGAGCAAATGTCTGGATGGGATTACGCCAAGCTCTTCAACCATATCTTCAACCTCTCTGCCGGCAACCCGGGGTATGCAATCAACCTTTGGCTGGGTTCAATAAAGAATATCTCCGGGGATACTTTGATAATGGAAAAACCGGTGGGGGCAGACGGAAGGGTTGTGAGCATGTTGTCTGCAGATGACGCTGTGATAATATTGCAGTTTGTGCTGCACAGGAGGTTCTCGGTACCAAGGCTGGCCTCTTTGCTGATGACAAATGAAAACTACCTTGCTGCCAAGGTAAGGGTAATGCACCAAGAGGGCATACTGACAGAGAAATACCCCGGGGTATATTCCCTTAACCCAATGCTTGTACCCCATTTGGTTAAGAAATTGAAATCACTGGATTTGGTTTGAAATAAATGACGATTATGGTTTATATTTGGATAACAGCAGTAGCATTGTTCCTGTTTTTCTTTTTGAGGTTCACCTCCAAATGGCTGCCGGGACTGCCTGCCGGCAAAAGGACAAAAAGGACAATATTGAGGGCATTCCCTGTGATTGAATTCGGGATATGGGTTGTATTTGCAGTGAAAAGTATTGGACTGGCTTTTGGCGACACCCCTTTTTACCAGATAATGATAAACGCCATGGTTTTGGTGGTTGCACTTATTTGTGCATGGTATTTCCTGAGGGACTTTGTAGCCGGGATAGTGTTGAAAAGTGAAAATGGGTTTGAACCGGGAATGGAAATCGATACTCCGTTTGCAAGGGGTACCGTAAGGAAGGCGGGCTACCGCTCTTTGGAACTTACAGATGCAAACGGACACTATGTTAGGATTCCTTACAGCAGGATATCCGGTGAGGTGATATCCAAGCCGTCCAACAATAAAAAGAGGGTGGAGCACGAACTGGAACTGGGCTTTGGCTCCAACCAGGAGATCTCTGCAATAAAACAGCAGATCAGGAAAAGGGCACTCGAATTGCCATGGATAGTAAAGGAAGAGAGCCTGAAAGTTGAAATCAACTCGCTCTCTCCCGAAAAATACATGGCTAAAATCAAATTCTACTCCGTCACTCCGGAGACCGCAGTGAAAACGGAGGAGAGCATCAGGAAATTTATTGCAGAGAATTATTTCCCTATTTGATATGTGTTGAAACCTATGGCTTTGAGTTTTTTATGGTCCAGCAGATTGCGCCCGTCAAACAAAAAGGCGGGTTTTTTCACCTCTTTGTAAATCTTTTCCCAATCCAGGTCCTTGAAACAGTCCCACTCTGTGAGTACAGCTATGGCGTGTGCATCTTCTGTGGCGGCATAAGGTTGGTCGTGGACGGTAATGGTTCCAAGCCCGGGATTGGGACAGTAGATGCGGGATTCGTTTTCTTTGCAACGGCATGTGAAACTGCCCCCTGAAACCATGTTCAAGTCCTTTATTATTTGGCAGGCAGGCACCTTGGGGTCATATATATGTATATCTGCCTGGTCCTGCAAAAGGTTCCATGCCACATATATTGCAGCACTCTCACGGGTGTCGTTGGTCTCTTTTTTGAATGCCCACCCCAGGAAAGTGATCTTTTTGCCCGATACCGTATTGAAAAGAGTGGAGATTATATTGGAAGAGAAACGGTTCTTTTGGTAATCGTTTATCTTGAGCACCTGCTCCCAGTAGTCTGCAACCTCCGGCAAGCCCAAAGTGCGGCTTATGTACACAAGGTTGAGCAGGTCCTTTTGGAAACAGGAACCTCCAAAACCAACCGATGTTTTGAGGAATTTGGAACCTATGCGGCTGTCCATGCCGATTGCCTTTGCCACCTCGTCTACATTTGCCCCGGTCTTTTCGCATATAGCACTCATGGCATTTATGGAAGAGATCCTCTGGGCAAGGAAAGCGTTTGCCGTGAGTTTGGAAAGCTCGCTGCTCCATACGTTGGTCCTGATGATCCTCTCCTGAGGGATCCACCTTGCATAAATGGAGGCAAGTGCCTCAATTGCTATTTTCCCTTGTGGGCTCTCTTCTCCACCGATAAGCACCCTGTCGGGGTTCATGAGGTCTTGTATTGCAGTGCCCTCTGCAAGGAACTCGGGGTTGGAAAGGATCTGGAACTGAAGGTTGCTGCCTGAGTTGTCCAGGATCTGTTTGATTGTCTGGGCTGTGCGTACAGGTATAGTGGATTTTTCTACTACAATCTTACCCTCGGTAGCCACCTGGGCTATTTGCCTGGCACATAGCTCTATGTATTTGAGGTCTGCCGCCATTCCCTTCCCTTGTCCGTAGGTTTTGGTGGGGGTATTCACAGAGATGAAGATCATTTGGGCCTCTTTAATGCCCTTTTCTACATCATTGGAAAAAAAGAGGTTGCGCCCCCTTGC
>JAQWAL010000002.1 GCA_028707695.1 Bacteroidales bacterium | reverse complement strand
GATACAACTTGACGAAAGGATACCTCTTCCATTTAATGTTAATTTAGATTTGTTCGATACAAATCTAAATTAACCTAAAATATTTTCATCCCCTTTGGCGAATATTTTTAGTCATGGGTGTTTCATAATTGGATTTTATATTTACCTTCTGTAACCGGAGCTACTGTTTCCGGACCTGGATGAAGATGACGATGAGGATGAGCTTGATCCTCCCGACCTGGAAGAGCTGCCGGAACTTGAAGAGCCAGAAGACCTTGAATAGCTGGAAGACCTGGTAGGGGGAGTATATGTGCTCCTGGAAGATGATTCACTTCGTTGGATACTGCCTCTTTGTGAGCCGGACGAAGAACTCCTGTAATTTGTGTTTCCGGAATTCTGACGGGTTGTGGATTGCCTGTATTGGGATGCAGGTTGCCTTGTTGTTCCAGAAGACTGCCTTACAGTTCCTGATGTGCGGTTTACCACCCCGCTTGACCTTCTTGTTACCCCCGAAGTCCTGCCGGCAGAACCATTTGTTTGCCTGACAACTCCTGAAGTACGTCCGGTTTCACCGGAGGATCTCCTTACAACACCATTTGATTCTCTCGTGACACTTGATGACCGCCTTGTTGATTGGTATGACTCCCTTATTTGGTTGTTGGTCGTTTGTGAAGGGTTACGGTCTCCCCTCCTGTATATGCTTTGTGAATACCTGTCGTTTAGTGATTCTGAAGAAATTTGAGTCGAAGCCCCCCTTACCTGGCTGGTTCTCACACTTTGCCTTCTGATTAATGACCCCGAAGAGGTGGCACGGTTGCCGGATTGACCATAGGATGATTCAGAAACCCTCCTTCCATAAAAACGATCCCTGCCTTTGTTGCCGTATGATGGGTAGTATGGCGCATAATGACCCCAATGGTAACTATTGTAATGGTACCATGGATCGTAATATCCATAATATGGTGCCCCCCAGTAAAATGAATTGTAGGAATGCCAGTAGGAATTCCATGGGGAGAACCATGGTGAGTGCCAACTATACCATGAATTGTAGTAACGGTAAGGTGACCACGCACTATACCAACGGCTCCTCCAGTAGAGGCTGCCATATGGGTTGTAGAATATGTCCCAGATCCAAGGATTGTACAAATCCCATGCATCGTAGGTGAAATTTATGGTATAGGTGGGATTGTCGAATTTGGTGAGCCTCTCTTCGAATGTCTCTCCAGGATTCAGGATTATGTAGGTTTTATCTTCGGAAGCATCAATATCCACATTGCCGTTTTGGTCGGCATAGACACCCTCTACCACACGTCCATCAATGATTACACTGTTGGACTCCCTTGTTTTGCCACGCAGAGCCTCCAATTCCTTGTCCAAATTTGTGTTAACTACAACGGTTTGGGTTGCCCCTGGTGTCTGGTATATGGCATCCTCGAAAGTAGCTGATGCATATCTGTTTGTAGTAGCACAAGAGCTGAGTAGTATACCCAGTGAAATTAGTATTAATGATTTGTTTTTCATCATGCACCTCCTGTGTTTTAAATAATTTTGTACTTTTGTGCCTTTGATAATAAATGATACAAAAATCGTTCCAAATCGTTTGATGTTAAATATTATTGAACTGATAAGAAACTGTAATTGAACAAAAATACAAAAAAATGGCAAAAGAAATTGTCAACAGAGAAGAAAATTATTCTCTATGGTACAACAACCTGGTTACTAAAGCAGATTTGGCAGAGAACTCTGCAGTTAGAGGATGTATGGTAATCAAACCTTATGGATATGCAATTTGGGAAAAAATGCAGGCTCAGCTTGACAAAATGTTCAAAGAGACCGGCCATGTGAATGCCTATTTCCCATTGTTCATTCCTAAATCTTTTTTAAGTAAAGAGGCAGAACATGTCGAGGGATTTGCAAAAGAGTGTGCAGTGGTAACCCATCATAGGTTAATGTCCAATCCCGATGGGCCTGGTGTTGTGGTGGACCCGGATGCTAAACTGGAAGAGGAGTTGATTGTAAGGCCAACCTCTGAGACAATAATCTGGAATACATACAAGAATTGGATAAAATCTTACCGTGATTTGCCACTTCTTATCAACCAATGGGCAAATGTTGTAAGGTGGGAGATGAGGACACGACTTTTCCTGAGGACTGCGGAGTTTCTCTGGCAGGAGGGTCATACTGCCCATTCTACAAAGGCAGAAGCCATTGAAGAGACCGAAAGGATGGTCAGGGTGTATGAGAAATTTGCAAGGGAGTTCATGGCGTTACCTGTGATTGTAGGACGCAAGACAGAAAGTGAAAGATTTGCCGGTGCTTTGGATACCCTTTGTATTGAGGCGTTGATGCAAGATGGCAAAGCTTTGCAGGCTGGCACATCCCATTTTTTGGGGCAGAATTTTGCAAAAGCTTTTGATGTGCAGTTCGCAAACAAAGAGGGTAAGCTGGATTATGTGTGGGCAACTTCGTGGGGAGTTTCAACACGGTTGATGGGTGCATTGATAATGGCCCATAGTGATAACAATGGGTTGGTGCTTCCTCCAAAATTGGCGCCTATACACGTGGTGATGGTTCCGATTTTCAAAAACGAAGAGGAAAACAATAAGATCCTCGAAAAGATGGACCAGTTGAAACGTACTTTGGAGGCCAAAGGGTTGTCTGTGAAAATTGATGACAGGGACAACCTAAGGTCTGGTTTCAAGTTTGCGGAGTGGGAGTTGAAAGGGGTCCCAGTCAGGATTGCAATGGGTCCCAGGGATCTGGAGAAAGGGACCGTGGAAATTGCCAGAAGGGATAATCTGACAAAAGAGTTCCGTGGTTTTGAAGGTATAGAGGAGTATATTGTCTCTTTATTAGATGACATTCAAGATAATATTTACAACAAGGCATTGGAGTTCAGGGAAAAGAGCACAATTGAGGTAAATGATTACCAAACCTTCAAGCAAAAGATAGAGGAGGGTGGATTTTTATTGTGCCATTGGGACGGAACTTCAGAGACCGAGCAGAAAATCAAGGAAGAGACAAAGGCAACAATACGTTGTATTCCTTTGGATGATTCCGGTATAGAAGAGGGCAAATGCATTTACAGTGGCAACCCTTCTTCGCGAAGGGTCATCTTTGCTAGGGCTTATTGATTTTTTTTATTTAAATTTACAGCTGTTCCAACATAAAATTTTTAGATATGGCATCTGACTTACCTTCCCGGCAAAAAGAGATATTGGCCGGGTTCAACAACAAATCAAAAATAAAACTTCAGGTATATAACCAGACACTTGAGGTTTTCAATCAGTTCAAGGAGGTCCTGAACGAAATGAGCAATGATTTGAATGACCTTTTGGAAAACAGTGACCGCAAAGTTAGTTTGCAATACAGGGACAGGGGGAAATTCGAGGCAGAGCTAAAGTTTGCAGATGATGTGTTGATATTCAGTATGCACTCAGATGTTTTCATTTTTGACCGAGACCATCCTGTGTGGAAGAGTGGTTATGTGAAGGATGATCCATCCAACGGTTATTGTGGTATAATCAGCATATACAACTTTTTATCTGATTCCCTTAAATACAACAGACCGGAAGACTTGGGATATCTGGTTGCAAGGATATTCATAAACAAAGACAAATGTTTTTTGGCAGAGGGCAAAAGGCAAAAAGATAATGTTGTGGGATCTTTCGGGCAAAAAAAACTGGGAAGGGAAGAGCTGGTCCAGATAGTGGAATCTGCCATCATGTATACCCTCTCCTTCGATTTACTGGTTCCTCCGTTTGATTTGGTGAAAGTTGCAAGTGTAGAGCAGATAAACGACAAGATTGAAAGTGCCAAACTCCAGACAGGCAAACGTATGGGATACAAGTACAACTCCGATGATGTGCTTCAAGGCTAATTTGAATTTTGAAATTTTAACTGGTTTAAGGAAAATGATCAAGAAGTTTTGTGTTTTTGCGTTTTTATTGTTGACAATTTCTGGTTACTCCCAGGAAAAAGCGGCAGGAGATCTCAAAGAGGGGATGAAAATGGGAGTTGGGCATGAGATGAGCCTGATAATAGCATCCAAGGTGGAGATTCCCCAATTCGCACCACCGGAACCTGAACCTAGCAAATGGACAGGAGGAACACTGCTTCAACTTGGTTTTTCGCAACTTGCATTGTCCAATTGGGCATCCGGAGGGTATGATAACATAGCTCTTAATGCTCATATAAACATGTACCGTAATTATGAGGTTCTGGACGACATGTATTGGGAGAACAGGCTTCAGGTTGCCTATGGTTTTATCCAATCCTTTGGAGACAGGTATAAAAAAAGTGATGACAAGTTTATTTTTGACAGTAAATTGGGTTACAAGGCAATCAATAATTTTTATGCTGCAGCTACCTTTAACTTCAGGACACAGATGACAAATGGTTTCTCTTACCCTGCAAACAAGGAGCCTGTGCTGGTATCGTCACCTTTTGCACCTGCTTACTTTTCGTTGGGTATTGGTATGGATTACAAGCCTGTGAAACCGCTCTCCATAAACTTCTCTCCATTGACCGGAAACCTTGTTATAGTAGAAAAGCAGGAGCTTAGGACAAAGTATGGGAACAAAATTGACCAGGCTGCCAAAATTGAGCTGGGAGCCCAGTTGAAAGTGGATTACAAACACAAGATAAACCCAAAATTGACAATAAATTCTACTTTGAACCTTTTTTCGGATTATTTGGGAATTCCAACAAACATAAAGGTCTACTGGGATCTTTTCATAGACTCCAAAATAAACAAATACTTCTCTGCAAGCCTCAGGACCAACTTGATATATGACGACGAAATACTGATTGCAGATACAGATGGCAATTTAGCTCCAAGGATACAGTTCAAGGAGATTTTATCTATAGGTTTTTCATATACAATAGGGGATTTTAAAAAATAATGTTATCTAAATTCAAGGATTCACTGTGCGAGCTCATCCAAATTGGTGGGATGCATCCTTCGTCTGTGGATAACCCAAAGATTTTGGTGGCAGTCAGCGGCGGTATTGACTCCATGTGTATGGCACAATTGTTTTCTGATATCTATTACTCAAATTACGCTATTGCAACAGTGAATTTTGCGTTGAGGGGAGAGGAGAGTGATGGTGACCAGGAATTGGTAAAAAAATGGGCCGGTTCAAAGGGGATAGAATGTTATTCAACCACTTTTGACACTCATTCATATGCAAATGACAACGGGATTTCCACACAAATGGCTGCAAGGGATTTGAGGTACGATTGGTTTGATTCGTTGATAAAAGAGCATGGATTCGATTACCTGGCCATAGCCCATAACCTGAACGATTCGGTAGAGACTTTTTTTCTCAATATCTTAAGAGGAACAGGTTTGCAGGGGCTTACCGGTATCCGAAAAAAGAATGGTTACATCATCCGGCCCTTGCTTACAATAACCCGCAGGGAAATTGCAGAATATGTGAAGTTGCATGATATTCCTTTCAGGGAGGACAGTACAAATGCACAGAGTCATTATTCAAGGAATCGTTTGCGTAATATGGTTTTTCCTGAATTCGAGATGATAAACCAATCTTTTTTGAATACAGTAGAGAAGGATATGGCCAATGTTCAGGCTGCTGTGGATATACTCGAAGAGATTTTGCCTCAGAAGAAAGAGTACTTGTTGGATTTGGAATCGAACAGGATTTCGATTGAGAGATTGCTTGAACAAAAGAGACCGGATTATTGGTTGTATGCCATACTGGATGATTACGGGTTCAATTATGAGCAGGTAAGGCAAATCACATGTTTGCTGGATGGGCAGCCAGGAAAAGAATTTCACTCAGATAGTCATCTGCTTATAAAAGACAGGGAGTGGCTTTTGCTTTATCCCAAAGGGAGTGCAAACTCCGGTAGTGAGAGTTTGCACTCTCAAAACAAGGGACAAACAGATGATATATATGCCCAGACCAAAATGTTGGTCATTGATGGGCTGTCAGTAGGGAAAAATGAGAGTTTACAACATTCCGGCAGAGAATTGACTTTTCACAAGTTGACCAAAACCAAGGTGTTCAACTATTCAAAATTCAGAAAGAGAGACGATGCTATGGTTGGGGACCTGTTTGCCATTGGGAATTTTGGTTTTCCGGAACCGGAGATATTCCTTGATGAAGGACTAATTTCATATCCTTTGGAAATACGTGTATGGCAACAAGGTGACAAGTTCATGCCATTGGGAATGAAGGGGTTCAAAAAATTAAGTGATTTTTTGACAGATATGAAGCTGGACAAAGTGACAAAAACGAATACTTTGGTGGTTTTGTCGGGAGGAAAGATAATAGCTGTCCCGGGTTACAGGGTAGATGACCGCTTTAAGGTATCCTCTTCTACACTCTCTTTACTAAGGATTGACATCAAATAAAAAACCCGGTTTTGGCCGGGTTTTTATATTAATTGAATGAGATATTGTATGGCAACCGTGCCATATGGCTTATGCCACGCTCATTTAAAATGTATTTGTATGCATTTGCTATCATTTCCTGTGGGTTGGCAATGTTACCTGCAGCTATTGATGTCTCGGAAAGCATCTCCATCAATCTGTCGATTGCGTTTTTTTGTACCGGATACTCAACAACCCTGTAGCTTTCCAGGTTTGCCATCGATGCCGCATAGGACAATGCTTCGTACAATCCGCCCTTTTGGTCTGCCAGCCCTATTTCCAGGGCATCCTTTCCGGCCCACACACGACCTTGTGCAATTTGGTCTACCTCCTCCGGGGTCATGCCTCTGCCTTGGGAAACCAGGTTGATGAAGTCTGTGTATATTTTTTCTACAGCACTCCTGAGGAATTCATTCTCTGCACCTTCGAGTGGCCTGTAACCAGACATTAGGTCACTGTACCTGTTGGAGTTTACCGATTCTGCCTTAACCGAAAGGTGTTTGTCCATGGCCTTTTGGAAATTGGGAACCATACTGAAGACTCCTATTGATCCTGTCAAGGTTGTGTTGTTTGTGAATATTTTGTTTGCTTTTGCAGATATCCAGTAGCCGCCGGATGCTGCGTAATCTCCCATACTCACAATTACCGGTTTGTTTTCCATCAGCAACTCCAGTTCCCGTTCGATTATATCGGAACTCTGGGCAGAGCCACCTGGGGAGTTCACTCGGAAAACAACAGCCTTTATAGTACTGTCTTTCCTAACCTTGGAAATATGTTCTACAAATGAATCTGAAGCAATGACATTATCAGATTTACCCATGACAATATCGCCGTTTGCATAAATGATAGCCACTTTGTTTTTCTCCTTGAAGTCAATCTTGAAAGTAGCTTTGTCATAATTTGTGCTGGATATCATCTTGAGCTCTTTCTCATCTTCTACCCCAAAAAGAGACACAAGCTTTTCAGTCAGCTGGTCTTTGTACAGGAGTTCGTCTGCAAGTCCGGCTTCCAAGGCATCTTGGGCAGTTGACAAAGAGAGGTTGTCTGCCAAAGAGTTGATTGTTTCCACAGGGATTTCACGTGCAGAGGATATTTGTGATACCCAAGTGTTCCAGACAGCATCTACATAGGCCTGCAGTTGTTCCCTGTTTTCCGGGCTCATTTTGTTACTTATGAACTGTTCTGCCGCAGCTTTGAACTTCCCGTGGCGTACCAGTTGTACCTCCACTCCAAGTTTGTCAAGCAAATCTTTGAAGAAAATGGTACTGATGCTAACCCCGGTAAGCTGTAGCATTCCTGTTGGGCTAAGATAGATTTTATCTGCAACTGTTGCCAGGTAGTATGCGGGCTGGGAGAAGTTATCGGCATATGCAATAACAGGTTTGCCACTAATCCTGAATCTTTCAAGAGCACTTCTTATCTCCTCTGTATGGGTTATTCCCGAATTGAGGTTGGTAAGGTTCATGTATATGAACTTGATGGCCGGGTCATTTGCGGCGTTGTCTATGCTCCTTATTACTTGGTAGATACCCTGTGTTTTTCCGGATGTTCCCTGGAGTGGGTTTATCGAAGAAAAAGGGTCATCTACATATTGTTCGGAGATGCGTGTGCCAAAATCAATGCTTAAAATGGCAGACTTGGGAACCACTGGTTTGGTTTCCGACAAGCTGGCCATGGAGCCAACAATACCAAGCAACAGGAAAAATCCGATTGCCAAGGCAATTATTGATCCCACAAAAGTACCTAAGACAATTTTAAGAAAATTCTTCATTTTGAATATGTTTAAATGTTATTCCAAATTTAAGTAAATATTTCAAATTTCAATAAAAAATTGGTTTTGTAAGATATTTGGCTTAATATTTGAATGCTCAATCTGAGCGCTGTACGATGCTTTTACAGCAGATTACATGGATTTGGCCGTTGGGATGTGGGCGCTTTTTGCATAAAGGAAGAACCTTTAAATTATTATATCATGCATTGCACTCCTGTTATCCCCGTGTCCAGATTCCTCCGGGCCCTGCACAATCTTTTTGTGTTTTTGGTTTTGATTTTTGTGGTATCTTGTAGTGACACAAATAAAAATGATGTTAGTGTTGTTCCTGTGCTTGACATTGAATCTGCCCTTGGAAATGCAAGGATTGTGGATTTAAGTGAAATAGCCTTGGATATACAGTATATACCTTTGGAAACAACAAAAAATTCCGTTCTCCGGAGTTTAACCAGTGTTGTTTATGAAAGGGGTAAATTCTATGTGGGACTAAGAGATTTCAAAGTATTTTCCAAGGATGGTGCATATCTTTGGTCATTTGACAAATCTGGACGTGGCCCGGGTGAGTATATGTTTTCAAACTCCATGAAAGTAGATGAAAACAGTGGAAATATTGTTGTGGATGTTTTTTCCCGTGACAATATTACTCTATATATCTATGACAGCACCGGAGTGTTCTTACATGAATCGGTAATAGAATTCCCAGATTCAATCAAATTAGGAACTACCACGGTTTTGGACAACGGTTTCTTTCTCTCTGCTGCCCCGCAATCTTCTGGACAAAGAGTCAATTATTGGGCAATGGTTACAGATGGTCACGGCAGGGTGGTATCCCAGATGCCTCCTGCATACAGCTTTGATGAAAGGGGAAGAGATGGCGGGGATATTATTGTTGTCACAAAAGAGGGTGAAAGGATCAATTTGCCTTCCATTGTCTCAAATCCATATCCGTTCATCTTTGAAGGAGCCGGTCTTGTACGACTCTATTCACCTTATGCTGATACAATATACACCATGAATGCAAATCATGAATTTGTACCTTGCTTTGCCATAAATCACGGATCGATACCTCCATTAAAAGAAAAACCAGAGGTTTTGCAAGGGTATGGAAAAGGTAAATTCATTTCCCTGTTGCCCAAAGAGTACAAGGAGTGGAAAAACCACCTGTTGATGGCTTGGTTGCTGAACGATTATGCATACGAATCCTATACAGATACCCTTTATGACGGAACAGGCAAAGCCCATGTTCGGAAACATACAAATACTTATGGTATTTATGACAAAACCGGGGGGGAGTTCATCTTTATGAAGCAACCGTTGAAAGGCTGGTATGGCTTCAATGACGACCTGGCAGGAGGCCCTCCGTTTATTCCCTCTTATATATCCGGAGATGGCAAATATGCAGTATCATTGGTAAACACATCAATGATAGAGAAATTCCTTGATACCAATCCTGGAGATTCAAAATTCACGGAAATTGCCGCCAGAGTTGCCTTTGACGATAATCCGGTGGCAGTGCTTGTGACTTTAAAATAGCACAATGCAATTATTTTTATATATTTATGGCATGAAAATGGATACTTATTTTATCAGGATAATGATGCTTCTATCCATATCTTTGGTTGTAGCTTTTTCTTGCACAACAAAGGAAACCGGAGTCACCGGAACACTCATAATCAGGGCAGAGGATGCCGTTATGCCGGGACAGGTAATGAAACTAAGTGATATTGCAAAAAGTGTCAAGTACATACCGTTGGAAACAAATCAGAAATCTATGCTTGGCGAGATCAGGCATGTGAAATATGAACACGGGAAAATATATGTCTCTGACAACACCGGATCAATCAAAGTGTTCGATGGCAACGGCAAGTTTCTAAGCTCTTTGAACCGTACAGGGAGAGGACCGGAAGAGTATGTGGATATTGCTGCCTTTTCTCCTGAAGAGGGGGGTAAGATCTCGGTCCTGAGCAATGACGGGGTTTTTTTCTTATATGACGAACATGGGAATTTTATTAAAAAAGATGAGATAAACTGCCAAGAGGAGAGGATGACTTATTGGGATTACACCAAGTTGGGAGACAATACCCTTGTGACTGCATACAATTTCACATTCAAGGAGGATTCTCCGATTGTTATGAATTACTATTTCGTTTGTGATGACTCACTCAATGTAATCAGCCAGGATTCGAGGGAGCAGGAAAATGCTATGAGGATTTCCCGCAACAATGGTCAAATTGCAGCTATCTCAATAACTCTTACTCCTTTTTTCGTGTCCAAATTCCAAAACAGTGCAAGGTTGTATTATCCGGACAGGGATACCATTTTTTCCCTGGACCAATATGGCACACTATCTGATGCTTTTGTTTTTGATCAAGGAAAATATGCTGCAAACAAGGATGATATAGATAATTTTGTTCCGTCACAAGAGAGGGGGTATGTTACTTTACAGCCACCTTTTTTTGAAACAGACCAATTTGTCTTGTTTGCATTCAATGCCGGAAAAAATGCCCCAGAATTGTACCAATCCGAAAAGGTTTCTGCTGATGGGAAAGAGACCACATCCTATGATACATACACATATGCCTTGCTGGAGAAAAAGAGTGGATCTTTGAAACCGTTGGCAAGGCCGCAAGAGGGAAAGAAAGGGTTTTTGGATGATTTGGAAGGTGGGGTGCCTTTTTGGCCAACGGCAATCTCTTCTGAAGGTAATTTGATAGCTTACAAACAAGCTTACAAGATAATCGATGCAGCATTGCAGGGCAATGCAAGCAAAAATCTCTCTGAAATTGCCTCCAGGCTGGGAGAAGATGACAACCCGGTCATGATTGTAGTGGATTTAAAAAAATAGTGATATGGATACAACCCGAAAGTTTTTCCCATGTTTTGTTTTGACAATTACTTTTTTGTTTTTTTTTCAAAATGGATTGTACGGACAAAATCTGTACAAGTTATCCATGACCCTGGATGATGTTGTGGAGACTGCAAGGGAACAATCGCAGTCAGCTTTGATTGCAAAACACAATTTCCTTGCAAATTATTGGCAATTCCGGTCATACAAGGCTAAATTGCTTCCGTCCCTCAACCTGGGTGCATCCCTTGGACAATACAACCGGTCTATAAGTGCTTTGCAAAACAGTGAGACAGGTGAATACAACTATGTGGTAAACAAC
Source organism: Bacteroidales bacterium (assembly GCA_028707695.1). Classification (GTDB taxonomy): domain Bacteria; phylum Bacteroidota; class Bacteroidia; order Bacteroidales; family UBA932; genus Bact-08. Next base: position 128,997 of record JAQWAL010000002.1, on the reverse strand, counting down.
AATATGAACAATAGCCTTACATTGTCGGTAGACCAAGAGGTTGCTCTCACAGGCGGGAGGTTGTCCCTGATCACAAGCCTTAACAGGCTGGACCAGTTTTCCTCCCAAAATCCTGTAACCTACAACTCACAACCTGTGAAGATCAATTACAGCCAACCAATCAAGGCATACAACTCCCTCAAATGGGAAAAAACAATAGAGCCGCTTAGTTATGAAAAGGCCAAAAGGGAGTATATGGAGCGGCTGGAAGAGATAAACCTGAATGCGGTAACCCTATTCTTTGCCGTGCTCTCTGCGCAAATAGAGCTGGACATGGCATTGAAGAATGTGGAAAACACAGAATTGTCGTTGGAGATAGCCAAAGAGAGGTACAAGATAGGGACCATTTCCAGGAACGATGTGCTCTCTTTGAACTTGAGGCTTGTAAATTCCAGGCTGGAAATTGGGGACAGGGAGCTGGACCTTGAGCTGGCAAAACTCAATTTGAGGACCTACCTTGGTTTTAACGAAAACACAGACATTGAGTTGATTTTGCCTGAATCTACACCAGAACTGAACCTGTTGTACCAGGATGTCTACAACCGGTCAATCAAGAATTCATCCTATGCGCTTCAAAACGAGTTGTTGGTTTTAAATGCAGAACAGTCTGTTGCACAGGCTAAATCCACTACAGGTCTGCAGGCCAATTTCTTTGCAAACTTTGGATTGAACCAGAGAGGGAAAAACTTATCAATTGCATATTCCAATCCTATGGACCAGGAGGTTATAGGATTGAGCCTGTCATTGCCAATTTTGGATTGGGGGATGGGAAAAGGGAATGTGAAACTTGCAAAATCCAGGGAAGAGGTGGTCAAGGCGCAGGTAGAACAATCTATGACCCAGTACAAACAGGATGTGCTGATAAAGGTAATGCAATTCAATAAACTGAATGAACAGTGCAACATTTCACTACAGGCAGATTCAATTGCTAAATTGTCTTTTGAGATTGCAAATGAACGGTTTAAAAACGGTTCAATAACAGTTATTGAATTGAATACAGCCCAAAATGACATGAAAAGTGCTGCCTCCAGGTATGTGGCGGACATAGGGAATTATTGGAAAAACTACTATACCATAAGAAAATTAAGTTTGTATGACTATCTTGAAAAACAAGAGATAGATGTGGACTTTGACCTTCTAACAGATAATTAAAATCATTATGCCTAGATTAATTTATTTCTCGATCGTTGCTTTTGTATTGTTCTCCTGTTCCGGTAAACAGGTAGATACCGAAGAGAGTGAAGCTGCAAGGGCCTCTTTCAGCTCTGAAAACAATTTTGTTGACACCATGGTACTTAAGCTCTCTGATTTCAAAAGGGAGATTATAACAAATGGTAAGTTGAGGGCACTCAAGAAAAGTGACCTTGCTTTCAGGACAAACGGGATAATAAAGAGGATCCCTGTTGTAAATGGCTCTTATGTAAAGCAGGGTGATATTATTGCACAACTTGACAATTACGAGGCAAACAAAAAGTTGCAACAGGCAAAGGAGAGGAGGGAGAAAGCAGAGCTGGACTTTGCAGACAAACTGATAAGTTACGGATACGGACGGGATACTTCTGATGTGCCCTCTGATATGTTGAAGGTTATAAAAATCCAGTCGGGATACAACCAAGTGCTGCACGATTACAACAGTGCTTTGGAAGAGTTGGAGAACACCAACCTGAAAGCTCCTTTCGGGGGTAAGGTTGCAGATATCAAAGGAAGGGAGTATGAATCGGCATCTTCCCCTTTTTGCACACTGATAGATGATTCCGGTTTTGAAGTGGAGTTTTCGTTGTTGGAATCGGAGTTGTCCTTTATCAAAACAGGAAGCCCTGTGAAAATCTCTTCTTTCAGCGATCCGGATGTTTTTTACCAAGGAAGTGTTACCCAAATAAATCCTTTGGTCGATGATAAAGGGCAGATAAAAGTGATGGCAAGGGTTGCTAATACAAGCGGTAAATTGCTTGAGGGCATGAATGTGAAGGTTGTTGCCCAAAACATACTCAAAGGACATTTGGTGGTACCTAAGGGAGCAGTTGTGATGAGGGATAATTTTGATGTTTTGTTCCGTCTGGACCAAAACACAAACAAGGCAATGTGGACATATGTGGAGGTTTTGATGACAAATACAGACAGCCATGCAGTTGTTGCCAACAAAGAGAAGAATGCCCAAATGGATGTGGGGGATATCATAATTACTTCGGGCAACCTCAATTTGGCGGATGGTTCCAATGTTGTAATCAAAAACAAATAGCATGATTGGTAAACTGATTGAAAGGCCTATTGCTGTGACAATGTCTATCATTGCCGTTGTTGTGCTGGGCTTTGTTGCAATCGGGATGCTTCCGGTATCATTGATGCCGGAGGTGGATATCCCAAGGATAACAGTGCAGGTTAGTGCTCCAGGATACTCTGCCAGGGAAATTGACAACTCCATACTCAGGTCCCTCAAGAACCAGTTGAGGCAGGTCTCTTCTTTGAATGAGCTGACAAGTGAGGCAAGTAACAATTCGGGTGTGATATACCTGGAGTTTGAACATGGTGCCGACATTGACTACCTGTTCATAGATGTCAACGAGAAGATTGACAAGGCTACCGGTTCCCTGCCAAGGGAGATAGAGAGACCTAAGGTAGTTAAGGCCAGTGCTACGGATATTCCTTCGTTTTTTGTGAACATGACAACAAGCTCCGGTGATGTTTCTCAATTCATGGAGCTAAGCAGGTTTGCATCTGATGTGATAGCCAAGAGGATAGAGCAGGTGCCACAAGTGGCACTTGTGGATGTGAGCGGGTTATTGCTGCCTGAGATTTTGATATTACCCTATAGCGATAAAAACAGGGCTATTGGTGTGACTGACCAGATGCTGACCTCTGCAATAAACAGCAACAACCAGACCCTAGGAAACATATCCATCAAGGATGGGCATTACCAGTGGGATATCAGGTTTATTTCTGAAATCAGGACCAAAGAGGATATTGAGCAGATAAACCTGAATGTGAATGGACGGGTGTTCAAATTCAAGGAGCTGGCAAAGGTTTCTGAAAGACCTGCATCAATCAAAGGACTTGCCCGCTCCGACGGCAAACCTGCAGTGAGCATGGCTGTCATAAAACAATCGGATGCCCAGATGGCTCATTTGAAAGAGTCTTTGGAGGAGCTGGTAGGGCAATTCAACAATGAGTATCCACAAATTGATTTTGTTATCACAAGGGACCAGACCCAGCTGCTGGATTATTCCATTTCTAACCTGAGGGATAATATTTTGATTGGAGCTATTTTGGCTTGCCTTGTGATTTTCCTGTTCCTTAAGGATTTCCGTTCTCCATTGCTGGTTACCATTACCATACCTCTCTCTTTGATTGTTTCCCTTTTGTTTTTCTTTGTAGTGGGGATATCCATAAACATAATATCGTTGTCCGGATTGATCCTGGGTATTGGTATGATGGTAGACAATTCAATTATAGTAATCGATAACATTACCCAGCTCAAGGAGCGTGGGCTTGCTTTGAGGGAGTCTGTAACAAAAGGTGTTGCAGAGGTTTTTGCCCCTATGCTGAGCTCTGTCCTGACCACTTGTTCTGTGTTTGTACCGTTGATATTCCTTAGTGGTATTGCCGGATCTCTTTTTTATGACCAGGCAATGGCAGTTACAATCGGCCTTTTCTCTTCACTTTTTGTTGCAGTGTTGGTGATACCTGTATACTACTATCTTTTTTACAAAAAAAGCGGAGGTCCCGTCAATAACAAATACCTGGAGAAGCTGCATCCCGTGGACTACGAAAAAATCTACGAAAAGGGTCTCAAATGGGTGTTCAGGCACCAGAAGTTGGTTTGGGCCATGTTCCTGCTATCTGTGCCAGCCCTGTATTTCTTGTACAATACAATTGATAAATCCAAATTGCCTCCGGTCACAAGGGATGATACCATTTTGCACATAGACTGGAATTTGCCTATTACTCCGGAAGAGAACGATTCCCGGGTTGAGAGGGTATTGTCAGGAGCCCTTGAGAGGATAGAGCACAGGACTTCGTATGTTGCCAACCAGCAGTTTATCCTCTCCCATACTCCCGATTTGACGGCATCTGAGGCAATGGTTTATATCAGAGGGAATTCTCCGGACGATGTTTCTTTGATAGAAGAGGTTGTTTCTGCAGCCATAAAGGAGTTGTATCCCGAAGCCACTTACGGTTTTGCTTTGTCTGACAACATTTTCAATATAATTTTTTCTGACAACCAACATAAACTGACAGCCAAACTGTTGTCAAAGGATAACAAACCTCCCGATCCTGATAAACTTAACTTGTTCCTGGACAAGGTTAAATTGGAAATACCGGATTTGTATATAGAACCTGTTTTGTGGCAAGAGCAGATAATGTTGTTGACCAAACCAGAGATGCTCTCTTTGTACAATGTGGATCATTCTGTTATTCACGGGGCTTTGATGAACTCTGCAAAAGAGAACAAGCTCTTGTCCATAAACCACGGCACCTACTCTATTCCTGTGAAAATGGGAGAGGAGGGTAGCAACGGAGCCGGTGTATACGGGTTGTATGTGACAAACCGGGAGGGAGTGGAGATTCCTGTGGACCTGCTTGTCAGTGAGAGCAGGGTGCGTGATTTCAAAAGCATTGTGTCTGGTGTGGAGGGTGATTATTATCCTTTGCAGATGGACCCGGACAACAGGGATGTGGAGAGGGTCATGGCTGCCGTGAGTTCACTGGCCAAGGAAGAGGGGGTTTTTGATGTGGTCTATTCCGGAAGTTATTTTGCCAACAAAGAGCTGGTAAAGGAGTTGTTGGTAATTCTTTCCGTGGCATTGCTGCTGCTCTTTTTCATATTGGCTGCCCAGTTTGAATCGCTAGTACAGCCTTTTATAATTTTGTCAGAAGTACTTGTTGACATTTTGGGGGCAATGCTTTTTTTGTGGGTGTTTGGTTCCGGACTCAACCTTATGTCCCTTATTGGTATTGTTGTAATGAGTGGTATCATAATAAATGACTCCATTTTGAAGGTGGACACAATAAACCGTCTCAGGAGGGAGGGGCACTCCCTTTTGAGGGCAATACTGACCGGTGGTGCAAGGAGGCTTAAACCAATAATCATGACCAGTTTGACAACCATTTTGGCAATTGCGCCTTTCCTTGCCGGCGGAGATATGGGTTCTGATTTACAATATCCTCTTTCATTGGCACTTATAGGTGGTATGATAGTAGGTACCATTGTGAGTGTGTTTTTCATACCGCTTTTGTATTACAATATTTATAAATGGAGAGAAAAATGAGACTTCCTTCTTTTTCGGTGATACTTGTGTTTGTGGTGCTGGTTGTTGTGGGGGCCGGGGTTGCCCCGCTGTTGAGTTTGCAGTACAAACCAACGGAAAAGGGCAGCAACCTGTCTGTGTCATTTTCATGGAGCGGGGCCTCTGCAAGGGTGATTGAAGCCGAAGTTACATCCAAACTGGAGGGTATCGTCTCTACTTTGAAGGGAGTCAGGGAGGTTTCATCCACATCATCCAAAAATTCCGGATTTGTGAATGTTTCATTTAAACCGGGCACAGACATGGATGCCGTAAGGTTTGAGCTCTCTTCTGTATTGAGGCGTATTTATCCAAAATTGCCGGAAGGGGTCTCTTTCCCCTCCATATCTTCTGCAACGGGGAGTTATTCCGAAGATGAAAACAGCCCCGTATTGGTTTATACAATCAATTCGTCCCTCTCTTCTATAAAAATAAAGGAGTACACAGAAGATAAGATTGTAAAGGAGCTCTCCCTTATACCAGGCCTGAGGGATGCCAGGATGAGTGGTTTTACCTCTTATGTATACGAAATTGAGTATAATACCGAGTATATTGGAAACCTTGGAATCTCTGCCTCTGATATCTCTTCTGCTATCAACACAAACAACGGCAGGGAAACCATACTGGGTAACCGGGAGGGAAAGGCGATTGTGGTAAGGAGCAACGCAGGTGACCTTGATTTGGAGCAGGTTCCTGTTAAGAATGTGAATGGCCGTATTGTCAGGATAGGTGATATAGCAAATGTAGAGCTCAAAGAGGAGAAGCCTCAGCGTTACAGCCGTATAAACGGGCTTAATACAATCAACCTGTACATAATTCCCGAAAAAGGTGTGAACAACCTGGAGTTGATTGCTTCTGTAAAATCTACGATGCAACAGCTGAGCCATAATTTCCCTGCAGATTTTTCGGCTTTTGTTGTCGAGGACCAGTCCAAGGAGATAAAGGGGGAGATTGACAAGATACTTCGCCGTACAATTTTGTCTCTTTTGATATTGCTTGCATTTGTTTTTGCTGTGAGCAGGAGCCTCCGTTATTTGGCAATCATTAGTGTGACCCTGTTGGCAAATATATTGATTGCCTTTATTTTCTATTATATTTTCAACCTGGAAATCCATATCTATTCACTGGCGGGGATAACTGTTTCCCTGGGAATAGTTATTGATACTTCAATAATAATGATATCCCATTACGGATACTACAAAGACAGGAAAGCCTTCATAGCAATTTTGGCAGCGCTTTTAACCACAATAGGGGCATTGACGGTTGTTTTCCTGCTTCCGGACCAGGAGAAGAACATGTTGATGGAGTTTGCTGCCGTAATCATTGTGAATTTGATGGTTTCCATGGCAATTGCTTTGTTGTTCATCCCTGCACTTATAGACAAGTTCCCGATAAAGGGGGTAAGTAATGCCCAATCCATTTCCAGGGCAAGGAAGATTGTCAAATTCAATGGAAGGTACCAAAAGTTCATTGTGTTCGGGAGGCGTTACAAATGGGTCTTTGTATTGATCATCATCCTGGGGTTCGGGCTCCCCGTGCACAAATTGCCTGCAAAACTGGATGAGAAGGAGGGTGGCTCTTTCAATGAGATCTACAACAAAACAATTGGCTCCAATTTTTACCAGAACAAACTTAAAAAACATGTGGAACCTCTCTTGGGTGGCACATTAAGGTTGTTTGAAAAGGGGACTGGTTTGTCGGGTGGCTTTTACCGTGACCCTGCACGTCCGGAACTTAGTATAGGAGCTTCCATGCCAGATGGTTGCACAGTGGAGCAGCTTAACGAAATTGTTAAGTTCATGGAGAACTACCTGTCGCAGTTTCCCCAGATTGAGATGTTTTACACCAATATAAGTTCTTACAGCAATGCATCTATAAGGGTCAGGTTCCTGAAAGAGGTGGAAAATACAGGATTCCCGTTGATGCTCAAAAACGAGGTCATATCCAAAGCAATAGATTTTGGTGGTGCAAACTGGCGTGTGACGGGTATAGACGACCAATATTTCAACAACAATGTTGGCTCCATGGGTGGGGGCAACAACCGGATTGAACTTACAGGATACAATTACGACATGCTTTATGGCTACGGTATGGAATCTGCCCAATCCCTATTGACCAACCAAAGGGTAAAGGAACCGTATATTTCAGGGGCCTCTTATTGGGGGTCGCGTGGGGGAAGGAATGAATATTTCATAGATTTTGACAAAGAGAGGATGGCAATGCTGGATATTGATCCGGCCCTTGTCTATGGTGCTTTGAACCGGAAGCTCTCTTCATCCGGAAGTGCTATGGTAAAGATGGAGGGTGAGGAGTATGTAAGGGCAAATGTTTTGTCCGATGAGAAGGGTACATTTGATATTTGGAACCTCAGGAATGAATACCTGGATTTGGGTGGCCGCAAAGTGAAGTTTTCTGACATAGGGAATATTGACATGAGAAAATCGGGAAACGATATATTCAAAAGGAACCAGCAGTACCTGCTTAATGTGGCTTATGATTTCATTGGTTCTTATGAACTTGCAAGAAGGGTTATGGAGAGGGAGATAGATCGGCTTAACAAAGAGGTTTTGCCGGTCGGGTTCAAGGCAGGGGTGCAAAGGCATTCCTGGGATTTTTCCACACAAAAAACCTTTTTCCTGCTATTTGTGATTGTGGCAATAATCTACCTGATTTGTGCTATATTGTTTGAATCCCTTTTGCAGCCTTTGACCATTTTGCTTTTGATACCATTCTCATTCATAGGGTTGTTCCTTACATTTTACCTGACCGGATACCGTTTTGACCAAGGAGGGTTTGCTGCTTTGATAATGTTGAGCGGAATCTCTGTGAATGCCGGTATTTATGTGCTGAACCAATACAACATAATGGCAGAGGATGCCGGAAAAGGGATGGATAATGTGAAATTGTACATAAAGGCATACAACCACAAGATAATTCCTATTGTTTTGACAGTGGTATCTACAGTGTTGGGACTTACTCCCTTTTTGACCGACGGGCCAAATGAGGTTTTCTGGTTTTCCTTTGCAGTGGGGACCATGGGAGGATTGGTCTTCTCCATCCTGGGGATAGTATTGTTTATGCCGGTGCTCTTTTCCAGGAAATAGGATTATTTTTTCCTCAAACGGTATCCCACTCCCCTTACACTCTCTATGACCAATGTAGAGCCGGTAAGTTTTTTCCTGAGGTTGGATGTGGTAGCTTCCAGTGTGCGTTTAGGGTCAATCTCTTTCTCGCCCCATACTCGTGCCACAATATCTGAGTTTTTGCAAGTTTGGTTGAAGTTCCTGCAGAACATTTCCAAAAGAAGGTTTTCATTCTCTGACAAAGCTGTGGAGGAGCCATCCTGGTTGTAGAGTGTTCTTACTTCGGGAGAGTAGGTAATGGTGCCAAGAGTATACAATTCACACTGTTTGGCAGAGATCAGCAAACTTTTCTGTACCCTTATCTGGAGCTCCTTGAGACCGAATGGTTTTTTGAGGTAATCGTTGCAACCGATTTCGAAACCGTTTGCCACGCTCACATCGTCGCTTATTGAAGTTATGAAGATAATAGGGGTGTTCTTATCTGTGGCCCTGATTATGGTGGCAAGTTCGAAACCGCTGATCTCCGGCATGTTCACGTCAAAAAGCATGAGGTCTGGACGGATTTGCTGGTATTTTTCCAAAGCACTTTTGCCATCGTTGACAAAGGTAACATCGTACCCGGTCATTTTGAGGAATTCGGACATAGCATATCCAAAATTCAGTTCGTCATCTGCAATCAGAATCTTTTGTGCCATTGTCAGGTTTTTTTAAAATACATGAAGAATTCACTCCCCTTTCCAACTTCGCTTTTGAGTTCTATTTTGCCTTTATGGGCCTTGACCACCCACATCACATAGGTAAGGCCAAGTCCGAAACCTTTCCCTTTTTGGGAGTACTCCTTTTTACCAATGCGGTAGAACTTTTCAAACACCTTTGACTGCTCTTCCTTGGGAATACCTATTCCGTTGTCCTTGACACTGATGATATTGTACTTTCCTTCGCTTTTGACAGTGACAGTTATCTCCACACTCTCCCCTGAATATTTGACGGCATTGTCAATAAGGTTGCCGGTTGCATTTGTGATATGAAGTTTGTCCCCGAAGATTTCGTTAATATCATCCACCAGGTTTGCCCTGATGAGACATTGTTTTGCCTTTTCCAAAGAGTGCCTGGCTATGTGTGGCTCAATTGCTTCCATTGGGTGGAAAGCCACCCTTTCCAAAGGAGATTGCCTTTTCTCGAATTTGTTTATGTTAAGGATGTTCTCTATTAGGGAGTTGAGGAAGTACAGCTGCTCCTTTGCCTTTGAAAGGAAATAGGCAGAGTTTTCTCCTGTAGCCATTTCCCCAACCTCTAGGTTGGTTATGGAAGATTGCAAAGGGGAGCGCAGTTCGTGGGTGAGGAAGTGGGTTATGTTCTCCTTTACCTTGGCAAGTGATACCTGTTTGTAGAGCATGCGGGTTTGCACCACAATTGAAAAGAGAATGAATATGGTAATGGCCATGGAAAGTATCAATATTACAAGAAGGTCACCTTTGAACACACTTGCAGGGTAGTATATATGGGCCTTGACAACCAGGTCCCGGGAAACTGTAAGGGGCATCTCTTTGTCGAATGTGGGGTGGAAAAGCGAAAAGACCCTCTCTTGATTTAACAATGGTGTTTGCCTTGTGGTGTCGGGGGAGAGGTATATAAGTTGGAATGCTGTCCCTTTTCCAAGGCTATCCATCTCTTTCCGGAAAAAAGAGGCCAGTGTGTCCAGGTTAAGAGGGAAGTCTTTTTTGTATGCTTCTTGTAATATTTCTTGGAATGAAACGTTGGTTACCACCTCTTGATTTTCCTTGATATCTACCTTTACTGGGTTGTTTGAACCGGAAAAATCTTGCCGGGTAGATTTATTTGATAAAATTAATCTAAAATCTTTGCCTTTGTTGATGCTTCTGAGCCTCCAGTCAAGCTCATTCCTCAAGGATTGCTCAAGGGCTGTTTGGGCAATTGCAGAAAACCTATTCATTTCATTGTCAATGAGCCTGAATAGCCAGACACCCTGGAGTGCCAGCAAAAAGAAGATAGCGACGGATGTGAGGGTTAGTGCGCGGTTGATCATTTTGAGCAATTTGTGAGCATTCCTTGAGCATTACATGTACAAATCTACGAAATATTATTAATTTATTTGTAATGCAAAACAACAACAACATTAATCACAATTCAAAATTTGCAGTTATGGAAACAACATTTGAAAAATTGAACGACCAAGAGATGGTCAATGTAGTAGGTGGTGACAGAGTAGTTGAAATTACCGACAAATACGGGAATGTTTGGTATTTTATTATAGAAGAAGAGGTAGATGATGAGGAGGTACAACCCTAAGGGAACCCTCAAAGGAATTCGGTAGAAAGCTCATAAGAAGCTCAAAAACAGATATTTAATTAAAAAATAAACATGATTTCCATTATGTTTACAGGTGTGGTTTACATTTTTTTAAAGAGGGATATTTTTGAAAAGATTTAGATATTTTGCCCAGATAGATGCTACCGACTGCGGTCCGGCAGCTTTGCGGATGGTTGCAATGCACCATGGGAAACATTTTAGCCTGGAAAATTTAAGGGAACGCAGCGAAAAGGGAAAGCTGGGTGTGAATTTGCTGGGGATTAGCAAAGCCGCAGAAAGCATAGGTTTAAGGTCTTTGGGAGCACGTCTCTCCTTTGAAGAACTCTGCAAAGCAAACTTGCCTGCAATTGTCCACTGGAACCAAAACCATTTTGTGGTACTCTACAATGTAAAAGGTAAAGGTGCAGATAGGAAAATATATATTGCCGACCCTGCAACTGGCAAGGTCAAACTTGGGGTTGCGGAATTTTGTAAATCCTGGTTCAGCACAGTATCGGGAGGAGAAGGGAGAGGCATTGCTCTTTTTTTGGAACCTACACCAAAATTTTATGAGGCAGAGGAGGATAGTATCTCCAGGAGAGGAATCCCTTTCTTGCTCTCCTATTTGAAACCTCACAAAAGGCTCATGACACAATTGGTTGCCGGTCTTGTTGCCGGTAGCTTGATACAGCTTCTGTTTCCGTTCCTCACACAGAGTATAGTGGATATTGGAATAGGAACCAGGGATATAGGATTTATATGGCTGGTGCTGGCAGCCCAACTAATGCTCTCTTTGAGTGCAGCTTCGGTGGATTTTGTAAGGGGGTGGATATTGTTGCACCTTGGGACAAGGATAAACATCTCTTTGATATCGGATTTTTTGGGTAAGCTGATGAGGCTTCCGGTAGGTTTTTTTGACAGCCGTAATACTGGGGACCTTCTGCAAAGGATAGGAGACCATAAAAGGATACAATCTTTCCTTACCGGCTCTTCTTTGTCTGTCCTTTTTTCCATGGTAAACATTGTGATATTCGGAGCCGTGTTGCTCTATTACAACCTGCTGGTCTTTTCTGTCTTTATTGCTACCTCTGCTTTTTACGTGGGCTGGGTTCTGCTGTTCATGAAAAAAAGAAGGGAGATTGACAATCGTACTTTCACCCAAAACGCTGCAAACCAAAGTTCAATCATCCAGCTGATAGCAGGAATGCAGGAGATCAAACTGACCAGTTGCGAGAATCAGAAAAGATGGGAATGGGAGCATATACAGGCCAGGTTGTTCAAACTGAATATAAAGAGTTTGTCTTTGGGCCAGTATCAGGATGCCGGAGCGACATTGATCAACCAAATCAAAAATATTTTGATAACCGTATTGGCAGCAAATGCGGTTTTGAACGGGGAACTTACTTTGGGAATGATGCTCTCTGTGCAATATATAATAGGACAACTAAATGCTCCGCTTGCAGGGATAGTCGGGTTTATCAGGAGCTCGCAGGATGCAAAGATAAGTTTGGAAAGGTTGGCAGAGGTGCATGACAAAGAGGATGAGGAGAGACCAGGAAACTCACTGGTACATGAAATTCCTGCCTGCAAACCTATCCTTTTGGAAGACCTCTCTTTCCGTTACGAAGGGGCCGGGTCTCCATTGGTCCTTAAAAAACTGAACATGACTGTTTCTCCAAAGAAAATAACTGCAATAGTGGGTATGAGCGGGAGCGGAAAGACCACCCTGGTGAAGCTGTTGCTTGGGTTTTACAAGCCTACAGCCGGGGAGCTGAGATATGGAGAGATGCCTTTCGACTCCATGAGCATGAGTGCCTGGAGGGGAAAATGCGGTGTGGTGATGCAGGATGGGTATATCTTTTCTGACACCATAGCCAGGAATATTGCTCCTGGTACAGAACACATAGATATGGAAAAACTTTACAAGGCTGTTGAGACTGCTTGTATAAAAGATTTCATAGAATCGTTACCTTTGGCGTACAATACGAAAATAGGTCAGGAAGGACTTGGCCTTAGCCAGGGGCAAAAACAGAGGATACTTATAGCAAGGGCCGTTTACAAGGACCCTGAATTCATAATATTTGACGAGGCCACCAACGCTCTGGATGCTAAGAATGAACGGGAAATAATGAAGAACCTGGACCAATTTTTCGAAGGCAAAACTGTTGTTGTTGTTGCGCACCGCCTTAGTACCGTCAAGAATGCCGACAATATAATTGTACTGGACAGAGGTATGATTGTAGAGCAAGGTACGCATAAGGAGCTGGTGGCAAATGCAAATGTGTATTATGAATTGGTAAAGAACCAGCTGTATGTCTAAAGGAAGGAAGTACGAAGTACGCTCTGATGAAGTCAATGATATCTTGTCCCGCCCCCCCGCATGGTTGGTGAGGTCGGGGAGTGTCATGTTCCTGGGGATTGTGGTTTTGTTCCTGACATTGTCTGCCATAATGAAGTATCCCGATATTATCAAAGCACCAGTGGTTTTGAGTTCCCGAAACATGCCAATAAGTGTGGTTGCAAAAAAAACGGGCAGGCTGGAAAGGGTTTTCAAGGAGAACAACTCTGTAGTCCAAAAGGGAGATGCGATAGCGTTGTTGGAAAATACCGCAGAATTTGAGGACTACCTTGTGATGTCTGGTATGCTGGAGAGTTTTTCCTTGAAGAGTATGATGTTGCAAGATACCCTCTCTTTGGGAGAGATGCAGGGGGCATATTCCAATTTTGTCAAAAGCAACAATGAGTATCTCACTTTCCTTGAGCTGGATTTTCATGGAAAAATGGCCTTGTCCCTAAAGCAGGAGATAGATGTGAAACAGGATCAACTGTTGCTTGCAAAAAAAAGGGAGGAGATAGCTGCCGGAAGGTACAACCTGGCAACGAAACAGGTGGAAAGGGAGCGTGGGCTTTTTGCCGAGAGGGCAATTTCACAACAGGAGATGGACAGGGCAGAGGAGGTGATGTTGCAGGCAACCGCACAAATGGAGAGTGCAAGGGAAGAGATTGTGAGGGTCAAAGGGGAGTTGCTGCAAGCCAACCAAGAGTTGCTAAAGGTAGAGATGGACAAAGAAGAGTCCAGGACCAGGATGGAACGGGCATGTGATTCTGACTTGGCCATTTTGACGGCAGCCATAAAGGCTTGGGAAGAGAGTTACCTGTTGGTTGCCCCGGATGACGGATCTGTGGTTTTTACCAGTTATTGGCAGGAGAACCAAAATGTATTGGCAGGTGAAACCGTATTTACGATCCTTCCGCAAGAAAAGGAGATTGTCACAGCCAAAATCTTCATTCCTTTGGCGGGTGCAGGCAAAGTGGCTTCCGGCCAAAAGGTGAATATAAAACTGGATAGTTATCCCTATATGGAATATGGGGTTATAGAGACGGTTGTGAAGTCTGTCTCTCCTATACCTGCAAATGTGGGAGGTCAAAAGGTTTATATAGTCACTTTGGATTTCCCCTCTGTGGTCAGGACCACCTATTCCCACCAATTGGAACTAGGTCAGGAAATGCATGGTATTGCAGAGATTATAACACAAGATATATCATTGCTCAAAAGGGTTGTCTCTCCTTTGAGGTACTTGTTTGGCAAATATTCCTAAATAAGTTTTATATTTGCATATATGAAAAATGTTGCAAGAATAGTTGTTTCGTTCATCCTGTCGGTTGCCTACATGCTGGCCTCAACAGGTTTCGGGATACATGAATGCAACCACAAAGGTACCAAGGACCTTCTTTTGATCAACAGTGACAAGAATTGCAGCGAAATCCATGACCATTGCTCTTGCAATTCCGAGGGGTGCCAGGCAAACAACCATGATGAAAGTTGTTGCGATACCCATATTTACCATTTGGATGTTGATGCAGAGAGTAACACCGTTGCCGTTGAGCTGTCACCGGATGTGAAAACAATTGATGTTCAACCCTATCTAATGGCATGCTTGTCCGGAGACAAAATCATATCTAACCTGGATGTGCGGGATGCCTATCATGGACCACCGCTTTTGCAGATGCCTCTGCTTCCGGTTATTTCGCAGTGGAGATTGTAGTCAGGCATATTTGAATATTCAACCGACCTATGGTTGGTGGGTTGACTGTTTTTTATGTTTAACTATAATCTATCAATAATGAAATTTTCCAGAATTATCATATTTATTGCCCTTTCCCTTTTATCTGCCGTAAGTTTGCAATCCCAAACACTCTCGGGTGTTGTTAAGGTAAAGAAACCAAACGGAGAGATAGAGCCAATGCCTTATGCTTCGGTATATTGGATTGAGAAGCAAACGGTGGTTGAGTCAAACGACCAGGGCAGGTTCTCCTTTGACAGGCAAAACAGCGGAAAACTTTCGCTGGTTGCAACTTTTGTGGGACATACACAAGATACAGTAGTTGTAGAGCCCAACCAACAGACAGTTGAGTTCCTTATTTCCGAAGGGGCAGAGCTGCAAGCTGCAAGGGTTGTAACCAGGCAACAGGGGAATTATATATCAAAACTCACACCTGTGAAAACCGAGGTCATATCTGCTGCAGGACTCTGCAAAATGGCCTGCTGCAATCTTGCCGAGAGCTTTGAAAACTCAGCAAGTGTTACCGTGGGGTATGCAGATGCAATCACGGGAGCCCGGCAAATCCGTTTATTGGGACTTTCCGGCATCTATACCCAAATGCTGGACGAGAACCGTCCTGTGATGAGGGGTATTGCAGCACCATTCGGATTGTCTTATGTACCGGGTCAATGGTTGGAGAGTATCCAGATTGCAAAAGGACCCTCTTCTGTCATAAACGGCTTGGAAGCTATTTCCGGACAAATAAACCTTGAACATCGCAAACCTACTGCAGAACAGCCTCTCTTTGTGAACCTGTTTTTGAGTGATGTCCTGAGGACCGAGGCAAACATTGCCTCTTCGTTGCAGTTGAACAACAAATGGAGCACAGTGACAATGGCACATTTCTCTCAAGATCCGGCTGAGCACGACGGGAATCACGATGGTTTCAGGGACGAACCAAAATCTATGCAGTTCAACCTCTCCAACAGATGGTTGTATATGGCAGAGAATGGAGCTCAGGTTAGGTTCGGGTTCAAAGCCCTGAGCGATGACAGGCTTGCCGGACAGATTGATTTTGACAAAGATTTGGAGGGAAGCACGGATGTGTGGGGTTCCAATATCAAAAACAAAGGCTTCAATGGTTACCTGAAGGTTGGTATACCTTTGAATGCAGATAACTCTCAAAACATTGCCACGGTTGCAGATTACTCTTACCACAACCTGGATTCCTATTTTGGATTGAAGGGATACAATGCAACCCAAAATTCTGTGTTCCTTAATGTCATTTACCAGAATATGGTTAGGGAAAACCACTGGTATTCCTTTGGGGTGAACCTCCATTCGGACAATATTGACGAGCACTTGAAGGATTACCATATAGGCTCTTACTACGACCAATTTCCCGGAAGGGAAGAGAATGCAGTAGGGTTTTACGGTGAATATACCTACACCCAGGGAGAAAAAGTCTCTGTTGTTGCAGGTATGAGGGCAGATTATAACAACATGCATGGATGGTTGCCAGCTCCCAGGATAAATGTAAAATATGCGTTTGACCCGAAACTTATATTCAGGGCTTTGGCCGGCAGGGGATTCCGCTCTGCAAATGTTATACCCGACAACCTGGGGATGCTATCGACCGGAAGGAGGATAGAGTCCTGGAGCAATCTGGATATTGAAGATGCATGGACATACGGGGCAAATCTTACCGGCTATTTCAAACTTGGATTTGAAGATGCTTCGTTGAGTTTCGATTATTTCAGGTCTGACTTCAATAGCCAGGTAATTGTCGACCAAGAGTATGACCTTGGGAAAATCTCTGTATACAACCTGGATGGTAAGTCATATACCAATACTTACCAAGTTGATTTCAATATGGAGCCGGCAGAAAGGCTGACCATGCTTGCAACTTTCAGGTATACAGATGCCAAAGTAACACTCAAAGGACAAGGATTGGTTGAGAAACCTTTGACTAGCCGATACAAAGGTGTATTCAATATCCAGTATGCCACCAGGATGAATATATGGACATTCGATTTTACCGCTCAGTTGAACGGCCCTGCTCGTATTCCGGATTTTGCCGGTATGGGACGGTTTTCTCCTGTCTACGGTATGTTCTATGGCCAGGTTACAAAGAAATTCAGGGACATAGATGTTTACGTAGGGGTCGAGAACCTTACAAATTACAGGCAGGAGCATGCAATACTCAATCATGAGAACCCTTTTTCCCAGGATTTCAATGCATCTGTAGTGTGGGGGCCTTTGATAGGACGAAAATTTTATGCAGGGTTAAGGTATACCCTGTGGAAATAATTTCTGCTATTAATTAACTTTTTATATTTTTACCAAACAAAGATTATTATGAAAACCATTCAATTAATTTCAATCGCTTTATTATCTGCCCTTCTCATGTTTTCGGGAAGTGCCAGTGCCCAGGATAAAAAAGATTCAAAAGAGTCGGAGGTACTGTTTTCTGTACCTATTGATTGCCCTAGTTGCCAAAAGAAACTGGAATCCAAACTGCCTTACGAAAAAGGTGTGAAGGATATGAAAATTGACCTGGAAAAGCAAACCATCTGGTTCCTGTACCGTACAGACAAGACAAACAAGGAGACACTGGTAAAAGCGCTTGACAAACTTGGATACCCTGCTGTTGAGGTGAAGAAGGATGTAGAGAAAGGAAAAGGAAAAACAACGGAAGGAAAAAAATGAAACGTGAATGAGACGGATGTCATGTAGAATCATCTGTACGCTGATAATGGCAACCACTTTTGGACTCCTCTTTTCCCAGGAGTCCGGAGGTGGTTCCTTTTTTCATGAAAGGACAAGGGAGCTTTCCCGTCAGCAAATGGAAAAGTTGGCAATAGAAGAGTTTGCCAAAGGAAATTACCCATCGTTTTTAACAGAGTGGGCAGAGATTGGAACAGTGCAGGAAGATGCCCATGGGAAAAAGAGGGAGGTGGTGTTTTTTGTCTCTCCGGATTATTTGGCTATAGGTAATTCCGGTGATTATTATACACTCCCGTTGACACCCATGGCTTCTGAAGAGATATGCGAAATGTCGGGCGCGTGGTTGCCGACTCCAAAAATAGTGGATATGATATACTGTGCGGCTGAGCTAAAACTGGAACCATTCAATTATATTCCAAGGGGCAGGAGGAATGAATCTGCAGATCTTTTATATGAACATTCCAAGGTTATACAGGCACAGATGAAAGCTGCCGGCAGGGTACCCGGGACATTCATTGCCGGAGTTAAAAAAGATATTGTGATATCGTCAAAACTGGCTGACAGCACCAGGACCCACCATGTCATAATATATGGGTGGCACAAGCCGGACGGAAAACCGATTCAGCCGGAAACCAATGTCCATATTGATTCTTATGTGGACTACAGCCATGGCACAAGGATGGTGAAAAATAAAGTATTGGTTGACGGGGTGGAGTATTCATATCCAGAGGTTCTTTCCGATCCTGTGTTGCATACTCTTTTTAGTTATGACAAACAGCCCCTTTTGAAGAGGGGATACAGATAAATTATTGACAACAATTAAATATTAGAGATGAAAAGGTTATTGACGTTATTGGTTGCCATTACCACATTATCATTGGCATACTCACAAACACAGCAGAGTTGGATCAGGATAAACCAGGCTGGTTATTTGCCAAATGACATAAAGGTGGCAGTGATGATTTCCCTGGACAAGGGGGCAGATGGGAACTTTATGGTATTTGATGCTTTGAGTGACAAACTTGTTTTTGAGGGTGAGGGGAAAGAGGTCTCTGCAAAAGAGTGGGGAATGGAAAAAGCTTATCGTATGGACATCTCTTCTATTGAGAAAGAGGGTGGTTATTACATAGAATCCAACGGAATCAAATCTCCTGTGTTTAAAATTGCTGCAGATGCATATGATGGTCTTGCAGATTTTTTACTGGAGTATATGCGCCAACAGAGATGTGGCGACAACCCTTATACCGGTGAGTTGTGCCACCAGCATGATGGTTATATAGTGGACCATCCTGCCCGTACCGGCGAAAAGATTGATGTACGTGGAGGCTGGCATGATGCTACTGACTACCTTCAATATCAGACAACCTCTGCAACAACTGTTTACCATATGATGTTTGCCTGGGAGCAGCTTCAGGACAAATCTGTTTTCAAGGATAAGTTTGATGCTGCGGGAAGGCCTGGAGCCAATGGTATTCCGGACATACTGGATGAGATCAGGTGGGGGCTTGACTGGCTTATGAAGATGAACCCCGAAGACAAGGTTATGTTCAACCAGATTGCGGACGACCGTGACCATGCCGGATTCCGTTTGCCTCAAAATGACAAAGTGGATTATGGATGGGGTCCCGGAACAGGACGCCCGGTCTATTTTGTCACAGGCAGGCCTCAGGGATTGGGCAAACATATAAACCGTACCACCGGAGTGGCCTCTACTGCCGGCAAATTCTCTTCCAGCTTTGCGTTGGGCGCTGAGATCTTCAAGGAAAAGGACCCCGGATTTGCAAAGCAGATGCATGAGAAATCTTTACAGGCATTTGAATTTGCTGTTGAGAAACCCGGAAACACTCAAACTGCTTGTCTTGTATCACCTTATTTTTATGAAGAGGATACTTATGTAGACGATGTTGAACTTGCTGCTGCAACCCATTATTATTATTCAAAAGATGCCGACTGGAGGGTGCGTGCCGATTACTGGGGCCAACTGGAACCGGTCACTCCTTGGATGGAGCTTGGCAGGGGTCGCCATTACCAGTTTTACCCTTTCATAAACCTTGGACACTACTATTTGGCTATGTCATCTGACAAAGCTACCCGTGACAAGTACCTTGGTTTCATGAGGGATGGATTGGAACATTTAAAACAAAGGGCAGGCAACGATCCGTTCATTTACGGTATTCCCTTCCTGTGGTGTTCAAACAACCTGGTATCTGCAGCAATAACACAAGCACACCTCTACAGGAAAGCCTCCGGTGACAACACTTACCTTGAGATGGAGATGGCTCTGCGTGATTGGCTGTTCGGGACAAATCCGTGGGGTACCTCCATGATTGTAGGTTTTCCTGAGGGCGGTGATTATCCGATGTATCCGCATTCTTCTTATACTGTGCATAATGGCGACCTTACCTACGGGGGGCTTGTGGATGGACCTATAGAGAGGGAACTCTTTTTGGAGAGGGCCGGCAAATCTTTGACAAAGCCCGATGAGTATGCGCTTTTCAATAATGGTAAAGCTGTTTACCATGACGATATTGGAGATTACTCTTCGAATGAACCTACGATGGACGGAACTGCCGGGCTAAGCTATTATTTTGCCGTTATGGAAGCTGAAGGCAAAAAACTGCGCGAAAAAAAAAAGTAGTTGCCGATGAGTGGGGGGCGGTTATTCGCAAAGACCCTTCAAAAAAAACAGTATACTTGGTGTTTACTGCCGATTCCATGTTTGAGGGTGGCGCCAAGGTTCTAAAGGTTCTTAAGAAAAACAGGATAAAAGGATCCTTCTTTTTTACCGGTAATTTCCTGCGTATGATGCAACATCGCAAGATTACCGGTAAAATCATCAAGGAGGGGCATTATGTAGGTGCCCATTCTGACAGGCATGTTTTGTATGCTCCTTGGGACAACAGGGACAAATCGTTGCTCTCACCGGATAGTTTGATAAATGATGTCAAGGAGAATTACAGGGAACTGGAAAAGTTTGGTGTTTATCCAAAGGATGCCAAATGGTTTATTCCTCCATACGAATGGTACAATAAAGAGTCGGTGGAACTGGTGTCCCGTTTGGGGCTGGTAACCTTCAATTACACACCGGGTACAGCCACACCTGCCGATTATACAACTCCGGACATGAGAAATTACAAAAGTTCGCAGCAACTTATGGATGCTTTGTTTGGATTTGAACAAAAGGAGGGATTGGGCGGAGCGTTCATACTTATCCATCCAGGAACTGAAAACAGCCGTATAGATAAACTTTACAACAATCTGGATGTGATTATTGGCAGGTTGAAGGAGCTGGGATATGAATTTGACAGGTTGTAATTTTTCTTAACTTTGTTTCTTTAATTCTTCAAAAAAACCATATGTACAAGATTGTCAGGAAAAAATTCCTTACCCCGGCCATTGCTTTGATGGATGTGGATGCGCCCAGGATGGCGAAATCTGCCAAACCGGGACAATTCCTAATAGTAAGGGTCCATGAAAAGGGAGAGCGTATCCCTTTGACCATTTGTGATTATAACTCCGAAAAAGGAACCGTAACAATTGTAACCCAGGTTGTGGGTGCCTCCAGCAGAAGGATATGCAACATGGAAGAGGGTGACTCTTTCACAGATTTTGCAGGACCCCTTGGCCAACCATCGGAATTCATCCATATGTCCAGGGAGGAGCTTGGTGCAAAACGGTTTTTGTTTGTGGCCGGAGGGCTTGGCACAGCTCCGGTATATCCACAAGTGAAATACCTCCACTCCATGGGTGCGAAGATTGATGTGATAATCGGGGCCAAAACCAAGGATATGGTAATCTTTGAAGAGGAGATGGGGGCTGTGTGTGATAACCTTTACATTTGTACGGATGACGGTTCTTATGGCAGGAAAGGGTTGGTGACACAGATGCTCAAAGAGCTGCTGGACAAAGGTGAGGAGTATGACCAGGCTGTTGCCATAGGTCCTATGATAATGATGAAGTTTGTTACCCTTTCTGCCAAGGAGTACAACTTGCCATTGATAGTGAGTTTGAATACCCTTATGGTGGATGGGACAGGAATGTGCGGGGCTTGCAGGGTTTCGGTTGGGGACCAGGTGAAGTTTGCCTGTGTGGATGGTCCTGAGTTTGATGCATACAAAGTGGATTTTGACGAAGCAATGAGACGTCAGGGTATGTACAAGAGTATTGAGGCAGAGGCCGATCACAAATGTAAAATTGGACTAGGCAATTAAATTGTAATAATTATGAAAAACAAGATACCAAGGGTTCCGGTAAGGGAACAGGACCCTGTAGCCAGAATTGGCAATTTCCAGGAGGTTTGTTATGGATACAACGAACAGGAGGCAATGTTGGAGGCATCCAGATGCCTGGATTGCAAGAATCCCAAATGCATTGTGAATTGCCCTGTGAACATACAGATTCCTCAATTCCTGCACGAAGTTGAAAAGGGTAATTTTGAAGAAGCAGCAAGGATTATTGCAATGGATAGTTCGTTGCCTGCTGTTTGTGGCAGGGTTTGTCCCCAAGAGTCTCAATGTGAGGGAGCTTGTATATTGGGTGTGAAAAATGAGCCGGTTGCAATTGGGAAACTGGAGCGTTTTGTGGCAGACTGGAGCCGTGAACATGGGGTCAGGTTTACTTCCAAGGAGCCGTCCAACGGATTCAAGGTGGCTGTTATTGGAAGCGGGCCGGCAGGGATAGCATGCGCCACCGACCTGGCCAAGATGGGATATGATGTGACAATTTTTGAGGCTCTGCATGAACCCGGAGGTGTATTGCAGTATGGGATTCCGGAGTTCCGCCTGCCAAAGGAGAGCGTTGTCAAGACAGAGATAGACAATGTCAAGGCCTTGGGTGTGAAGATTGAAACCAATGTGGTTGTGGGACGTACCGTAACAATAGACTCGTTGATGGATGATGAGGGTTTTGCAGCTGTGTTTGTGGGATCAGGAGCCGGGTTGCCAAAATTCATGGGTATCCCCGGGGAAAACCTGAACGGAGTGGTCTCTGCAAATGAGTTCCTGACCCGTAGCAACCTGATGAGGGCATATGACCCGGATTATGAAACTCCTATTTATGTTGGCAAAAGGGTTGCCGTTGTGGGGGGAGGTAATGTGGCCATGGATGCTGCCCGTACTGCCAAAAGATTAGGAGCAGAGGTAACTGTAGTTTACAGGAGAACCGAAAAAGAGCTACCTGCAAGGGTAGAGGAGGTACATCATGCCAAAGAGGAGGGGATAGTATTCAGGATGCTGACCAATCCTGTGATGGTTTTGGGAGACGATAAAGGTTGGGTAAGAGGTCTAACTTGTATAAAGATGGAGTTGGGAGAACCCGATGATAGCGGAAGACGGTCGCCTAAACCTCTCAAAGGCTCCGACTTTGACATTGAGACCGATGTGGTAATAATGTCCCTTGGAACATCGCCCAATCCTCTGATTGCAAATACTACACCGGGGTTGGAAACTAACCGGTGGAGCTGCTTGGTAGCAGACGATTATGGAGTTACTACCCGTGAAGGTGTCTTTGCAGGTGGTGATGTGGTTACCGGTGCAGCCACTGTGATTTTGGCCATGGGAGCCGGCAGGAAAGCTGCAAGCGCGATTGATTCATATATCAAGAACAAAAAAGGATAAAACTGAAACTGGTTAATTTGTGAGGGTGCATATTGTTGACTAAATTTGCACCCTTAATTATTCATGAATATGGCACAGAAACCATCAATACCAAAAGGAACAAGGGATTTCGGTCCGTTGGAGACCGCTCGCAGGGATTATATTTTCAATACTATAAGGGATAAATTCAAACTCTACGGATATTCTCCAATCGAGACTCCAGCGATGGAGAACCTATCTACCTTGCTTGGTAAATATGGAGAGGAGGGGGACAGGCTGCTGTTCAAGGTCCTCAATTCGGGAGATGCATTTGCCAAGGTAGATGCATCTATGCTTGACAACAGCAATGCTTTGTCTTTGAAGGTGTGTGAAAAAGGGCTGAGGTATGACCTCACCGTTCCTTTTGCACGGTTTGTTGTGCAGCACCAGAACGAAATAACATTTCCTTTCAAAAGATACCAGATCCAACCTGTGTGGCGTGCCGACAGGCCTCAAAAGGGACGTTACCGTGAATTCTACCAATGTGATGTGGATGTGATAGGGAGTGACTCCCTCTTGAACGAACTGGAGTTGGTACAAATAACCGATGAGGTGTTTGGAGCATTGGGTATAGATGTTTTGGTGAAGATAAACAACCGCAAGGTGTTGTCGGGGATTGCAGAGGTTATTGGCCATCCCGACAAGCTGGTGGATATCACAATTGCAATAGACAAGATTGACAAGATAGGCATTGATTCTGTCAAGCAAGAACTTGTGGACAAAGGAATCGATAGCGCAGCCATTGCCAAACTCGAACCAATTTTAAAGCTCTCAGGAACCACGAGTGAAAAGCTGGAAGCCATGAAGCCAATACTGGCACAATCTGCAACAGGTACCAAAGGGTTGCAGGAGCTGGAAGAGCTGTTCGGGCTTATTGGTCTGGCCGGTGTGAGCCAGGAGACGGAATTGGACCTCTCCCTGGCCCGGGGACTGAATTACTATACAGGTGCAATATTCGAGGTCAAGGCCAAAGAGACACAAATCGGGAGCATCTGCGGTGGAGGCCGGTACGATGACCTCACCGGTATTTTCGGTATGCCTGGTGTTTCGGGGGTAGGGATCTCATTTGGGGCCGACAGGATCTACGATGTGTTGCTGGCATTGGATAAATTCCCCGCAGAGGCCCAGTCAGGTACCAAAGTGTTGTTTGCAAATTTGGGCAGTGCCGAGGAGAAACACATAATCCCTCTGCTCAAAGAATTGAGGGCTAATGGCATTGTTGCAGAGATTTATACAGAGAACGTGAAACTCAAAAAGCAGTTCGATTATGCAACCAAACGAGGAATTCCTTATATTGCTATCATTGGCGAGGAGGAGATGCGTAATAATTGTGTTAATGTGAAAAACCTCTCTTCGGGTGAACAGATAGCATTGGATATTAGTGGTTTATCCAAATGGTTGAAAGATAATCAGGAATAAAATTTGGATTGTAAGATGTATTGCATTATCTTTGCATTCCAATTCAAAGGTAATACCAACAAGAAATATACCGCGGAGTGGAGCAGTTGGTAGCTCGTCGGGCTCATAACCCGAAGGTCACAGGTTCGAGTCCTGTCTCCGCTACTAAAAAACACCGTAACAGCATAATCTGCAGTTGCGGTGTTTTTCTTATTTAAGAATCTTTTTGTTATTTTTTGGAATAGACCAATTTAAAAAAACAGGTGATTATAGATTGTATTTGTAAACCGGATGATTCTTTTTACCGGTTTTTGCTGGTTTTACATAGAGAGGAGAGTTGATTGTCTGGCAGAATGTTGCCGGGTTGTTTCGGGAGGTGCACACCTCTTTGAGGTAACAGTTGGCACATTTTGATGGCTTTTTGCTTTTGAAGGTGGCAAGCAGGCTGACGGATATACGGTAAAGGGTTACTGCAACCACTGCTGCAATTATTATGTAAACTATTGTCAATTGTGTCATGATTCAAATTTTTTAAAGTAAGTTCCCTATGTTGTAAACGGCATATGCCATGACCCATGCTAGAAGGGTTGTGTAGAGCATGGAAAAAACAGCCCATTGCCATCCCGACTCCTTGCCTATGGCAACTATTGTTGCTACACATGGAAAATAGATAAGGATAAAGACCATGAATGCAAGGGCAACTACAGGGTCGAAAACCCTTTGGCCCGCTTTTTCCCCGGATTGGTGCAACTGGGATTTTATTCCGGCAATGAGGGAGTCGCTCTCTTCATCCGCTCCGGGAGCCTGGTAAAGCACACTCATGGTGCTCACAACTATCTCTTTTGCAGGCAGGCCACTTATAATGCTCACTCCCATCTTCCAGTCGAAACCCAACGGCTCCATCACAGGGGCAAGCGAGTGACCCAGTTGTCCTATATATGAGTTTTCCAGTCTCAAAGACTCTTTCTCTGCCTCGAGTTGGTTCAGTAAATCTGTTTTTAACTCTGTAGTTAACGAATTATCGTTTTGTATGTTCTCTATCCTGGAATCAAATTCGGCACTCCTGTCAAACTCCCTGGGAAAATAGCCCATTGCCCATATTATTACAGATGCTGCCAATATAACCGACCCCATCTTTTTAAGGTATTGGTAACCTTTGTGCCACATATGCCTGGAAGTGCTTTTCAAAGTTGGGATCCGGTAAGGGGGCAGCTCCATTACAAACGGGATTTCCTGTTTTTTGAAGACAAGCTTTTTGAGGATAAGGGCCAGAATAACAGCCATCAGGATTCCGGTGAAATATATCCCTGATAGTACCAACCCTTGGTTTTTTGGGAAAAATGCCGAGATAAGCAACACATAAACTGGCAGCCTTGCACTGCAGGACATGAA
This sequence comes from Bacteroidales bacterium, assembly GCA_028707695.1. Taxonomy (GTDB): domain Bacteria; phylum Bacteroidota; class Bacteroidia; order Bacteroidales; family UBA932; genus Bact-08. Next base: position 103,090 of record JAQWAL010000002.1, on the reverse strand, counting down.
GGGAACCAACAGTGTCGTGAGGATCCTGTCGCTTTTACTCTCCAGTGTCCGTGTGGCCATCACGGCAGGGACATTGCAACCAAAACCCATTACCAGTGGTATGAAGGATTTGCCGTGCAGCCCTATCTTGTGCATCAGCTTGTCCATGATGAATGCCGCCCTTGCCATATACCCGCTGTCTTCCATGAACGAGATGAAAAAGAAGAGTATAAGGATATTGGGAAGGAACACCACCACCCCGCCGACACCATCAATTATCCCGTTTACAACCAGGTCCCTGAGAGGCCCCTCTGCAATGATTGAAGAGAATAATGAGCCTGTTGCAGAGACCAGTTTTTCTATCAGTTCCATTGGGTAATTGCCAAGGGAGAAGGTGGTCTGGAACATCAGCCACATGAATGCTATGAATATGGGGAGCCCAAAGTATTTGTGGGTGAGTATATCGTCCAGGTTGCGGATCTTCCTGCCTGGCAGTTCGGGGTATTTGACACACTCCTTAAGGGCGCCGTCAATGAAGCCGTATTTGGCATCAGTCATTACAGCCTCGGAGCTCTCTTTGTATTGCTCTTCTAGTTTGGATATCTCTTTGTTGGTCGTATCATTGATTTGGGTGTACTGTTCATATCCCGACAGCAACTTGTGGGTTGTCTGGTCCTTTTCAAGTAGCTTTATGGCCAAATACCTTGTTGAATAAAGGTCTTTTATATGCCCGGTTTTCTTTACCTGCTCCTGTACTTTGGATATGCTTTTTTCTATTTCGTTGCCATGATGCACATGAACATGCCTTGATATTGTATCCTGGTCTTCATATACCTCAATGATTTTCTTTAGTAATTTACCAATACCTTTGCCTTTGTTTGCTGTGGTGGGTATCACAGGAATGCCCAATAATTTCCCTAATTTGCAATGGTCTGCTTCTGCCCCTGTTTTTTGCAGCTCATCATACATGTTGAGGGCTATCACAACCTTGATGTTCATATCAATGAGTTGTGAGGTAAGGTAGAGGTTCCTTTCCAAGTTGGAGGCGTCCACAATGTTCACAACCACATCGGGACGGTTTTCCAGCAAATGGCTTCTTACATACAGCTCTTCCGGGGTATATTCGGTTATGGAGTATGTTCCCGGCAAGTCGGACAAAATGAATTTGTAACCGAATTTTGTGATGACACCCTCTTTGGACTCAACCGTCACACCCCCATAGTTACCAACCCTTTCGTGGGATCCTGTAGCATAGTTGAACAATGTGGTTTTACCACAGTTGGGATTTCCCACCAGTGCTATGTTAATCCTTTTCCCTTTTTGAGTTGCCGCCCTTACAGCCTCTGCTTCTATGTCTGCAACAGGTGCAGGATCTCCGGTTGCTGAAATTACACCCGACTCCTCAATAACCTCTATCAAACCAGCCTCGCTTTTACGAAGGGAGATGTTGTAGCCCATGATTTGGTATTCCATAGGGTCGTTCAAGGGTGCTTGCTTTATGACAGTGACCTTTTTACCTTTGACAAATCCCATCTCGATTATCCTTTTCCGGAATGCTCCGTGCCCTTTGACCTTGACAATTATTGCTGACTCCCCGGGCTTCAATTGCGACAAATATGTTTCGGTACTATTATTGAAGTTTGATATATTTGTTTCCTGCATTGTATTGCTGTCCTTTGTGTTTTATTTGTAAAACACAAAGTTAGAGTAGATGTCTTTTAGATGCAATCCCCATTAATTGGTATTTTACAGTAATAAAATCACTATAAATAATGAATAAAGTCTTAATTTTGCATGATAAATACTATAATCATGTCTTTTGTCATTAAAAAGGGGACTCCCCAAGATATTTCTCTGATCTTTGATTTCATTTGTGAACTTGCAGAATACGAAAAACTAAGGGATGAGGTAACTGCAACTCCGGAATTATTACACCAATCGTTGTTTGTGAAAAAACAGGCAGAGGTATTGATTGGCTATGAAAATGATGTTGCCGTTGGCTTTGCCCTTTATTTTTTCAATTTCTCTACATTCAAGGGAAGAGCTTGCCTCTATCTTGAAGATATTTTCATCTCTCCCCAATTCAGGGGAAAGGGATATGGAAAGAAGTTGTTCAGGGAGTTGGCTGTCATTGCTGTGGAGAGAGAGTGTGACAGGTTTGACTGGGCGGTACTGGATTGGAACACTCCTTCGATTGGCTTTTACAAAAGCCTTGGAGCTGAACCGATGGACGATTGGACAGTCTACAGGCTACAGGGGAGCAAACTTGATGGGTTGGCCAAAGAGGCAGGAGAATTGGAATAAAGGTTAATAGCAATAATTGGAATTAAAATTGAAATGAAAACAATAGCATTAGTAGCTCATGACAACAGGAAGAGGGATTTGATTGAATGGGTGGAATTCAACAAGGAGACCTTGCTCAAACACAAATTGGTTTGCACCGGAACAACGGGAAGGATGGTGGAAGCTGCCCTAACTCAGAATATATCCTTGAGCGGAAGGAAACCGGATATCAGGATATTGAGGTCTGGTCCTTTGGGTGGAGACCAACAATTGGGAGCACTTATTTGTGAAGGAGAGGTTGATATGTTGTTCTTTTTGTGGGACCCTATGCAACCACAGCCACACGATGTGGATGTAAAGGCGTTGCTGAGGATATCCAGCCTTTATAATGTGCCTACCGCCATCAACCGTTCTTCTGCCGACTACTTGATCTCTTCTGAGCTATTTGACAGTGAGTACAAGCCTAAATTGAAAAATTTCTCGGAGTATCTCAACAGGTCTCTTGACATTTGATCTTGAGCTGGAAAATTGAATTTCCGTCACGTTTTCCCTCTACAAAGATTTCTGGATAATTACTGGTATAAATCTGAACCTCCTCTTGTAAAAGGGATTCGCTGTTGAAGTTGAACCACATTTCCTGTACCTGCATTTTTCGGGAAGTTTCAACAGGCAGGGCGTCCATAGCCCATTCGAAATATTTGGCATTGTTGGTATGTCCGTTGATATCCAAATCACTTACCGATACAATATGACTGGAAGAAAGCTGCATGTTTCCAGGAGTGACAAGTCTCTCTGCCGGAGTCTCTATTGCGTGCTGCCGGTTTTCTCCTTTGAACTCCTTTCCAAGCACATTCTCTATCCTTTGCAGTTTGCGGGTTTTGTAGTCAATAATCAACCATGAAGATGTCGCAGCAATTACAAGGTTGCCGCCGGAGTCATGTACAGAAAAATCACGGAAGCCAAAAAGCCTGTCACTACCTTTGTGCCAGGTTTTTTTTATTATTTGTTCTTTCCATAGAGGTAGCCTGTGAAACTTGACATGCATCCTGGACAGGACCCAGACAACCCCTGAGTCTAATAATTTGTCGTAACCAAAACCTAGTGACTGCGCATGGATATTTGCCAATTCCTGTGCGTGGTTGAGAAAGGAAAATGGCTTGAATAATCCATTGTGGTCTGTTTCATAACTTTTTATGTAAGAGGTCTCGCTGTAGCTGTCCATATTGTATGTTTTTGCAAAGTTACAAAACAAGGGTCCAATTTGAAACTAAAGTTGGAAAAAACGGTTGGTTTATACTATCTTTGTATCCCGTTAGCACAATAATCCAAGATAAGTTTATGAGCACCAAATATGTATTTGTTTTGGGAGGAGTTACCTCTTCCCTGGGTAAGGGTATTATTTCGGCATCCTTAGCTAAATTATTGCAGTCAAGGGGATTGTCTGTTACTATCCAAAAATTTGACCCGTACATCAATATCGATCCCGGTACACTGAACCCTTATGAGCATGGGGAGTGTTATGTGACCGAAGACGGAGCCGAAACAGATTTGGACCTGGGCCATTACGAACGTTTCCTTAATGTTTTCACAAGCAAGGCAAACAATATTACCACTGGAAGGATATACAGGAATGTCATAGAGAAAGAGAGGCAGGGTGCCTATTTGGGAAAGACTGTGCAGGTGGTGCCACACATCACAGATGAGATTAAAAGAAGGATGCTGCTGTTGGGTAAATCCGGCAAATATGATGTTGTGATTACAGAGCTGGGTGGTACGGTTGGCGATATTGAGTCACTGCCATATGTAGAGGCTGTACGCCAGCTTCAGTGGGAACTGGAAGATGAAGATTGCTTGGTTGTTCATTTGACGTTGGTGCCTTACCTTAATGCTGCCAAAGAGCTTAAAACCAAGCCAACCCAGCATTCAGTAAGGATGTTGCAACAAAACGGGGTGCATCCGGATATCATTGTATGCCGAACCGAACATCCTCTGCCTACCGAAATCAGGAAAAAGGTAGCATTGTTTTGTAATGTGAAACCAAACGCTGTTATTGAATCAATTGATGCTAAGAGCATATACGAAGTTCCTCTTTTGATGGTCAAGGAAAAACTGGATGAATTGGCTTTGAAAAAATTCAAACTGGAAGGGATGGATTCTACACCAGACCTTTCGAGATGGAAATCTTTTTTAAGCAGGTTGTTCAATCCTGTCAGTGAGGTGAATATTGCTCTTGTCGGGAAATATGTAGAGTTGCAGGATGCTTACAAATCAATCTTGGAATCATTCATACATGCGGGAGCAGAAAACGAATGCAAGGTTAACGTTCACAGTATCCACAGTGAGCATGTCACAGATGCCAATGTTGTGGATTTGCTGGGTTCCATGGACGGGATTCTGGTTGCCCCAGGGTTTGGGGAAAGAGGTATTGAGGGGAAAATAACTGCAGTCCAATATGCGCGGGAAAACAAGATTCCTTTCCTTGGTATTTGCCTTGGCATGCAAATGGCTGTAATTGAGTTTGCGCGTAATGTGCTCAAACTGGAGGATGCAATGACCACTGAGATTAAAACAAACGCCAAGAATCCTGTAATTGACTTGATGGAAGACCAGAAGTCATTGACCATAAAAGGGGGTACCATGAGGTTGGGAGCCTACGGGTGTAATATAGCCCAAGGATCCTTGGCTCAAAGCATATATGGAAAATTGGAAATATCGGAGCGTCACAGGCATCGATATGAACTAAACAACAATTATGTTGAGATGTTAAACAATGCCGGAATGTCATGTACAGGGAAAAATTCGGATACCTCGTTGGTAGAGATTGTCGAGATAAAGGATCATCCGTTTTTCATTGGAGTTCAGTTTCATCCGGAGCTCAAGAGTACTCCTGAAAATCCTCATCCACTTTTCGTTTCTCTAGTGAAGGCTGCAATAAAAAACAAATCTTTGCAAAAGTAATTTCCATGGATTTTAAACTTGGCAAAATAGGGTTTATGTTGCTTGTTGCTTTTTGTGCGGTAACTTGTTCTGCATCTCAAGGGAAGAAGCCTAAGGAGTATACCGCCAAGATTGTTGAGTCATTACCCCATTACATCAAGGCATACACCCAAGGACTTTTCTTTTTCCAAGGGCGGCTGTATGAAAGCTCCGGCCAATACAAACAATCTTTTTTCCATGAAGTGGACCTGAAGAAGGGAACTTCATTGAGAAGCTTGAACTTGCCTCCAAAGTATTTTGCAGAGGGAGCAGTTGTGTTCGGGAAGCGTATTTATATCCTAACCTGGATGGAAAATTCTGTATTGGTTTATGATGTAGATACTTTCAAGCCTCTGACCACCCTCTATAACCCCAGGGAAGGATGGGGCCTGACTACCGATGGTGAACAACTTATCTCAACTGATGGTTCTTCCAATTTGTATTTCCATGACCCTGCAACTTTCCGGGAACTTTCAAGGGTGGAGGTTACTTTGAACGGTAATCCTCTGGATCAATTGAACGAACTGGAATACATCAAAGGTGATATCTGGGCAAATGTTTACGGTAGTGATGTGATTGTCATTATTGACCCGTCTACAGGTGTTGTAAAGGCTACCGTGGATTGTTCCGGCTTGTTGCCTTACTATCAAAGGAAACCCGATACAGATGTCCTGAATGGTATTGCTTATGATGCAGAGAAGGACTTTGTTTACGTGACAGGTAAATATTGGCCCAGGATGTACCGGATTGAGTTGATTAAAAAGTAACCCCTGTTCCTTTTATTGCTGCAAGTATATGCCTTTTCCCGGGAGGCCCTGCTCTTCTTTCTACCTGAAAACCTGATTCCCTTAAAGCTTTTTTTACTGTCCCTTTTGCCGAATAGGTTACCAGAAGGGAGTGGTCGGACATTATGGAGTAGAGGGCACCAAATACCTCACTGCTCCACAAATGTGGTTGTGAACCAGGCGAGAATGCATCAAAAAATACAATGTCAATGGAATTGTTACCAAATAAATACGGTTTGTAGGAATTGATATCCTCAATATCACCCTTGATTTTCACAAGTTTGAAACGGTTTGATATTTCTATGATGCTATTCCATTGTGATTCATAGATTTTGCAAATACAAGATTGGTCAATTGACGGGAATAACAAACTGTGCTTCAATCCAAGGTGCTCTTCTTTTGTCAACGGATATTTTTCTACCGAATGGTAATTGATATTAATATTTTCCAGTTCTTGGGAACGGGCAAATGTTGCAACAGAGTTAAGTCCTGTACCGAACCCCATTTCCAGGATGTTGAGGGTTATGGATTTGTTGGTTTGGTGTTTCCCTTCCTCAAAAATGTTCCCGATATACCTGTTTAGCCCGTTTTCAATGAAAATATGGAGGCTTTCTGTCAAAGCCCCGTTTTTGGAGTGGTACGATTCTCCGTCGTAGGGGGAGCTTATGGTTGCAGAACCATCGGATGTGTTGATAATTTCTTTTGACATGGTGTTAGGTTGTTGATACAAATGTAAATCATTCTTTCATTTTTTTTATCTTTGCAAATTAGCAGTAATTAAATTAACAAGTAAATAATGGCATTAATATCAGATGTGCTGAAAAAGTTTTTCGGCACAAAGTCAGAGAGGGATATAAAGCAAATCCAGCCGTATGTAGATAAAACAATAGAGGCATACCAGAGGATAGACAAACTCAGCAATGATGAATTGAGGGATGAGAGTCTGAACCTGAAGAAAATCATATCCGATGCAATAGCAGCCGATGAACAGAAGAAGAAGCATTTGAGGGAGAGGTTGGAAGATGTCTTGATAGATGTGAGGGAGAAGGAAGAATTAGCAACAGAGGTGGACAAACTCACCAAAAAGATAGATGGCCGTATAGAGGAGGTTTTGCTGGATATACTGCCGGATGCTTTTGCTATTATGAAATCTACGGCCCGAAGGTTCAAGGAGAATGGGAAGGTTGTTGTAAGAGCTTCGGAGTTTGACAGGGATCTTGCTGCCAAACATGATTTTGTAGAGATTGAAGGGGACAACGCAATATACAGCAACAGTTGGATTGCCGGTGGTACCAAAATTGTGTGGGATATGGTGCATTACGATGTGCAGCTTATCGGAGGAGTTGCCCTGCACCAGGGGAAAATCGCAGAAATGGCCACAGGGGAAGGGAAAACGCTGGTTGCAACTCTGCCAGTATTCCTGAATGCTTTGGCTGGCAAAGGGGTTCATGTGGTTACAGTGAATGACTATTTGTCACGACGTGACTCCGAGTGGATGGGGCCGTTGTACCAGTTCCATGGTTTGAAGGTGGATTGCCTGGATAAACACCAGCCAAATTCGGAGGCTAGGAAGGCAGCTTACAGGGCTGATGTCACATTTGGTACAAACAACGAGTTTGGTTTTGATTACCTGCGTGACAATATGGCTATCAACGCAGAGGATCTGGTACAAAAGAAGCACCATTATGCCATTGTGGATGAGGTTGACTCCGTGTTGATTGATGATGCCCGGACTCCCCTTATCATTTCTGGTCCGGTTCCAAAAGGTGATGAACAACAGTTTAACGAATACAAGCCTATTGTAGAGAGGCTTTACAGTGCACAAAGGGCTCAGGTTACCCAATTGCTGAACGAAGCAAAGGCAAAGATCAAGGAGGGCAACGAAGAGGAGGGTGGAAAGCTTTTGCTTAGAGCCCACAAGGGTCTTCCCAGGTATAACCCGCTGATAAAATATCTTAGCGAACCTGGGATGAAGCAGATCCTGCTCAAGACCGAAAATTTTTACATGCAGGATAATAACAAGCAGATGCACTTGATAACAGATGATCTGTTTTTTGTAATTGATGAGAAACAACGCTCTGTGGAACTTACTGACAAAGGTCATGAGCTTATTGCAAAGAATGTAAGCGACAGTAAGTTTTTCATACTTCCTGATATTGGAACCGAAATATCTGAACTGGAAAAAGCTGAGATTTCACCCGAAGATAAGTTGGCACAAAAGGATGCATTGTTGAGTGACTATGCTGTAAAAAGTGAACGGGTACATACCGTAAACCAATTGCTCAAAGCATATACCATGTTCGAGAAGGATGTTGAGTATGTGGTTATGGACAACAAGATAAAGATTGTTGATGAACAGACTGGCCGTATTTTGGAAGGCAGGAGATACTCCGATGGACTGCATCAGGCAATCGAGGCCAAGGAATCTGTAAAGGTTGAAGCTGCAACACAAACCTTTGCCACCATAACATTGCAAAACTATTTCCGGATGTACCACAAGCTTGCTGGTATGACGGGTACTGCAGAGACGGAGGCTGGGGAGTTCTGGTCTATTTACAAACTGGATGTGGTTGTTATACCAACAAACCGTCCAATTATCCGCAAAGATTTGGAAGATATGATTTTCAAAACAAAGCGGGAGAAATACAACGCTGTGATAGACGAGATTGTAGAATTGACCAAAAAGAACAGACCTGTGTTGGTAGGTACAACTTCTGTTGAGGTCTCTGAACTTTTGAGCAGGATGTTGAAGCTTAGAGGCATAAAACACAATGTTCTGAATGCCAAGCAACATGCAAAGGAGGCTGATATTGTGGCCGAGGCTGGACAACCAGGTTCTGTGACTATAGCCACCAATATGGCGGGACGCGGAACGGACATTAAACTAGGCAGTGGTGTGAAAGAGGCTGGTGGTTTGGCAATAATCGGAACAGAGAGGCATGACTCCAGAAGGGTTGACAGACAGCTTCGTGGTAGGGCCGGTCGCCAGGGAGACCCTGGTTCTTCCAGTTTCTTTGTTTCTCTTGAGGATGATTTGATGCGTCTGTTTGGTTCTGAAAGGATTGCGGGACTGGTAGATAAGATGGGAATGAAAGATGGTGAGGTTTTGCAACACTCCATGCTTTCAAAATCAATTGAGAGGGCTCAGAAAAAAGTAGAGGAAAACAACTTTGGTATAAGGAAACGGTTACTTGAATATGACGATGTGATGAACTCCCAGAGGGAGGTGATTTATACCAGGAGAAGGAATGCCCTTTACGGGGAGAGGATAGATGTGGATATCCAGAACATGATGAATGATTATACGGACTCATTGGTACAATCATCCCACGGGAACATTCCGTTTGAAGAGTTTTCATTTGAAACAATAAGGCATTTGTCCATAGAACCAGGTATGGACCAGGATTTTTACGATAAGGAAGACGTACAGGCTGTAAGTGAAAGATTATTGGAGAGTGTTCAGGCAGTACATAAACGCAGGGTTGATACATTGGTATCTCAATCTTGGCCAATAATTAAACAAGTGTACGAGACACAAAGTGCAACATATGACAATATTGCAATACCGGTAAGTGACGGAAGCAAGATGATGCAAGTTTTGGTGAACCTTAAGAAAGCCTATGAAACACAAGGTCGTGAAATAGCAAGGTCTTTGAACAAAAGCATTACATTGATGATGATAGATGAGTATTGGAAGGAACATTTGCGTGAGATGGATGACCTGAAACAATCTGTACAAAATGCATCTTATGAACAAAAAGACCCATTGCTCATATACAAATTTGAAAGTTTCAAACTGTTCCAGACAATGCTTGACAAGGTGAACAGGGATGTGCTTGGATTCCTTTTGAAGGCACATATTCCATTGAGGGATGTGCAGAGTGATCCTGCCAAGTTGAGGCAGGAGCAGAGACGCAAGACTGATTTATCCAACATGCAGACATCCAGGACAGATTTGGTTACCTCTTCCGGGGAACCTAAGTCGCAGGGGCCTGTGCATGTAGAGAAAAAGGTGGGAAGGAATGATCCTTGTCCTTGCGGGAGTGGTAAGAAATACAAGAATTGCCATGGTGCAGCTAATTGATGTTTATTAACCATTAAATTTATTGGATATGTATGATATTATTATAATAGGCTCTGGACCAGGAGGATATGTGGCCGCTATAAGAGCTGCCCAATTGGGTATGGATGTGGCTGTTGTGGAAAAGTCAGAATTGGGGGGTGTTTGCCTCAATTGGGGTTGTATCCCCACCAAAGCTCTTCTTAAAAGTGCGCAGGCTTTACACTATGCCAGGAGTTCTGAAGATTACGGTTTTACAATTGAAGGAGAGGTCAAAGTTGATATTGGAAAGGTAGTTGAACGGAGCAGGGGTGTTGCATCTGGCATGAGCAGGGGTATTGAATACCTTTTCAAGAAGAACAATGTGAAGGTAATCAGCGGACATGGCAGGATTTTGGCAAAAGGGGAGGTAGAGGTGACCGACAACCAAGGGAGCAAAGAGGTACTTAAAACCAAGAACATTTTGTTGGCTACCGGAGCAAGGGCAAATTCATTGCCTTTTGCACCAATAGATGGGGATAAGATAATTTCATACAGGCAAGCACTGGTTCCGGATTCCATTCCTTCCAGATTGGCTGTTATTGGTTCCGGGGCAATTGGCAGTGAGCTGGCCTTCTTTTACAGATCCATGGGGTCTGAAGTTTATTTGATTGAATATTTGAAAAATATTGTTCCGCTTGAAGATGATGATGCCTCTGCACAGTTGAGCAGGTCTTTCCGCAAAATGGGTATCAAAGTGATGACCTCTGCGCAGGTAAAGAATGTGGATGTATCGGGAGAGGGTTGCAAGGTTTTGGTGGAGACCAAAAAGGGTGAAGAGACCATTGAAGTTGACAAGGTTTTGTCTGCTGTTGGTGTTGTTTCCAATATAGAAAACTTAGGGCTGGAAGAGAACAATATAGTAACTGAAAGGGGTAAGGTCAAAGTTGATGAGTTTTACCACACATCCATGGAAGATGTATTTGCTATTGGGGATATCATTGCAACACCAGCTCTTGCCCATGTTGCTTCTGCAGAGGCAATTTGTTGTGTTGAGAAGATTGCCGGGCTGGATCCCAAACCAATTGATTACACCAATATTCCGGCTTGTACTTACACCTCTCCGGAAGTGGCATCGGTTGGCAGCACTGAGAGGGAATTGAAAGAGAAGGGGATAGAATATTACGTAGGGAAGTTTCCATTCACTGCATCCGGAAAAGCTTCTGCTTCGGGTGAGAGGGATGGTTTTGTAAAGTTGCTCATTGATAAGCAAAGCGATATGATACTTGGTGCTCATCTTGTTGGAGCAAATGTTACCGAGATGTTGGCAGGAATTGTGACTGCCAGAAGTTTGGGTGCAACAGCAAAGGACATTATGCATTCTATCCATCCACATCCAACTATGAGTGAGGCGGTTATGGAAGCTGCTGCAGCATCACATGGCGAAGTAATTCACGTTTAAACTACAATGATATGTCAAAAAACGAGGTGGTAACACAGGTAAACGAGGTAAACAGGATATCTTCGGGAACAGAGTTCCATGGAACAATGAATTCAAATGCAGACATTAGGTTAGATGGTTTGTTTGAAGGGAAAATAACAACTACAGGGAAATTGGTGATTGGAGAGTCAGCCCATTTGCATGGAGAGGCAATAGCCAGGACTTGCGATATTTATGGAGAAATGGAGGGAAATCTTTTGTTGAAGGAGCATTTTGGACTAAGGAAATCCGGAATATTCAAAGGGAAGATTGCCTGTAATAAAATATTCATTGAGGAAGGGGGAGCGTTCAACGGATCCTGCAAGATTATCAGTGCAGAGGAATTTGAAGACAGCCTTAAAACACTCGAGAGCGATAAAAAATTAAATGTCTGATTGGTAATGTTATAATATTTAAAAAAGCCGGCTAAAAGTTTAGCCGGCTTTTTTCTCTCTTTAGGAAATACCCTACCTAAATGTAAACTAATATTTAGTTTGAACCGTTTTGAGCAGGTTTACTCTCTTCCATGCATATGGACACAGATGTGTTTGCATTTCCGATATCTATCCCCAGGTATGCTGTTTTCTCTTTTTCGTCGGTAGAAAATACACCTTCGCGTGTTGCTACAGTATGATTTAATTTTGAGTAGATAGCATAACCTGTCGCGGCACATTTTTCAGGCGAGTCGAATACTGTGACTGTCATAATTTCTCCAAACTCCTTGCGGAAAAGTTCCACCAAGTCTTTGTGGTTGGCTCCGCCTCCTACAAGTATGAGCTGTTCGCATGATTCGAAGTCCTGGTCTGAAATGTATCTTCTTATTGCAGGTGAAATTACGTTGTTGTAGTACATTTCCAATGCCAGTTGTTTTTCCTTGTAGAAATCCCTTCTTTTGCGGTTTACAAACAGGAACCCCTTTGTGAAAAGATGGTCAATCTGATGTTCTGTACGCATTGAGAGGTATGTATGTTTGGATAGCTCTTGGGCAAAAAGGTTTACGGGGTAGCTTATACCATGTGTGCTGAACAATGTGCGGACCGACAAACCCTCCGGTGTACTGAGAGCCCCTTCGCAAGTACCATATCCCAAACTGACAACCAAAAAATTACCATTAACAGGATTCTCCCCGTGCCTGATAGCATTGTCGCAGCCGGATAGTTCCGGAATTATGTTGATCTCTTGTACAGAAACAATCCTCTGTTCAGAATTTTGTTCACCTTCGTCGTTAACTTTGTAGTAAGCGACAACCTTCTCTTCTTTGAAGTACTCTTCTGCCTCTTCTTTATTGAATTGGTATGTCGCATATGGGAAGCCTGTGGTTAAAACCATTTTTGGTATCCTGCCATTTTTTGATTCTGACTGAAGTGCATTGTTTGCCACAACCAAAGCTGCCTGTGTTATGATTTTGTAATCAATGTCTTCTGGTGCAGGGTTGATGGATTTATGTGGGGAAATTCCCTCGTTCAAAGCTTTAAGCCCTACCAGGTAGTCTGCTCCGTCGAATTTCAATTTGGAAAAACCCAATATAGGATCATTGCTGGTTGTGAAGTCCCTTAATGTTGACTCGTAAACGCTGGGGAAAGAATAAGTTTTAATCATATAGTAGTTTGTTACATGAAAAGATTATCAAAAGTATAAAAAAAAACGGGACTAAAAAGTAAATTCTAAAATTTTTTTTTGATTTTGTAAATATTTCTTTCACTGCTATTTCGGCTTACAAGTTCTGCAAGGAAGCCAGATAAAAAGAGCTGCATACCTATAATGAGCGCAACCAGTGATATGTAAAAGAGCGGTTGGTCTGTTACTTGCCTGAATGGAAGTCCCTTGGCTTGAGTCGTTATCTTTTGTACAATGAGGTAAACAGAAATAATGGCTCCAATAATAAATGTCATTGAACCTATAAGACCGAAAAAATGCATCGGTTTTTTTCCAAAGCGGGAGAGAAACCATAGTGAAAGCAAATCCAGGAAACCATTTACAAAGCGGTTCATTCCAAATTTGCTTTTCCCGAATTTACGGGGTTGGTGTTTGACCGCCTTTTCACCTATTTTTGTGAACCCGGCGTTTTTGCAAAGGTAAGGTATATACCTGTGCATTTCTCCGTAAACCTCTATATTCTTCACAACCTCTTTGCGATATGCTTTCAAACCACAGTTCATATCGTGTAGTTTTATTCCTGTCACCTTACGTGCAGTAGCATTGTAAATCTTGGACGGAAGATTTTTTCCGAAGAAACTGTCATGTCTTTTCTTTTTCCACCCTGAAACAAGGTCGTAGTCCTGCTCTTTGATCATTTTTACCAAATGAGGAATCTCTTCCGGACTATCCTGAAGGTCGGCATCCATGGTGATTACAATATCTCCCTGAGCTGCTTCAAAACCACAGTACAAAGCTGCAGATTTTCCGTAGTTCCTTCTGAAACTTATTCCTTTTAAGGGGTAATCTGCAGCAAGGTGTTCTATCACCTCCCAGGAGCTGTCTGTACTTCCATCATCCACCAATATTACTTCGTATTCAAAGCCATGATCCCTGACAGAGCGGTCTATCCACGGAATCAGTTCTTTGAGGGACTCTTCTTCGTTCAAAAGGGATATTACAATTGACAGATCCATTTTTTGTAAATATGTTTATGCAGTTTCACCACCTTCCTGTGAAAAGGGTGTCGTTTTTTTTGTGTAGTTCGCAATTATTGCAGAAGCAATTGCGCCAAATATTGTGTAGTATACCAAGGAAAAGGCAAATATCAGTTGTGGCAGTATTCCTTCTACCTTTGCAATTGTGTCTACAGCATCAGGGTTGGAGGCGGCCACCATCTCCATTGCGGTTGACATTTGCTCTGCAACCATGTCCGGGAAGATAACAGCGTAGTGAAGGAACATATAGCAGGCACAAATTAGGGATGAGAAGAATGCAACCAAAACCCCGTAACGGAAGCCGTTGCCATACGAGAAAAACTCATGTTGTTTGGAGTACTCTTTGACAAAATAAAACAGAAGCCAGATGCTTCCAACGAATTTTACCAGCCAAAGGATGATGTTTATGGCAGTCCCCGGTTGGAGGACTGTTTGGATGAGGGTAACGATGATTGTTACCAAAGCCAGCAATAGCCCACCTGTTGCTGCTGTTGTCCATTTGCTTTGCATAATTGTTTAAATTTCAGGATTAGTTGTGATGATAATATTTTCCAAATTTAGATAAAATATGATTTGGTACAAAATTTAGATATTTTATAAATTATAATTAACTTTGTGAGTTGATTAGAAATGACGTAATATATGATAGAGATTACTTTTCCGGACGGAAGCGTCCGTAAATACCAGGAGGGGGTTACCCCTCACGAAATTGCAAGTTCAATAAGCCCTAGGTTAGCCTCTGACATATTGGCTGCTACGGTTAATTCCAATATTGTAGAAATAACGCGACCAATCAAAGAAAATGCCACTTTGAAACTCCACAAATGGGAGGACCAAGAGGCAAAAAGCACTTTTTGGCACTCATCTTCCCACCTTATGGCCGAGGCTTTGGAGCAGTTGTTCCCAGGGATAAAGTTTGGGATAGGACCCTCCATTGAGGTTGGGTTTTATTATGACGTGGATACCGGGGAGAGACAGATAACCGAATCTGACCTTAAGAAAATTGAAGAGAAAATGCTGGAGCTTGCAAGGGAGAAGCAATCTTTTGTGAGGAGAGAGGTGAGCAAGCAAGAGGCATTGGAAACATACAAGGCAAAAGGTGATGAGTATAAATGTGAATTGATTGATGACCTTGAAGATGGTACCATCTCTTTTTATACCAACGGTTCCTTTACCGATCTTTGCAGAGGTCCGCATTTATCTGATACTTCTGTGATAAAGGCTGTGAAACTTACCTCAATTGCAGGCGCATACTGGAGGGGCAATGAGAAAAACAAGATGCTGACCCGTATATATGGTGTTACATTCCCTCAAAAGAAATTACTGGATGAATACCTGGTAATGTTGGAAGAGGCCAAAAAGAGAGACCACCGTAAGATTGGCAAAGAGTTGGAATTGTTTGCGTTTTCACAAAGGGTGGGGCAGGGCCTTCCTTTATGGCTGCCTAAAGGAGCCATGTTGAGGGAAAGGTTGGAAAATTTTCTCAAGGTAGTACAAAAAAGACATGGCTACCTTCCTGTGATGACGCCTCATATTGGTCAAAAGGAGCTTTATGTGACTTCTGGCCACTATGCAAAATATGGTAAGGATTCGTTCCAGCCAATACACACTCCACAAGAGGGTGAGGAATTTCTGTTAAAACCAATGAATTGCCCGCACCATTGTGAAATATACAAGACAAAACCAAGGTCATACAAGGATATGCCTTTGAGGCTTGCAGAGTTTGGTACAGTTTATCGCTACGAACAAAGTGGCGAACTACATGGTCTTACAAGGGTAAGAGGGTTTACACAGGATGATGCTCATATTTTTTGCCGCCCGGACCAACTGAAAGAGGAGTTCATAAAGGTAATAGATATTGTGTTGTATATTTTCAGAACCCTTGATTTTAAAGATTACACAGCACAGATTTCGCTAAGGGATCCCAACAACAAGGAGAAGTATATTGGTTCTGACGACAATTGGGAAAAAGCAGAAAAGGCGATTATTGAGGCAGCCCGGGAAAAGGGGCTGGAAACAGTTGTAGAGTTGGGAGAAGCTGCTTTTTATGGTCCAAAATTGGATTTTATGGTAAAAGACGCAATTGGTCGTAAATGGCAATTGGGTACCATACAAGTCGATTATAACCTGCCAGAGAGATTTGAGCTGGAATATGTAGGGGCTGATGACAAAAAACACAGGCCGGTAATGATACACCGTGCTCCATTTGGATCGATGGAGAGGTTTGTGGCAGTCCTGATAGAACACACCGGCGGGAAGTTCCCGTTATGGCTTACTCCAGAGCAAGCAGTTGTCCTTCCAATCAGTGAAAAATTCAACGAATACGCAAAAAAAGTTGTAGAATTCCTCAATAATAACGATATTCGCGCCTCAATTGACGATCGTAACGAGACTATAGGCAAGAAAATCAGGGAGAATGAGCTGAAGAGGGTTCCATTCCTCCTTATTGTTGGTGAAAAAGAGATGGATACAGATACCATATCTGTAAGGAAGCAGGGAGATGGAGACAAAGGACAAATGAGTGCTGCAGAGTTTGCGTCTATGATTGAAAAAGAGATTAAAGAACAAATTAATTATTAACTAAAATTTAGGAGGAATAACTTATCGCTACACCATTTAAACCTCGCCCCGGAGGATTTGTCAAGAAGACAAATAGCTCATCTTCAGTTAACAGGAATAGAGACAGGAGAAACATGTCTAATAGGAGAGTTGAGGATGGACCAAGGATTAACAACAACATTACCGTCCCTAACGTTAGGCTTGTGGGGGATAATGTGCCTAATCCCGGGATATTTTCCACTTTAGAGGCAATTAAGATGGCAGAGGCGATGGAGCTTGACTTGGTGGAGATTTCTCCCAATGCCGATCCGCCTGTTTGCAAGATAATTGACTATCAAAAGTTCATTTACCAACAGAAGAAGAAGGCAAAAGAGATCAAGGCAAACACTCAAAAAGTTGTTATTAAAGAGATTCGGTTTGGTCCTAATACCGATGAACATGATTTCCAGTTTAAACTCAAACATGCAAAATCTTTTTTGGAAGAGGGTTCCAAAGTAAAGGCTTTTGTGTTTTTCAAAGGACGTTCAATATTGTTTGCAGACCAAGGAGAGAAACTTCTTTTAAGGTTTGCTTACGAACTGGATGAATATGGCAAAGCAGAACAAATGCCAAAATTAGAAGGAAAACGGATGATAATGATGTTATCTCCGGTAAAAAAGAAATAATCTTAATTAAAACAAGTAATAAAAATGCCAAAGATTAAGACCAATTCCGGTGCGAAAAAGCGTTTCCAGCTTACCGGATCAGGTAAAGTGAAAAGAAAGCACGCCTACAAAAGCCACATTCTGACAAAGAAAACCATTAAGCAAAAGAGAAATCTTACTTACTCTGCTTTGGTTTCCGATGTTGACGAGAAAAGAATCAAAGCTTTGTTGGTAGCTTAATCAAATTATTATTAACCTGAATGTTTAGCAGGAAAAGTTTCTCATAAGAGGAGAGCGCTGACATTCTTAAAACCCAATTAGTGTAGTATGCCAAGATCGGTAAACTCGGTGGCTTCAAGAGCCCGCCGTAAAAAAATTTTAAAACTAACACGCGGTAATTTTCTGGCTCGTGCAAACGTTTGGACTGTAGCTAAGAATACCTACGAAAAAGGTCTCACTTATGCTTACCGCGACCGTAAAAACAAAAAACGTGCTTTCCGTGCATTGTGGATTCAAAGGATCAACGCTGCAGCCAGACAGCATGGAATGAACTATTCACAGTTCATAGGTAAACTTGCAAAGAACAACGTAGGCCTGAACCGTAAGGTGCTTGCAGATCTTGCAATGAACAACCCGCAAGCGTTTGAAGCAATCATTAACTCTGTAAAATAGTTCATATTGAAATTCCTCCCTTCAAAAGGCAACAAATGGTTCAGGTTTGGGATCTGGGCTCTTTTGTATCTACTATGGGTAGTATGGTTTGGTAATTGGTGGCTCCTGACAGGGCTGTTAGTTATCTTTGACCTCTTCATTACCCGCAAGGTAAAGTGGGCCTTTTGGAAAAAGCATTACAAAGAAGGGGAAAAGAAAAATGTTTGGTTGGAGTGGTTGGATGCAATAGTTTTTGCATTGGTAGTCTCCACATTTATAAAAGCATTCTTTTTTGAAGCTTACATGATACCGACCTCCTCTATGGAAAGGACGCTTATGACAGGTGATTACCTGTTTGTAAGCAAACTTAAATACGGGCCAAAGGTATCCCAGACACCACTTTCATTTCCGCTTGTACATAATGTTTTGCCAATTACCGGGGGAGAATCCTATCTCACATGGATACAAAATCCATACAGAAGATTGGCTGGTTTTTCATCTGTGAAAAGGGATGATATTGTAGTATTTAATTTTCCTCACGGGGATACTGTCTTAACGCAGATTCCAACCGAGGATTACTACACTCACTCCAGGATTCACGGAAGGGAACAGACAATAAGGATGTATGGTCCTATTGTGGTGAGACCGGATGACAAAAAGGACAATTATGTTAAAAGATGCGTAGCCGTTGCTGGCGATACGCTCCAGATTATCAACGGGAAGGTGCATGTAAACGGAATGCCTCAAAAGGCATATCCGGGAATACAAAACACTTTTACCGTGATTACCAACGGTACACCGTTGAATGTGAAGATTCTAGACCAAATGGGGCTGAATCAGGAAGAGCTCTACTACGACTCCTCTTTACCAGGTTATACTTCGTTTCCTCTTAATGAGAGTGAGGCAGAGGAGTTGGCAAAGTTAGGAAATATAGTGGAAATCAGGCAAAACATAGATGTTTATCCTCCAGATTTTCCAGATTTCAAACTGATGTTGTTCCCTTTTACAGATGCTTCTTCTTTCAAGTGGACAAGGGATAACTTTGGGCCATTGTGGATTCCGGCCAAAGGGGCTACTGTAGCCCTCTCTTTGGACAATCTACCTTTGTACCAAAGGATAATCGAGTCTTACGAAGGGAATGACCTTTATGTAAAGGATGGTGTGATCTTCATAAATGGAGCTGAGGCTGCAAGCTATACATTTGAAATGGACTATTATTTTATGCTGGGAGACAACAGGCATAATTCACTGGATTCCCGTTATTGGGGGTTTGTTCCTGAATCACATGTTGTTGGATCTCCTTCAGTGATTTGGTTCTCTAAGAATCAGTTCAAAGCTTTTCCAAAGAGTATAAGATGGAAAAGGATTTTTAAATTTGTGTAAATATTTTGGATAAGAAAAAAAAATTCACGATATTTGCAACCCTTGAAAAAATATTAAATTCTACGATATAAAATGGCACGAGTTTGTCAAGTTACAGGAAAGAAAAGAATGATTGGGAACAATGTTTCTCACTCTAAGCGCAGGACCAAACGTGAATTTGCACCAAATTTGCAAAACAAACGTTTTTGGCTTGAAGAGGAACAAAGGTTCATAAACCTTAAGGTTTCTGCCGCAGGGATGCGCACAATCAATAAGAAAGGCCTTAATGCAGTTTTGAAAGAATCCAAGGCCAAAGGTTTAGTTAACGTGATTTAATACATTACACAATATGGCAAAGAAAGGTAACAGGGTACAGGTTATACTGGAGTGCACCGAACAAAGGGAAAGTGGTGTTCCGGGAATGTCCAGGTATATAACTACCAAGAACAAGAAAAATACTACCCAGCGCCTGGAGCGTAAAAAATACAACCCATATCTCAAGAAGGTAACCCTTCATCGCGAGATCAAATAAGAATAATTAAAAACGAAATAAAATGGCAAAGAAAGTAGTTGCTACCTTTAGTGGGGTAAGAGGCTCAAGCAGGACAAAAGTGAAATGTATCCGTATGGATCGTTCTGACCGTAGCGGTTCTTACTCTTTCAAGGAAGAAATGATTCCGGTTGACGGAGTGAAAGATTTCTTCGCTAAGAAGTAAGCTGTAATAATAGGATTAAAGGGCTGGTACATTAATTTGTACTGGCCTTTTTGCATAAAGGGTTACTCTGTTTTGGCGGAGTTTGGCATTATTTGTATCTTCGTCAGTTAATTTTATTCTTATGGCACTATTTGGATTATTCGGCTCTAAATCAAAGGAAGAGAAGAGGGCATTGGAAGAGGGTCTGCAAAAGACCAAGAGCGGTATTTTTGATAAACTGACCAGAGCTGTGGCCGGTAAATCAAAGGTAGATGACTCTACACTTGACAGCATAGAAGAGGCCTTGATTGCTTCTGACATTGGAGTTGAAACCACCCTCAGGATAATAGACAAACTGGAAGAGAGGGTTGCAAAGGATAAGTTCATGAATGCTGCGGAGCTCAATTCCATCTTGAGGGGTGTGATAGAGGAGTTGTTGGATATATCGGATAATGATGGAGTAAATCCGGAACCATTCGATTTTTCCAAAAAACCATATGTCATAATGGTAGTTGGTGTTAACGGAGTGGGAAAAACAACCACAATAGGGAAATTGGCTGCAAGGTTAAAGGATTCCGGTAAAAGTGTTGTGCTGGGAGCGGCCGATACTTTCAGGGCAGCTGCGATAGAACAGCTGGTTGTTTGGAGTGAAAGGGCTGGCGTTCCCATAGTGAAGCAAAAAATGGGAGCAGACCCGGCTTCGGTCGCTTTTGATGCAGTCTCAAACGCAAAATCCATAGGAGCAGATGTAGTGTTGATAGATACTGCAGGCAGGTTGCACAATAAGGTGAACCTTATGAACGAACTTACCAAAATCCGCAATGTAATGGGTAAGGTAATCCCAGATGCTCCGCATGAGGTGCTTTTGGTGCTGGATGGATCTACAGGACAGAATGCCTACCTGCAAGCCAGGGAGTTTACCAAGGCAACTGATGTTACAGCTTTGGCTGTTACAAAATTGGATGGGACTGCAAAAGGCGGGGTAGTGATAGGTATATCCGATCAGTTCAGGATACCTGTGAAATTCATAGGTGTAGGAGAAAAGATAGAAGATTTGCAGTTATTCGACAAAAAGGAGTTTGTCGGTTCTCTGTTTGAGTAACCAAACAAAAAGGGTGCATTAGTACATGTTTAATATAATACTATAACATAAACAACATTTCCAATGAAGATTTCATACAACTGGTTAAAAAGGTATTTAGAAACAGATATATCAATTGAGAAAATAGAGGAGATACTGACATCCATAGGTTTGGAGGTAGAGGCATCGGAGTCTGCAGAGCAGGTTCCCGGTGGTCTGGCAGGAGTCTTTACAGGAGAGGTGGTAGAGTGTGCCAAACATCCGGGTGCAGACAAACTTAGCATTACAAAGGTAAATGTGGGCACAGGAGAGCTGCTGAATATAGTTTGCGGTGCTCCCAATGTTGCTGCCGGTCAAAAGGTTTTGGTGGCTACTGTGGGCAGTGTGCTTACTTTTTCCAACGGAGAGGTTCTAAAGATAAAAAGGTCCAAGATAAGAGGGGAGGAGAGTATGGGGATGATTTGTGCAGAAGATGAATTGGGAATTGGAACCTCACATGAAGGTATAATGGTACTGCCATCAGATACACCTGTGGGTATAGATGCAAAGGAGTACCTGAAACTGGAAAGTGACACTATATTTGAAATTGGACTGACTCCAAACAGGATAGATGCTGCATCCCATATTGGGGTTGCCAGGGATTTGAATGCTTACCTTAAATTCAATGGCATTGCATGCAAATTTGAAATTCCGGAGATTGACCAATTTGATGCTCTGCCAAAATCGGACAGGTTGAAAGCTGCAGAACTTGATGTTGTGGCAAAGGATGGAGCTCCCAAATACTTTGGGCTGACCTTGGACAATGTGAAGGTAGCCCCATCTCCTGAGTGGTTGCAAAATTCACTCAGGGCCATAGGTTTGAGACCAATCAACAATGTGGTGGATGTTACTAATTTTGTTTTACATGAAACCGGCCATCCTCTGCATGCTTTTGATTACGAAAAGATTGATGGAGGAAAGGTGGTTGTCAGAAGGGCTGTTGAGGGTGAGGTGTTTGTAACCTTGGATGAGGTTGAACGTAAGATGAGTTCGGATGATTTGATGATTTGCGACAATTCCAAGCCGATGTGTATTGCCGGAGTGTTTGGTGGAAACAACTCAGGGGTCACCGAGTCCACAACATCCGTTTTCCTTGAAAGCGCCTATTTCAATCCGGTCTCTATACGTAAAAGTTCAAAACGCCACAACCTGAAGACAGATGCGTCTTTCCGTTTTGAGAGGGGAGCAGATGCGGACAATGTAGAGTATGCCCTTAAAAGGGCTGCCATAATGTTGAACCTTTTGTGCGGGGCAAAGGTTTGTGGGCAAATTGTGGAATTTAATGGTGATATACCCCCAAAAGCACAGATAGAGCTTGAGTATCCAAGGATGGAGAAATTGATGGGAAAGGAGATTGGATTTGACAAGATAGAGTCTCTTTTGAAACTTTTGGAATTTGATATCCTCTCTAGTGACGGAAAGGGAGCTACGGTATCTGTACCTCGTTACAGGGTGGATGTGACCCGGGAATGTGATGTGGTGGAGGATATACTAAGGATTTATGGATACAACAATATAGAACTGCCACAAAGGATGAGTGCCTCTTTGGCTCCGGGGTCCAAACCAGACATGGAGAGGGTTCGCTCTGTTGCTGCTAATTTGCTGACAGATAATGGGTTTTATGAGACCATGAACAACTCGTTGACCAAAAGTGACTATTATTCAAAATTGGAATCATTCCCTAAAGAGAAGCTGGTTATGCTGTTGAACCCTTTGAGTTCGGATTTGGATGCGATGCGTCAGACTCTTCTACTGAATGGTTTGGAGGTTATTGCATACAATATAAACAGGCAACATACCGATCTCAAACTATATGAGTTTGGAAATGTCTATTCGTTTGAACAATCAGCTCCTTCTTCAAATACCACAGATGCCGGCAACGGAGATTCAGGAAAGCTTAAAGCATATAAAGAAAGTTCCAGGCTATCTTTGTTTGTGACCGGGCAAGGATCGCAGTACTGGAGAGGTAAGCGCCCAGCAGGAAACTACTTTGCACTTAAAGGTTACGTTGAGGCATTATTGAAAAGGTTTGGGTTGGATTTGAATGAATACGATTACGAACCAGCTCCTTCTGATCTTTTTTCCGAAGGGATTTCTATATTAACAAAAAACAGTAACCCGTCAGCAGCAAAAGGAAAGGAGATAGGAGTGATGGGTACAGTACGCAAGGACTTGGCAAAGCAGTTTGATGTCAAGCAACCGGTTTTTGCGGCGGAACTTAACTGGGATATTATATTCAAACAGTTGCGCAAACAAAAGGTCCTTTATAGTGAAATGCCTAAGTTTCCTTCGGTAACAAGGGATTTGGCATTGTTGCTGGATGAGGGGGTATCCTATGCAGAGATAAGGAAAAGTGCTTTTGCTACTGAGAAGAAGCTTCTTAAGAATGTGGTTTTGTTTGATGTGTACAGGGGAGACAAGATACCTGAGGGCAAAAAACAATATGCTGTCAGCTTCACTCTTCAGGATTTAAATAAGACACTGACAGACAAGGCAGTGGAAGACTTTATGAAGAGGTTGCTGGATACCTTTGCACAGAGGTTCGGTGCTTCGTTGAGATAGTTTGTATGGAACATATTAAACCTGGAGTGAAAAATTTTGTCTCTTTGGTAAAATTTTCACACACTCTTTTTGCCATGCCTTTTGCCTTGACAGGTTTTGTTTTGGCTTTGACAATCACCGGGGATATCTTTTCTGTTTGGTTGTTATTGCTTGTTCTGTTGGCAATGGTTACAGCCCGTAATGCTGCCATGGGTTTCAACAGGTTCCTTGACAGGGACGTGGATGCTAAAAACCCACGCACCAGCAAAAGGGAGATACCTGCCGGCGTAATCTCTGCAAAGGGGGCACTTGTGTTTGTAGCCATAAACTCACTTCTTTTTTTATTAGCTGCTTTTTTTATCAATGACCTTGCTTTTATCCTGGCTTTTCCCACTTTGGCAGTTTTGTTGGGTTACAGCTATATGAAGAGGATATCTGCTTTGAGCCATTACGTGCTTGGTGTTGCCCTTGCTATTGCTCCTACCGGTGCGTTCATTGCTGTTTCCGGGAGTTTCCATTTAGCTCCGGTTTTGTTATCTGTTCTTGTCCTTTTTTGGGTAAGTGGGTTTGATATTATTTACTCTCTTGAAGATGAAAAATTTGATAAGGCAAACAAACTGCATTCTGTTCCTTGTTTGTTTGGAATCAAAAATGCCCTGCGTATTTCGTGGGCAGGGCATATAATGGTCTTACCTTTTTTAGTATTGTTTTATATATCTGTAAACAATAGTGATAATCTTTTAGGTTGGATATACATTGCGGGTTCGCTGCTCTTCTCTGCTTTCTTGGTTTGGCAACATTTGATTGTCTCTTCCAAGGATTTGAGCCGGGTAAATGCCGCTTTTTTCACATCAAACGGTATAGCATCTGTTGTTTTTGCAACTTTCACCATTGCAGATTTACTTCTCTAGGCGGTATACCGGATATTGGTTTGCATTTACCTCTATTCCGGCCCGCACCTTGTCCATGAAGAATTGAAGGATTGCCTTTGGGTTTGATGCGAATGCTTTGTCTTCCATTTTCTTCTTTTCAAACTCTGCCTTTAGCTCAGGATCCTTTTCCATCATCTCCCGTCCTTTGACCTCCATGTAGTTGAGGCTAATCCAGAATTCCGTCGGAGGTGCCACGTATGAGTTGTAGAAACCCCAGTATACAAGGGATGTAGATGATTTTGGCTCAAGCATATGAGTGATAACCTTGATCTTTGGCTGTGCAGTAGAAACATAAATGTCTCCTTTGTTGCATTTTACAATTTCGTCTTGTTTTGTATAGTTTGTTTCCAGGGTGATCCTTCCTTCGTATGGTCTTGTTGACCATTTGGGATCATGGAACCTGTAGGTTGCCAGTTGAATGGTTGTGTCTTTTTCCAACCTGCTGTATTGGACTGAGTGTATATCCAGCAGTTCTATGGTTTGGAGTTGCTCTTGAGGTATAATATAGGCAACAGGTACTCCTATCTTGTCCTCTTCTTTGTAGTTATTTACATATGGCATTTTGTAAGTGACAGGGGCACTCCTGTTTGAATAGGTCCATTGTGCGCCGCTCATCTCACTCATCTCACTTTTTGGTTGCCATGCAAGGAAATCTACCATTTGAAATTTGGTGGAATCATGTATATAATTGAGTGTTATGGAGTCCTTGCGAAAGTTGGTGCGGGAGGAGTATTCATCTGCTATTGCTACACTCTCCTTTAGGGAGTGGTTGTTTTGCCCAATTATTTCAAGTGAATGGAGCAAAATCTGGTAGGCTGCCTGCACCCTCTCTTTGTATGGTTTGTATATATGGTTCTCTACCAACAGACCAATCCGGTTGTTGGCATATGCATATCCGTTTGAGTATTGGGGGGCGAAATTTGAAGGTAGCAATACAGAAGAGGAATCCCTGTAACTAGTGTATTCAAGGTATGGGAATATGGGGTATCCGGACTGCTCCATCTTTATGTTAAGTTCTTTTTCGTAAATCTCTTTGCTCCATTGGTGCATGGCAGGTGCAAGGTAACCGCACTGATCCAGGCCATATGTGCTTACATACTGGAAATCGGCTCCGTTGGTCACATGAATGTCTATGAAAAGCTCTGGCATCCAGTTGTTGTACAACTTAAGGAATGCTCTTGTTTCAGGAGCATCTGCCTTTATGAAATCACGATTCATGTTGTAACGTTGCGCAGTGAACCTGGAGCCAACCTCTTCTGGTCCGTTTTGGTTGATCCTGTAATGGGTGCCAAAATCTTCATGGCCGTCAGGGTTGATTACTGGAATGAAAAGAAGGGATACACTGTCCAGAATGCCAGGATATTTATCGAAAATTGCTATATCCCTGACAAGCATAAGACCAGCATCCTTTCCATCGGGTTCTCCTGCGTGGATTGCGGCTTCTGCCAATATTACCGAACGTCCTTTCTCTCTTATCTTTTCTGGGTCTTTCAAACCATCCTTGTCCAGGATGATTAGTGGAATATCCCTTCCCTGGGGGGATTTTCCAGCAGAGATGAAGTTTACTTTACGGGAGTTTTGTGCCAGCAGCTTGCAGTATTCAACTGTTTCTGCAAACCGGGGTGTCTTGTTGAAGTTGTTGTTTTCGTAATGTGTGAGGAACTTCTGAGTAAAGGCAGTATCTTGTTTCTCTTGTTTGCCGGCATTGGATCCGTTGCAAGAGAGTATTGTTTGTGTTGCGAACAGAAACAGGTAAATGAGTGTTATGTTTTTCATTTGGTTAAGATTATTATTGCAGGCCAAAGATAATAAAAAACGCAAGCCATTGTTGAATAATAGCTTGCGTTTTGATATAACCAAAGATAATTGTTTATCTTAATTGAAATTTACCTTCCGTATTTTGCAAGGTCTCCAAGTTCTTCTTCTATACGGAGAAGCTGGTTGTATTTTGCCATACGGTCGGAACGGCTGAGTGAGCCGGTTTTGATTTGTCCTGAATTTGTGGCAACCGCAATGTCAGCAATTGTGGAATCTTCGGTTTCTCCGGAGCGGTGTGATGTTACCGATGTATATTTGTTCCTGTGTGCCATTTCTATTGCATCCAGGGTTTCGGTAAGTGTTCCAATCTGGTTTACCTTGATTAGGATTGAGTTTGCACAACCTGTATCTATTCCTTTTTTCAGGAACTGTACATTGGTCACAAAAAGGTCGTCACCAACCAGCTGTATTTTTGAGCCAAGCTCGTCTGTGAGTAGTTTCCATCCATCCCAATCTTGTTCATCCATACCGTCTTCTATGGAGTCTATAGGGTATTTTGTTGCAAGTTCCTTAAGGAATTCAACTTGAGCCTTGGCATCTCTTTTAGCTCCGTTTGGTCCTTCAAACTTTGAGTAGTCGTAAATGCCATCTTTGTAGAATTCACTGGCAGCACAGTCAAGTGCAATTGTGATGTCTTTTTTAGGTTCGTACCCAGCTTTTTTGATTGCTGCAATGATTGAATCCAATGCGTCTTCTGTTCCGTTGAGTGCCGGGGCAAAACCACCCTCGTCACCAACTGCTGTGCTAAGTCCCCTGTCGTGGAATATTTTCTTAAGGTTGTGGAAAACTTCTGCTCCCATCCTCAGGGCCTCTTTGAAACTAGGTGCTCCTACAGGACGGATCATAAACTCCTGGAATGCAATTGGAGCATCGGAGTGTGAACCACCGTTGATAATGTTCATCATTGGTACAGGAAGGGTTACGGCGTTTGTGCCTCCTATGTAACGGTATAGAGGTATCTGCAGGTAGTTTGCAGCAGCCCTTGCCACAGCCAACGATACACCCAATAGTGCATTAGCTCCTAATTTTGATTTTGTAGGGGTTCCGTCAAGCTCAAGCAAAAACTTATCTATTTGTGTTTGGTTAAGAGCACTCATTCCCATGATGGCTGGTGCGATAACCTCATTTACATTTTTCACTGCTTGTTGAACACCTTTTCCCATGTAACGAGACTTGTCACCATCCCTTAGCTCAAGGGCTTCGTTTACTCCGGTAGAGGCTCCTGATGGTACGGCTGCTCTGCCGAATGCACCAGAAAGAAGGTGAACGTCTACTTCGATGGTTGGGTTTCCACGTGAATCCAGGATCTCACGGGCGTGTACATTACAAATTTCCATAATTGATTAATGTTAGATGTTAATTGAAATTTATTACTTATGTCTATTACTTTCCTTGTTAGTCGCGTAGCATATATTCTATTGTGCTCACCACTCTTACCGTCTTGATATGAGGAGTGTTGGCATCCCTGTCTGAAATCGAGAATTGCCCTTGGCTTGCCCTTTTGATTTTGCCCAGTTTGCTGTTTGAGTCTTTTGCGAATTTTTCTGCAGAGGCTCGAGCGTTTTTGGTTGCCTCTTCTATCATTGTTGGTTTGATATCGTTCAACAAAGTGTACAGGTACCTGGTTTGGTATTGGTAGTCCCCGTCCAGCAAAGCTACGCCATGGGCCAGCAATTCCGATTGTCCGGAAATTATTTCCCGTACCAGGTCGACTTTGTCCGATGTTACGGTAATCACACTGGTAATATTGTACCGGTATGTTACATTTTGGCTTTGGTACCTCTCTGCGTTCATATCTATGATAGAGGGTGCAGAAATGCTGATTTCGGTTGCGTCAAGTCCTTTGGATTCCAAATAAGAGATGATTTTTCCATTTTTGTTGTTAATCTCCTTGTAAAGTGTAGAGAGGTCGTTTCCGATCTCTTTGTACACCACCGGCCATACTACTTTGTTTGCCGCAACTTCCATCTCTGCCAGCCCTTTGACATTTACCACACGGTCGTATGACTTGAATGAAATTACAGCACTCTTGATGAAAACACCAAGGAAAATCAGACCCAGCATTATGAATATGCCGGGGAAAAGAGATTTTTCCGAAACTTTACTTCCCATAATTTTGTTTAAATTTGTAAGCTCTGTTTGTACCACGGTGCAAATTTAGCAAAGCTTTTCCAATATTAGATAACCCATTAATAGCAAATTTCAAGCCATGAAAAGAAAATTTAAAACACTATTCTCATTAGCAATAATATTGTTAATGACTTATAATAGTTTTGCACAGGATAACCTTAGGTTCAAAATTGTAAGGGGAAAAACCGACACGGTCAATAGCAGGAGCCATTTCATAATTGGAGTAGCACCATTGGGAGCAGAGATCTTTATCAACGGAATGAAAGTCAAGCAGTATTCCACTGGTTCTTTTGGAACCCAGATGATGTTGCAGGATGGAGTCAATCCAGTGGAAATAAAGGTTTATTCCGGATCTGAAGAGATGACGGATAGTTTTTCTGTTTTTTACAAACAGTCATCGTTGCAAGAGGTAAGGGATGTTCCTTTTTTCAAATATCCGGTTGTGGTTACCAAAAAAGGGGCATATTTGAACTCCAGCCCAGGTGGCGATCGTTTGGGTGGAGCCAAAATGAATTTCCTTTCAGAAGGGATAAAAATGGAGTTGCTGGGAGTAGAGGGGAACCTTTACAAGGTAAAGCTGTCTGACAACAGGAGTGCATATTTACCAAGGTATTATGCAGATTTGCTTCCGGTTGGGGAGATGCCTGCTTTTTCAGTTTCCAGTTCCTGGAGTGTAGTCAATTCCGGTAAATATGACAAGGTCAGAATTGCTTTGGAAAACCGCCAACCTTACATAATATACAGAAACCCCCAACCGAACCAATTGGTTGTTGAAATACATGGTACCGTTAACAATTCCAACTGGATCACACAATACAGGAATTTAAAATCTATAGATTATGTCCACCTTAACCAAATCTCTTCTGATGTACTACAGGTTGTGATTGGTTTGAAAGAGAAATTCAGCTGGGGTTACAATGTAGATTACGTAGGTAATGGTTTGGAAATTTCCATCAAGAACACACCGGAAGTATTGTATTCCCGTTCAAAGAGACCTTTTGCCGGTCTGACTATAGGTTTGGATGCGGGTCATGGTGGAACGTCATCCGGAGCTGTGAGTCCGTCAGGTATCAAGGAGAAAGACCTGAACTTGGATATGGTAATGTCACTTAAAGAGTTGATAGAAAGCAACGGAGGAAAGGTTGTTTTGAGCAGGAGTGAGGATATTGATGTTTCCATGCAGGAGAGGGTAGATATTTTCCGCAATGCAAATATTGACATTATGGTTTCCGTACATTGCAATGCTGGTGGCAACCCGTTGCAGCCAATGGGCACCAGCACATATTACAGGCATATAGAGTACAGGCCCTTGGCAAAGGGTATTTTGGACAGGTTGATGGAACTGAATGTGGGAGAATTCGGATTGATTGGAAACTTCAACTTTTCTTTGAATGCTCCAACCGATTTCCCAACCGTTTTGGTAGAGACCCTTTTCATGAGTTCGCTACCCGATGAGGAGTTGTTGGCTTCGCCTGAATTCCGCAGGGATATGATGGAAAAGGTAGCAGCGGGACTGGAAGATTACATAGGTGATGTAAGGGAATCCTTGAAATAGATATGGTTGTTTTTTAATTCATATAATGGAATTCAAGCTATCTTCAAAATACAAACCAACTGGAGACCAACCAGAAGCTATTGACTTGCTCTCTAAATACATGGAGCAGGGGGTCAATGCTGCAACTTTGCTGGGAGTGACCGGTTCCGGAAAGACATTCACAATGGCCAATGTGATTGAAAAGCTACAGAGGCCGGCACTGATACTAAGCCATAATAAGACACTTGCTGCCCAACTATATGGTGAGTTCCGTTCATTTTTCCCAGATAATGCGGTTGAATATTTTGTGTCGTACTACGATTATTACCAGCCCGAGGCCTACTTGCCGGTTTCTGACACATATATTGAAAAGGACCTTAGCATTAACGATGAAATTGAAAAACTGAGACTGTCTGCCTCCAGCGCACTTTTGTCCGGTAGGAAAGATGTTATTGTAATATCAAGTGTTTCATGTCTTTATGGTATCGGAAACCCAGAGGATTTCCATGCCAACACAATCAAGTTGCACAAAGGGGAGAAGGTTTCCAGGAGCAAGTTGCTGTATGCTTTGGTTGACAGCCTTTATTCCAGGAACGAAGCAGAGTTCAAAAGGGGTGTCTTCAGGGTAAAAGGAGATTCTGTAGATATCTATCCCTCCTATTCAGATTCTGCAGTCAGGGTTATTTTCTTTGGTGATGAAATTGAAACAATAGAACTGTTTGAGCCATTGAATGGAGGGTTTTTATCTGAACTTGAAGAGATATCCATCTATCCGGCAAATATTTTTGTAACCACCAAAGATCGGATGAAAAGCGCTATCTCTTTGATCCAGGACGATTTGGTTTCTCAAACAACTTATTTGAAAGAGATTGGGAAACATTTGGAGGCAAAAAGGCTCAAACAGAGGGTTGAGTACGATTTGGAAATGATCAAGGAGATTGGATATTGTCCCGGAATTGAGAATTATTCCAGATACTTTGATGGCCGTAAACCTGGAATGAGGCCTTTTTGCCTTATAGATTATTTTCCATCGGATTTCATAACTTTTGTAGACGAGAGCCATGTCACTATTCCTCAGGTGAGGGCAATGTTCGGAGGAGACCGCTCCAGGAAAGAGACTCTTATTAACTATGGTTTCAGATTGCCTGCAGCTGCAGATAACAGACCTCTTAAATTTGATGAATTCGAAGCAATTCTAGGTCAAAGGATTTTTGTTAGCGCCACTCCTGCAGATTACGAGCTGGCCGTTTCGGAGGGTTTGATAGTAGAGCAGGTAGTCAGGCCTACCGGGTTGTTGGATCCTCCTATAGAGGTAAGGCCAACAGAGGGGCAGATTGATGATTTGCTGGAAGAGATAAGGATAAGGACAGCCAAGGATGAGAGGGTTTTGGTGACGACCCTTACAAAAAGGATGGCAGAGGAGTTGGACAAATATTTTTCTGCGGTGGAGGTCAGGTGCAGGTACATCCATTCCGATGTTGATACATTGGAGAGGGTGGAAATTCTGGAAGATTTCCAGCAAGGCAGGTTTGATGTTTTGATTGGGGTGAATCTTTTAAGGGAAGGTCTGGACTTGCCTCAGGTATCCCTTGTGGCTATACTGGATGCAGACAAAGAGGGTTTCTTGAGGAGTGAAAGGTCTTTGACACAAACTGCAGGAAGGGCTGCAAGAAATGTTGACGGCAGGGTGATCATGTATGCAGACAATATAACAGGATCTATGCAGAGGACAATTGAAGAGACAGAAAGAAGAAGGAAAAAACAACAAGATTACAACTCTTTGCACAACATAATTCCACGTCAAATTGTTAAACAGGTCCGTAATGTACTTGGGCGGGCAAGGGATTACCAAGCAGAAGAGCAAGAGCAGAACCCTTTGCTTTTGGATCCCGTAATGGCAAAGTTCAATCCCGGACAATTGCAAAAGGCAATACATGCTGCCAAACTCCAGATGGAGAGTGCTGCTGCCGATTTGGATTTTATGAGGGCTGCCAAATTCAGGGATGAGATGCAGGCTCTCAAGAAGCTTGCAGAGAAAATTTAACCAGAATAAAGAGATAACAATGTTTTCCGTTAAAATGGAGAAGGCCTATGAATCTTCTCCGGAAAAAGAGAGAAATGAGGTAAGGTTGGCATTTGATATTGCCAAGGAACAATTGGAAGGAGTCAAAAGAAGTGATGGCTCTCCTTTTTTGAATCATGTGATTGCTGTTTCTGAGATTATAGTGATGGAATTGGGACTTTTTATGCCTGCAGTCGCTGCTTTCTTTTTGCACGAATCGTCCAGGGTAGATAAAAGTGTGTTGGATTTGAACAAGAAGAGCTTTTCTGCAGAGGTTATCAATATGGCAGAGAGTTTGAACAAGATTTCCGGCATCAAACCCAAGGATACAGGTTTGCAGGCAGAGAATTACCGTAAGCTGATAGTGAGTTACTCGCGTGACCCCAGGGTAACGTTGATCAAGTTGGCGGACCGTCTGGAGGTGATGCGCAATCTCGAATATTTCAACAAATCGGGACAACTCAAAAAAGCAACTGAGACTCTTTTGCTTTATGCTCCTTTGGCTCACCAGTTGGGTTTGTACAACATAAAAAGTGAGATGGAAGATCTTTCGTTCCGTTACACCGATCCCGAAAATTACAGGTTGATTGCGAACAAACTCAAAGCCGGTGAACAAGAAAGGAAAAGGTTGACAGACCTTTTTGTAAAGCCCATAGAACTGGATTTGAAAAAGGCACATATCAAGTACCAACTTAAAAGTCGTACCAAAACTGCATACTCCATATACCGGAAGATGCAAAAACAACAGATTGGATTTGAATCAGTGGCAGATGTGTTTGCAATAAGGATAATCATTGATTCTGCACCGGAAAGGGAAAAGGAGCTGTGCTGGAAAGTCTATTCAATTGTGACAGGCAATTATACACCGGATACAAAACGACTAAGGGACTGGATAACTGTTCCTAAGGAAAATGGGTATGAATCTTTGCACACAACCGTTTTTACAAAGGAGGGCAATGTAGTGGAGGTGCAGATAAGGAGTGCAAGGATGGATGATATTGCAGAAAACGGTTATGCTGCCCACTGGGCTTACAAAGGAGTCAAGAGTGAGCAGGGACTCTCTGTGTGGCTTGGAAGGGTTAAGGATTTGCTGGAAAAAGGCAACATTGCAGATGCGCATAAAGAGGTAGATCTCTCTTTGGGAGAAATTTTTGTTTTCACACCCGATGGTGATTTGAGAAGGTTGTCCGCCGGATCTTCGGTGCTTGACTTTGCCTTTGATATTCATACAAATTTAGGGACAAAGTGCTCAGGTGCAAAGATAAATGGAAAACCTGCCTCCATAAGGGACAAACTTCATACCGGAGATGTGGTGGAGGTTATGAGCAACAAAAACCAGAAGCCTACACTGGATTGGCTGAATTATGTAGTATCTTCAAAGGCAAGGGCCAAGATAAAGCAAAAGGTTAAGGAAGAGGAGAGCAAACGGGCCATTGAAGGCAGGGAACTTCTTGAGAGAAGGGTAAACAACTGGAAATACAGC
This sequence comes from Bacteroidales bacterium, assembly GCA_028707695.1. GTDB lineage: Bacteria > Bacteroidota > Bacteroidia > Bacteroidales > UBA932 > Bact-08. The sequence goes on along the minus strand of JAQWAL010000002.1, from coordinate 69,384 downwards.
TTTAACGATGAGCTTGTGGTTTTCTTGTTGAAGCATTACAAATTTAAAACAGCAGGTGAGTTTTACACAGCTCTGGCCCGGGAAGAGGTGGATATCTCTGCAATAAAAGGGGTGCTGGCTGCCAGGGAAAATGATAGTTTGCCTGACTCCAGGGATCAGCTCCCGGTTGTTTCTGCAAAACAAACCAAACCGGTTGTATCTTCCGGGAAAGACTACCTTGTGATAGATGAAAAGGTTGGCAACATTGGGTTCAAACTTGCAAAATGTTGCAATCCTATCATGGGTGATGAAGTGTTTGGTTTTGTGACAATCAAGGAGGGAGTTAAAATCCACAGGATGAGCTGTCCAAATGCTGCCAGGTTGATAGAAAACTATCCGTACAGGATACAAAAGGTAAAATGGAGGGAGAGTGTCCAGGGCAATCATTTCCAGGCATCTTTGAAGATAAGCGGATATGGTGAGGCAACCAGTGCGGGCCAAATCATGGAGATTGTAAATTCGCTTGGACTATCTTTGCGCAACTTTTCCATATCGGAAACAAAAGGGCGGTTGGAGGCCAGGATGCAGGTTGCCGTTACAAACAACCAGCAATTGGATAAGCTGATATTCAACCTTAAGAAACTGAAAGGGGTCAAATCTGTAAACAGGATTGCAAATGTCTGAAAATATTGTTGTAAAAGGAGCCAGGCTCAATAACCTGAAAAATCTGGATGTAGAGATACCCAGAGGTAAGCTTGTTGTTTTGACAGGAATATCTGGTTCCGGAAAATCTACTTTGGCATTTGATACAATTTTTGCAGAGGGCCAAAGAAGGTTTGTAGAGAGCCTGTCTTCCTTTGCAAGGCAGTTCCTGGGAAGGATGACAAAGCCAGATGCCGATGAAATTTCGGGAATTCCACCCGCAATAGCAATTGAACAAAAGGTAAACACAAGGAATCCCAGGTCTACTGTCGGCACCACAACAGAGATATATGAATACATGAGGTTGCTTTTTGCAAGGATTGGCAAAACATATTCTCCGGTTTCGGGTGAGCAGGTAAAGAGGGACAGGATCCCAGACATAATAGATTATGTTTTTTCCCTGCCCCAAGGTGAAACGGTATATATATTGGCTCCTTTGTCGTGGCAGGAACAAGACAACAAGACAGAAATGCTGCTGGCTCTTAAAGAGGAGGGTTTTTCCAGGCTATGGATGGATGGGCAAAGTGACAGGATTGAAAATTACATGTCTGGAGAAAAGAGTGCCCAAGGTAATTTGTATTTGTTGATTGACAGGATAATCAATACTAAAGACGAGGAGTGCTGGAATCGTTTGTCAGATTCGTTGGAGACAGCCTTTTCTGTAAAGAAAGGATTGGGCAGTGAAAAGGAAAGCATCTATATTGCACACCAAAAAGATAGTCTGTTTGAAATGAGAGTGTTCTCTTCTTTGTTTGAAAGGGATGGAATCTCTTTTGAAGAACCAAGTGAGCATCTGTTCAGTTACAACAATCCCTTGGGGGCTTGTCCGGTTTGTTCTGGATATGGTAAGGTTATAGGGATTGATGAGAGTTTGGTGGTTCCTGATCCAAACCTAAGCATATACCAGGAGGCGGTGGCGTGTTGGAGAGGGGAAACCATGAAATCGTTTTACAGGGAACTAATAGATTCTTCTCATAAGTTTGATTTTCCTATACATAAACCTTACAGGGATTTAAGTGAAGAAGAGAAAAAGATTTTATGGAAAGGCAATGGTTATTTTACCGGGATAGACAGGTTCTTTGATATTATTGAAGAGAACAAATACAAGATACAGTTCAGGTTCATGCTCAGTCGTTATTCCGGAAAGACTACTTGTCCGGAGTGTAAAGGCAAACGGCTCAGGAAAGAGGCTCTTTATGTAAAGGTCGGGGGAAAGGATATTTCCCAGTTGATGGAGATGAGCATAGAGGAGCTATATGGTTTTGTGAGGGATATTGAACTTGATGAGTATGATGCCAAGGTTGCCGGCAGGGCTTTGAAGGAGTTGAGAGGAAGGCTCTCTTGTATGATGGATGTAGGATTGCCATACCTTACCCTAAACAGGGAGTCCAGAAGTTTGAGCGGAGGAGAGAGCCAGAGGATAAATTTGGTTAGTTCCATTGGAAGCAGCCTTGTTGGCTCCTTGTATATCCTGGATGAGCCAAGCATCGGGCTGCACCCCAGGGATACACTTCAATTGATAGGTGTGCTCAAGGAGTTGAGGGATTTGGGAAATACCGTGCTGATTGTGGAACATGACCAAGAAATCATGAAATCTGCAGATTTGATCATTGATATTGGTCCTTTGGCTGGTTCATATGGTGGCGAGGTAGTGTTCAAGGGAACACCGGATGATTTATATAACAGTGATAGTGGAAGTAAAAGTCTGACCATACAATATTTGAACGGATTCAAAAAGATTGCGGTTCCAAAATCAAGAAGGGAGGGATCTGGTAGTATTGTTTTGAAGGGTGCTGCCGAAAACAATCTTAAAGATGTGGACGTCGCTTTTCCATTGAAGGTTTTCACTGCAGTAACAGGGGTGAGTGGCTCCGGGAAATCAACATTGGTAAAGGATATCTTGTATCCTGCTCTGAACAGGAAAATATGCCAGTTTGGGGATAAGCCGGGGCTTCACAGGGAGCTTTCAGGGGATTTGTCAAAGATTACTGCCGTTGAATATGTAGATCAGAATCCAATAGGAAAATCCACGCGGTCGAACCCGGCTACCTATCTTAAGGTTTATGACGAAATCCGGCGTCTTTATTCGGATCAGCCTTATGCCAAGGCAAACAAGTATGGCCACTCTCACTTTTCATTCAACATTGATGGTGGCAGGTGCCCCGAATGTCAGGGTGAGGGTGTGATCAAGATTGAGATGCAGTTCATGGCAGATGTGCAGATGGTGTGTGAATCTTGCAATGGTAAAAGGTTCAAGCCAGATATCCTGGAAGTGAAATACAAGGGATATGATATAAATGATGTGCTCAACATGCGGGTTGATGAAGCCATTGACTTTTTCTCTGCACAAAAAGAACCCTCTGCAAAAAGGATTGCAGATAAATTGATGCCACTTAAAGCGGTTGGCTTGTCTTATGTGCAGTTGGGACAAAGCAGCAGTACATTGTCGGGGGGAGAAAGCCAGCGTGTAAAGCTAGCTTCCTTTTTGGCAAAAGAGAATAGTAATGATTCCATCTTGTTCATTTTTGATGAACCGACAACTGGCTTGCATTTCCATGATATAAACAAATTGATGGATTCTTTCAATGCTTTGATATCAAGAGGCCATACCATAATAGTTGTGGAACATAACATGGATGTGGTAAAGTGTGCCGACTGGGTGATTGACTTGGGTCCCGAAGGTGGCCAGAAAGGTGGAAGGGTATTGTTTTCGGGAACTCCCGAGGAGTTGGCCAAAGTGGATGGTAGTTACACAGGTAAAGCTCTGGCTCCCTATTTCACATAATCCTCAATAAGGTGGAATATCAATTTTATCCTTTTGATAAACACAGGGTAGTTGATGAAATAGTGCTCGTCGGTTGGCTTGTATGTGTGCATGTGTATGCCTGAAGTAAATAACATTGAAGGAATCCCAACTTTTGACAAGTTGTGTTGGTCGGAAGTTTTCATAAAAATTTCGTAAAAGGCACTACTGGAGTAGAATGTGTGGTCAATATCTAGGTTTATTCCATAGAACTTGTTGATTATGTTTAGCTTCCTTCTTAGTTCCGGTTTAAGTCCTTTGTCTGCAACGTAAAGTAAATAATCTTCCCTTGTTCCGGGAGGAGCAAAGGTGCATCCCAATTGGTCTAAGTTGATGTTTATCTTTATTTTTGATGCCGGTATCTTAAGGTTCTTGGCAAAGAATTCAGATCCGGCCATATTGTTCTCTTTGGCATCGAAAAATGCAAATATGATATTTACTTTTGGACCGACCCTCTCTTTTCGCATGTTGTAGAACCACTCTGCAATTGTCAGCAATGCTGTCACACCGGATGCATTGTCATCTGCTCCGTTGTAAATTTGTCCGCCAAGTATGCCCAAGTGGTCATAATGAGCAGAGATTATCACATATTTGTCGGAATAATAAAGAGAGGGAAGTACTCCGATGATGTTCCTGCCAATTACTGGATTTCCATGGTCGCCAACTGCTATGAAGCTTTGGGTGAGCGTTTTGCTGTAAAAGGGAATCATCTCCATGGATTTGAGTTTGTTCCTTAGAAATGAAGATACTATAAGACTGCCGTTGGTGCCTGTTTGCCTTCCTCTGGTGAGGTCATTGGATATGAACGAAAGTGTGTTTTTTATCTTAGACACATGGGCGTTGGAGTAAGATTTAATATTTTGGGAATTGTTTTCTGCATGAATCGGCTGGCCGGGTAATATTGCTAAAACAATTGTAAGTGCAATCAATAAAAACATCTAGATTTTTTTATATTTGCCAAAAATAGTGGTTTTATAGAGAATTATGAAAAAGAAAAATGGTTTTTTGAAATTTATTAGAGTACTGTTTTTGTATATTCCTGTTGCATTTGCAATTTTATCCATTGTTTGGATAACCATTCACAAATGGGTGCCTGTCTATTTCACCCCCCTTATGGTTAAAAGGTCCATTGAATTTGCCTCTGACAAAGATTTTAAAACAACCAGAAAATGGGTCTCTATTGAAGATATTTCACACCCAATGGTAATGGCAACTATTGCTTCGGAAGATAATCTTTTTGACCAGCATAATGGATTTGACTGGAAAGAGATTGAAAAAGCAATTGAAGAGAACAGAAGCGGAAAAAGGGTTCGTGGTGCCAGCACAATTTCCCAGCAGACAGCCAAGAATGTTTTTTTGTTGCCCTCACGTACATGGTTGAGGAAGGGCTTTGAGGTGTGGTTTACATTGGGTATAGAGCTGATTTGGGGCAAGGAAAGGATAATGGAGGTTTACCTGAATGTGGCAGAAATGGGTAAAGGTATTTATGGGGTGGAGGCTGCGGCCAGGCACAATTTTGGCACCTCAGCATCCAAGCTGACTGCATACCAGTCTGCTTTGATTGCTGCTACTTTGCCCGATCCTTTGCACAGGAGTGCTGCTTTCCCAAGCATGTATGTAGTGTCCAGGGCAGGGCAGATCCATACCCTGATGTATAAAATTGCAAAGCCAAAGTGGTTGGATTAGTTGTTAATAGTTTGTCAATAGATTTGGAATGAATAATTTTTATGTGAAAAATATAGTTTTGGTTGTACTGGCCTTCACTATGTCATTTGTTGTGGTACGTGGCCAGTATGATACCAACCAGTTTTTCCTCAGGGGAAGGCAAGCTCTTATTGAGGGAAAGTATGGTGAGGCTATAGAACATTTCAATCTTTTGGCCAGGATAGACACTACTTTGCATGAAGCCTATTTTTTCCGGGGTATAGCAAAATACAACCTGGGTGATTTTTACGGTGCCCAGAACGATTTTGACAAAACTCTTTCAATAAACCCGTTATATACTTTGGCATACCACTACAGGGCTATAACACATAGCCGTATAGGTAAATTTGATTTGGCCCTCAAGGATTTGGAAGAGGCAGTTGATTTAAGGCCTGGTTACACAGGATTGTACTTTAGCAGGGGAGTAACATATTTCCTTTCCCAACAATTTGAAAAAGCTGTGGAGGATTTTGACCGTTTTTTGAGGAGGGAACCAAATGTAGCCGATGCCTATTTGAACAGGGGTGCCAGTTATCTTTTCTTAGGGGATACTTTGAAGGCTGTGGATGATTACAATACTGCCATATCATTGGACAGGATGGCACCGGAGGGGTATGTTAGGCGTTCCAGGATATACATGATGCAAAAGAATTACGAATTGGCTCTTGAAGATTTGAATAGTGCCGTTAGGTTGGATACAACCAATACTTTTGCATTGTTCAACAGGTCTTTGGTAAGGTACGAGAATAAAGATATCATGGGAGCTCTGGACGATTTGGAAAAGGTACTGGAGCTGGATCCGGGTAATGCCCTCACATTGTACAACAGGGCTTTGATCAGGTCCCAGATTGGTGATTACAACAATGCCATTGAAGATTACGACAGGGTATTGTCTATCAATCCAAATAATGTTCTTGCCTACTATAACAGGGCATCGGTTTTTATCCAGCTTGGACGCTTCAGGGATGCTATGGATGATTATTCACAGGCAATAAACCTATATCCCGATTTTGCCAATGCATACCTGAACAGGTCTTATGTGAAGAACCAGTTGGGTCAGTTCAACTCTGCACGTAGTGACTATGAGATTGCACAGGAAAAAGTCAAGGAGTACCGTTCCAGGAGAGGGGATACTACAAATTTGTCAATACTTTCAGATACCACCAAAAAGTTTGATAATTTGCTGGCTTTGGATGCAGATTTTGCAAAAAGGGATTTCAACGATGAATTATTGCAACACAGGGATGTTGACATAAGGCTCAAACCTCTGTACAAATTCAGGCTGGTGCAAAAGAAATCGGAATATATGGCATTGGATAAAAGGTTCCGGAACATTGTGATAGAACAGTTTGCCCAAAAGGTGCCTTTTCCTGTATCTTTGACTGCAGACCAAAGTGATGTTGCAGAACAGACTAGGGAGGGATACCTGCAAATAATTGACAGTTCCCTGCATGTAGGCAAAGAACCTGAAATGCTTTTTGCCAAAGCGGTAATTGAGACTGGCAACAAGCAGTTCAACACTGCCCTGGAGTGCTATAATCAAGCTATTGAGCTGGATCCCGAACAAACATTTTTTTATCTGAACAGGGGTGCTCTCCAGTCGGAAATGATTGATTTTATCTCTTCTATTGAGAGTAATGTTCAGGTTTTGACTTTGGACAATACTGGTGCGACAAGGGCCAAGGTAAGGGACAACCAGACCCGGAGCTACGATTACACAGCTGCAATACACGATATGAAAAGGGCAGCCGAAATATCTCCGGAGATACCATATGTATATTACAACCTTGGGAACCTATACTCGTTATCCAACGATTTGCCGGAAGCCATCGTACAGTATAGCAAATCCCTGGAACTATTCCCTGGTTTGGCAGAAGCTTACTACAACAGGGGCTTGGTTCACATTTACCTGCAGGATCGTGAAAAGGGTTGCCTTGACATGAGTAAAGCAGGTGAACTTGGAATTGAAGATGCTTATGGCGTGATCAAAAAATATTGCGTGACAGAAGATAATTAATTAATTCTTTGGCAAATTCCGGAATGCTATTTCCTTAGTCTGGAAGTTGACCTTACAAGAGCTTCGTCACCAGCTATGTACTTCATTGCTGTGAAAGTCAGGATAGCCGCAACAATAGGGAATACAGCGCTTATGCCAAACGCTGACCCTTCTGGCCTGGAGAAGAACATCCAGCCTATCCATCCCTGAAGTCCCAAAAGGATAATGGAATTCAGGACACAAAGTCTTATTTGTATCATCCTGTGGCGATACAGGAATATGGTGATGAACGAAATAAGGAATGTAACAACAATCATTATGAGTAAATAAATAACATCTGTATATTTGATGGTCTCATGTACAGAATAAGCCATTTTTGAAAAAAACATGGAAAACATGAGTGCAGAAGCACCAAGCAGGAATAATGTCTGGATTCGTTGTATCATATGGTTGGATTTTTGCACAAAAGTATAAAACAAATGGTTATTTTTGTAATTTAAAGGTAGATTCTATGACAACTATTGCTTCTTCGGAACTTATAATAAACAACGATGGATCTGTATTCCATTTACATATCAAGCCGGATCAACTTGCCGATAATGTGATTTTGGTTGGAGACCCCGGCAGGGTAGAGCTTGTTTCATCTTTTTTTGAAAAGATAGAAAACCGTAATGCTTCAAGGGAGTTTGTCTCTGCCACAGGTGAGTACAAAGGAAAGAGGATTACTGTGATTTCCACTGGTATCGGAACCGACAATATTGATATTGTCATGAATGAGCTGGACGCGTTGGCAAATATTGACTTTGAAACCAGAAGTGCCAAGAAAACGCATAAAAGGTTGAGGATATTGCGGATAGGAACAACAGGGGCAATCCAGCCTGATATTCCTTTGGGCTCTTATATACTTTCCCATATCTCTGTTGGCTGTGATGGTCTGCTAAACTGGTACAAAGGGAGGGAAAGGGTAACCGATAAAGAGATAGAGGCCTCATTCATAAAACATACCGGATGGCTCAAGGAATTGCCTGATCCCTATTTTGTCTCTGCAAGTCCACTTATAATTGAGGCCATGGAAGATTTTACCATTCCTGGTGTGACAATTTCCGCATCTGGGTTTTACGCTCCTCAAGGAAGGGTTTTGAGATTGCCTTTGGCCATGCCGGAAATGGTTGAAAAACTGGAGTCCTTCAGGTTTGCAAATTACCGTATTACCAATTTCGAAATGGAGGGCTCTGCAATTGCAGGATTGGCTACATTGCTTGGCCATGATGCTGCTACGGTTTGCTGTGTCATTGCAAACCGACATTTGAAAGAGAGCCAGCCAGACTACAAGGGTTATGTGAAAAAATTAATAGAACTTTCATTGGATAGGATATGAGACCTGATTCGGAATTGATATCACTTGTTTATTTGATGGAGGACCCAGATCCTGTTGTCAGGAATGCTGTGAAAGAGAGATTGATGGAGAGAGGAGAAGAGGCAATAGATCAGATAGAAAGATATGTGATACCAGAAGCTGAAGAAGCAAAAAAAGAAAAATACATCTCTATTTTGGCAGAGATAAAAGCTGATATTGCTCTTGATAAGTTAAGTAGCTTGCTGGCAGATCCTCAACCTAAACTGGATATGGCAATGTACCTGATTACCAGAATTGCCGACCCTTTTGTAAATGATGTGTTGTTTTTTCAAAGTATAGAGGAACTTTCTGACGAAATCGCAATGGAGATATCGGAAGAAAAAACTCCTGTGGAGAATGTGGAAATTTTCAATTATTTGTTTTTCAAGAGGATTGGATTTAAACATTTGGACACAAGGATGCAGGATAGTGAAAAAGCGTTAATGGATAGGGTATTGTTGTCAAGGGGGGGGAATCCTGTTACTGTAACCCTTGTCTATTTCCTTCTGGCAGGAGCTGTGGGTTTACCAATTTATCCTTTGTGTTTTCCCGGAGGTTTTGTACCCGTATATTTGGATAACGACGGGAAGATCCTGTTTTACCTGAATATTTTCAAAAAGGGGGCGATTTTTGTAGAAGATACCCTTCGGCAGTTTTTTGAAGATATTGGAATGGTTTACAGCCCAGATTCTTTGAGGGTAGAACAAGAGCGTGCCCTGCTTTCAATTTATGCAGAACTGCTTGCTTTTGTGTTCAGGAACAACGGGGATAATGTGTCGGTGACAAGGATGGAGAGAGTTGTATCTGTTATGGGAGGGAAGAGGTTTCTGTGAAAAAACCTCCATAATCTTTTTGAGATCACAGAGGTCGAAGTTAAGTAATAGGTTAAGTAATGACTAACAGTAGACAAATATAATAATATTTTTTAATTATTGAATACAAATATCTTTATTGCAAAAACTTTATGGAAAAAAAGACCCGGTAAAAAGGGGCTTTCCAACGGTAGTTCCGTTATTGCCGGAGTTTCGGTAGCTATCAGTATATTGGTAATGATTCTTGCCGTAGCCATATCAGATGGCTTCAAAAGGGAAATCAAGAACAAAGCAACTGGCTTTTCAGGAGAAATATTGCTCCATAGTCCTGGGGTTGATGTTACAACAGACCAGTATCCTGTGAATGCCACTCCCTCATTTATGGATTCTTTGATTTCCATGGGTAATGTGTCATCTGTTACTTCATATGCCTACAGGACCGGTATTATTAAAAAAGAAGATGCAATACAAGGCGTGTTGTTGAAAGGAGTGGATGATTCCTTTGACTGGAGTTTTTTTGAAACTTCCTTGAGTGAAGGTCAGTTGCCCGAAATAAGCGATACTTTGAAAGTGCCTCAGTTGATGATGTCCAAAAGATTGTCCGGAATGCTTGGTTTTTCGGTTGGTGACCGGGTGCTTGTCTATTTTATAGATGAGGTTGTAAAAGTGAGACAGTTTGTACTTTCCGGAATATACGATGCCCAGCTGGAAGACCTGGACCAATCTTTATTGGTAACCGGGCTCTCATTTGTACAGGATGTGAATGGTTGGGATGGTAATGAGGTTTCTGGTCTGGAGGTGAAACTTTTAAATCACAAATTTTTGGACAGGAGCGCATCTGAGATAGAATCATTGATTGAAAATGCTCCTGTTGATGAGTCCTATTTCGTGACAAAGGTAGATGAATTATTCCCGCATCTTTTTGATTGGTTGAGGTTGTTGGATTTCAATGTTCTTGTAATAATGCTGTTGATGATTTTCGTTGCAGGGTTCAATATGATTTCTGGCTTGTTGATATTGTTGTTCGAAAAAACATCCATGATCGGAGTTCTCAAATCTTTGGGTATGAGGGATTCTGCTATTCACAAAATATTTCTTTCAAGGGCTATGGTGCTGGTGTTCTGGGGTATGATTGCAGGAAACGGAATAGCAATTGTTTTGGCCAGGGTCCAGTCTCTTTATAAATTGATTCCATTGGACCCTGCAAATTATTTTGTTGATCATGTACCGATTCACATGAATTGGGGCAAATTGCTGGTTTTGAACATTGCTTCGGTGGTGTTGATTGCAATGCTTCTTATGATCCCTTCTTTGTTTATTTCCAAAGTTAGCCCGGACAAGACTTTAAGGGTAAAATAGTTTGTTTCGGGTTATTTTTTAACCAGCGCTTTGTAGTTGTCGTACCTTCCTAATATTTCATCTACAAAATTCAATGTTTCAATGCCTTTGAACGACCCGTGTTTCAGGAGGTCCATTGGGATTTCTCCTTTGTGATTCATCAGGGGGATAACGGTTTTTAGACTATCCCAATGGTATTGGTTGATTTGCTTATACTCAGCAACCCTTTGTATGTCTGCAACCCTTCCCTCTCCTGCGTTGTAGGCTGCAAGGACAAGCTTGATTTTATTAAGGGAATCTATCTCCTCCTTGTTGTATAGATTCACCAGTCTCCTTAAAAACAGGGTTCCTGCTTTTATGTTTTGTTCAGGATCATACAAATTATCTATATCATATGCTTTTGCCGTAGAAGGCAATACTTGCATCAATCCGTAGGCATTTCGGGAAGAGCGGGCACTAACTTTGAATTTGCTTTCCTGGTATATCAAAGATGCAAGCAACCTCCAATCCCATCCTAGTTGGCGGGAATATTGTTTTATGATATGGTCGTAAGGAGACAATACGTTCACAGGTCCGTTATTGAAATTTGTCCTGCTGTATATCCTGTAATATTTGTTTTCCAGATTCTTGTACTCTTTTGTATGGTTGTAATAACCAAACCAGTAATTCATGCTTTGCAAGATTGGAAAGTCACTTTTCCTTACTACCCATACTTGATTGTTGGAGTTCAGTTCCAGACTGGCAATTACTTTGTCTGAGAATTCTTCGGGAATGGAGTCTTTTTGGGCATCCATAACCAGGATGTCGGTTTTTCCTGATAGCAGTTGCTCCCATGGATCCTTATCTTGTGCAGGAGAAATTTTTATATTGCAATTTTGATGTGATGCAAAGCGGTTTAGTAGTTCGAAATGGAATCCTACAGGATGTCCATGGTTAAGGTACATTCCACCGTTTATGTTGACCATGGCGTTGAGATGGGAGCCCTCCAAATGGAAGGAATAGCTCTCTGCACTGTGACCTTCGTCCGATGATGAAAGTACCGGGTGGATGATTATAAAAAAGAGTGCGATAATTAATTTTAAAATAGACCTCATATGGCTATTGATTATTTTACGTAAAATGGCCAGTGCATACCAACTTTTATAGCAGTTTGCGGCCTGAAGTAATGATGAGCAGAAAAATAATCGCCGTCCGGCCAACCTTGTGCAGCATTCAGGTATTTGACAAAAATGCTGGCTCTTTTCCATTGGAGGTTTACAAAACCATCTATATAGGGATAGTTTCCTATTTCCCTTTCGTTTTGATTTTGGAAAACCCCAAGAGCGGGGTTGTATGCTTGTGCAAAGTATGGAGTGTTGTATGTTACATCAGCTCCTATTTGTGCGGTAAGAACATTCTTTACAAGTTCAAACTGCATGTAATATTTTAAGTTAGCACTGATTTCCGGTAGCGGTATGATCTCTTTGTTTGAGCTCATTTGAAAAAGTACCCTGTTGTCCAGGTGCAGGAATCCTAATCTGAAGTTTTTCTGGATGTATGCAGAGAGTACAGAGACAATGTCCAAGTGTTGTGCTGCATAACCTTGTGTTCCAAAATATGTGGGGTTATTAATTGCCGAATAGCCGGCAAAAATGGTCAATTTGTATTTTGGGATATTAAGGTATCCTTCAAGTTTGGTTTCTGTTATGTTTTCGAAGTTGTTTTCCCATTGGTAGTGGTTGGAATAGTATGAATTGCTCAACCAGCCGGGCCGGCGGTTGTCTAGTTTGATGGCTGCTGTCAAATGTATTCCCTCTTTGTGAGGATAGAATGAGAATATAGCTTTGGAATCGAATCTGAAATTGTTTGCATAGTATCCAGATAGGTCATATTTGGCATTTGCATCCCATTTGAAGTATTTCCTGAAATTTCCCTGGGCACCAAAATAGACGAATACATTGTTGTATGTCTGGTTGCTGGTTCCGTGGAGATAGTAGTCAGGCCTGAAGTTGTACACGTTCATGTATTGGTGCCCAATACCTCCATCAAGTTTTGATAGTATGGCATCTTTGCCCCATGGTTGTATCCTTATGAATGCTTTGTTTTGCAAGCTGCTCACCCTGATGGAGTCTGATGATGTTGTGGGGGAAATAAGGAATATGTTGTTGTACATTGCCCGGCCGACAGAGTCTGTAAGTTCAATCTTGTCGGTGTATTTTTTTGTATATGTAGTGTACTCGAAAGTGTGTCCAAAATATGTAATAGTGCCTTCGCCTACAGCTAATGTGTCATCTTTGTTCCATCTTATTGGAAGACCATATGAGTGAGTCAGGAACAATGTGTTCCTTTTTAGTTGGTTGTCGGCCTCCCTTAAACGGTATTCGAGCTCTTTGGAGTCGTCAACGGTTGTGTCAATGACCATTTTGTCGTCTAGTATACCTCCGTTTTCTTCCCTTTTTATACCTTGGTATATATAACCACCATGCATTAGGTATTTTTTTCCAAGGTAGTTTGTTGTCAAGGTTACTGTCCTGTTGTCCGTGGCTTCCCGTTGTGCTAGGCCAACGCCACCGTATCTGTTGTAAGTGAAATTGATATTCCAGGAAGGGGATAGGTTTTGGGTGTGCATCACTTTGATGTTGCTCTCCTCTTTATCCCTGTTTGCAAACAGGGTTCCCCAGTAGGCAAGTTCTGTATACGGGGTCTTTACGTTGTAAAAAGGTACATTGTCAATTGTGTGGCTCCATGCAAGATAGGGTTCAAACGGCTCGAAAATATCCAGTTTGTCCCGTTTGAAATAATTGTGGGTTATTGCTGCAGAACCCGAAACACCCAGGTATGTGCCACCTACATCATTTTTCATGAATGGGTATACATGGAAGTTCTCTTGGTATGTTGTATCTGGATTCAACATCTCGATATTGTTCAACCAGCTGTCGTGCTTCCAGGTGATGAGTCTTTTGTATTTTAGTGAGTCAGGCAAAATATAGGTTTCCAGTATCCTTGGCTGTGACCATTTTATGCTATCGCTGATGGCTTTGAGACTATCTTTGGTCTCCCTCTCTTTTTGTTTGACAAGGAATTTTTTCTCTTTTTCTATAGCCTTTAACTCCCTTTTTGTTAATGTGCTGTCTATTTGAGTTATGACAGAGGTGTCCTTACCCGACACTATAGTGTCTTGTGGTTGGAGGGTTTGGGCTGGTAGCAAGGCGTGAATGTATAAGAGCACTACGGTTGAAATAACCGAAATGCTCTTTTTCATACCTTTATTTTCTTGCATAATTTTGCACATAACAAGCTGCAAACATACAAAAAATATTCCAAACTGTTGTTTGATGTGTAATGTGCTGGTTTATAATGCTATATTCCAGCTACTTTTTTCTTGTATTCGTCTATGCAGGCATCCAGTCTTTGGTGGGCAGTGGTATCTCCCGGTACATTGTGTGATGGATGGATGTATAGTTTTACACCTCTGTCAGCAAGGATTTCGGCTACAGTTGTGACAGTCATCCATACAAGTGTTATGAATGCAAGTGTAGAGACAGGACCTACTTTGTCTTGATGGTTTTTGAGGGTAACACTGGCATCTACAAGCGGGGCGCAAGAATCAACCACGATATCTGCTAGCTGGAACAATGTTTTCCCACATGAATGTCGGGTTTTCTTGTCTGCAGACTCAGATGCAGATCCAAACACTATCACTTTCATTCCAGCTTCTTTAGCTTTGAGTGCCACATCTATGTTGACGTTGTTGATGCCTGTGTGGGAAAAAATCCACATTGTATCCTGGTTGTGGAAATTGTAGGATTTCATTATTGCATCTCCATATCCCTCTGCACGTTCCAGGAAAAGAAATTGATGTATCCCCATTTCGCCTGTAATGCGTGTGAAGAATGTCAAAGGAAGCTCTACAATGGGATGGAATCCTACGAATCCACCAATCCTTGGGTACATCTCTTCTACGGGTATAGTCGCGTGGCCACATCCGAATGTGTGGACCCATCTTCCTTTTTCAATGGAGTCTGCCATTACGGTCGCTGCTTTTTTGATATTCTCAAGTTGTGTCCCTTCAATCTTGGACATTACCTCACGGGCGTTATTCAACCATTCTAATGCTAACATATGTTCTATTTTTTTAAAGTTAAACTCAGTAAATAAAGTGATACTATCGCTGCTGTGGAACCCAATACAATCAAGTGGAAATTGTCCAGGGAAACCATTCCTACAAGCAGATTGAGCAATGTGTTACCTGTCAGGGCTATCACCAATGCGATACTAAAAGCTGTTCCTGACATTTCTTTGTATTTCTCACCAATTTCCCCAAGGATGACGGGGAAGGAAGATGCAAAACCCAAACCAAGCAGGAAACTTGCAGGCAATATAAATGAAGGATTTTTGTAATAAGCCAATATGATAATACCGGTTGCAGATATAAACATGCTTGCAACAAGTGTTATATGTTTGGAAATGAATCTCAGCAAAAAGCCCAGGAGCAGACGTCCGGCACCAATCCCCACAATGATAGCTGTAAGTGCATACATTGAGAGTTCCCTGGCTGCAGAGGATGTTTGTTCCAGGTATGCAGGTATCCAATTGTTACTGATCCCTTCAAGACCACTCTGGAAAAACAACACAAAACTTAGGATGATAAGGAAAGGCTCTTTTACAAGTGCAATTACTTTGGCAAATGGTATCCCCTGTTTGAATTTTGCATCGGGGAATTTTAAGAATAAATAATAAAAAATTGGTAATGACATCAAAATGCCTGCATTTGAAACTATTGCGGAATATGATACGGTCTTTGAGAGGGTAGCAAAAAGCAGTGGTATTGCCACAGCTCCAATAGTATAGAACAGTCCAAGTATGCTCAGGTTGGATGCTCTGGCAGAGTCGTCTGATATGTCGGAGACCAATGCATTGGTCAATCCGTTCAATGTGCCTCCACCAAAACCTATAAGGAAGATTGCAAACCTTGCAGATTGTACAGAACCGGAAAATGCCAGCAACTCCAATCCTGCAATTGTTATCATGCTGGCTGCAATCATCAGGGCTTTGTATCCAAAACGGTCAATTACCGGCCCGAAAATAACTGATCCAAGTAAAATTCCAAATGGTAAAAGGCCGGCAAGTGTGGATGCCGAGGTTGTGTCCAGATTGAATTTCTGGATGAGGGAAGGCAAAACTGCCCCCATGATAACGAATGCCACCCCAAAAAAAACCATTCCGGAAAAGCCTGCCGCCAATACTGTTTTGTTGTTTTTTGTTGATTCCATGTTTATTTATTTGGTATTATTGGTGGAGTTGTAGTTGCCTATGCGGGCAATTGCTCCGGCACCGTACAATCCGGCAGTGTCGGGGAGCGTGGTTGCTGCAAAACGACACTCTTTCATTGCAATAGGTTGTGCCCATTTTGTTGCCTCTGCATGTATCCTTTCAATAAATTTTGAGGCAGGTCCAAAAACTCCTCCACCAAAAACAATCATCTCTGGATTGAAAAGTGAGATGAAGTTTGCAGAAGCCATTCCCCAAAATTGTATTGCTTTGTCTATTACCTCTGATGCTATTGGATCGTTATGGTCGTATGCTTCAAAAATCATTTTAGTGGTAATGGATTCCAGGGTTCCTTTTGACAGCAACCCTTGGTATTTGTTTCCCATTTGCTTTACCAGTTCTTTTGCCCTAGACCTTATCCCGTTGCCGGAGGCTTCACTTTCGAAGCATCCGCATTCATCCCACTTCGATTGGTAGGGAGGCTGCAATGCCATCCATCCTGTTGCGCCAACAATGTCTGATGCTCCGTGCAAAACCCTTCCGTCAATCAATATTCCGGCGCCGATACCAGTCCCGACAGCAATGAATATTGCGTTTTCGCATCCTTTTGCAACTCCTTGGCTGACTTCACCCAGGATATAACACGTGCGGTCACTTTCTACCATGATTTGTGCCTGAGGATATTTTTGCAGCAAAAATTCTTTCAATGGGAACCTGTCCCAACCTTTTATATTGGGAGCCCATACCATACCATTTTTGGAGTAGGCAATTCCTGGGACACATATTCCTATGTTGAATGTTGTTGAGCTGGTTATTCCAGCTTTTTCAATGAGCAAATCGGAGACTTCGGTAATTAGTTGGGCAACCTGGTTACCCTGGCGACCTTCAAGGTATTTGGTTTCCCTAATGAGCATGGAATTGTTTTCGGTAAAAACAGCTCCCGAAATCTTTGTTCCCCCAAGGTCCAGACCAATATTAATCATAAACAGGTTATATTATTTCAATTCCGGAATCTTTAAGTTTTTCCAATGTCTCTTTATGTCCGGTTTCGTTTACATATGCCAAAGCCTTGGATATGAGAATAACTTTGAAACCAGCTTTTTGAAGGTCTGTAACGGTTTCGTTAATACAGTACTCAGTAGCTATTCCGCTTACATAAACTGTTTGTACTTCCTTTTGCAGCAAGTAATCTTTCAAAGTTTCCCCTGCATTGCCAATGGCTTCGAAACCAGAATACTGTTCTTTTGCCGGATCCTCTCCTTTGAGTAATGTGTTGATTAGGCATGGGGAGTTTGATTTGTTCTCAACCTTTTGGTAATATGCTTCATGAATTTTTTGGCCATGAGTGCCCTTGACACAGTGTGCAGGCCAAATTCCACCGTTTTCCTTGAAAGAACAGTGGTTGGCAGGATGGGAGTCTGTAATGTAGTAGACAGGTATTCCAGGATTTGAATTGATGAACAGTATGCTGTTTTCAACGGCGTTTGCAGAGTTGTGGCAAGCCATGCTGCCATCAATGAAGTCGTAGAGCATATCTACCACAATATGAGCTTTGTCATTCATTTTTATTTAACTTTTTTATCTCCTCTATCAGAGATGTTATTAGTTTGTTTTTCAAATCATAAAGATCGTCGGATATATCCACTTTATAATAATGTGGGTTGATCAGTCGTGTTTGTGTTGGGTTGAATGAAGAGAGGTTTCCCAAGTAATAGTCCCTTCTTTCCTTGAACGTCCGGATATCTGGAATAATGTCTCCGTTAGAAATTACTTTGCCTTGCAAAACATGGTACTGGTAAGTGCCGGCATGTAATGTTGTAGACTTTGTGTCGTCATATTCAGCCCTTAAAGTTATGGTCTGGTTCATTTCGATTTGCCTGCTCAGGGAATCTCCTTTCAAACATGTAACATCAACTTTAAAAAAACCATTTTTGGATATCCTGTATGTAACCTGGAATCCCGGATTGATTGCCTTGCTTTTATCTTCTGATCTCTTTAATACGGGTTCGCCATCAATCTCTACCAGTTTGTACACGTTGCCGAAGCATGGATTGTGTTTGCTAGTTGCTATTGCATCGCCAACTCCGTAGGCATCTATTTTTGCTCCCTGTCTTTCTAGTTCGGTAATTATATATTCGTCCAGGGAGTTGGTAGCAAATATCTTGCATTGTGTCAGCCCGGCTTGGTCCAACTCTTCCCTGCATGCATTTGACAAATATGTCAGGTCTCCGCTATCCAGCCTTATTCCGTAGCTTTGGGGATAGCTGTTGTCCACTCCGTTATCTTTATATGCTTGTATTGCATTCTTTATACCACATCTGAGAGTGTCATAAGTATCTACAAGAAGTATGAGAGGTTCACCCCAATGGCTTTTTATATAGGCATCAAAGGCCTTCAACTCTCCTGCTATATTGCATCCGAAAGCATTTATGTAACTGTGGGCCATTGTTCCTGAAACCGGAATACCAAATTTGTTGTTTGTAATTATGTTTGAGCTGTTAAGGCAACCTCCGATGTATGCTGCTTTTGCCCCGTAGGCTGCAGCCCATGGACCATGAGCCCTTCTGGATCCGAATTCACTTATTGGTTTTGCTGTTGCCCTGGAAACCCTGGATGCTTTAGTTGCAATTGCCATTTGATGGTTCATTATGGACAGGAGCGGGGTTTCCAGAACCTGGGCTTCTATCAAAGGGCCTTCAACAATAATCACCGGTTGGGATGGAAAAGCAATCTCCCCCTCTTTCATGGCATATACATCTCCGGTGAATTTCATATTGGACAGGAAAACCCTGTATTCTTTGTACTGTTCACCGGGAAGGAATTTTTCAAAAAAACTCTCTGATTCTGTCCCTAATCCCCGGATCATTTCCAATGCCTCCTCTATGCCACTGACAACTGCCCAGTTGTTTTTGTCCGGAGCACTCCTGTAAAACAGGTTGAATACAGCTTTTTTATTGTGTATGTTTTGGTCATAGAAGGTTTTTCCCATTGTGTACTGGTATTTGTCGGAACAATAGGATATGTTGAAAAATTGAAACATGATGATTCTGGTTATTATTCTCCAAAGTTAAGAAAATTCTTTTCCCGGGACTATTCCAAAAGCTCTCCTGCAATCATGTCTTGTAAAAAGTGAAGGAATATGACTATATACAAAGATCCGGTGAAATAGAACAAAAGTGCCAGTAAAAGTCCTGCAAAAGTTGGTTTGATTGCCTCTTTCCCTTGGTAAATGTGACCTGCTGCAAAAAGCAGGGTAGAAGCAGGTATCAGGATTGCCGGATGGGAGAATCCAAAAATTAAAGCAATGGCAAAAAACAAGTATCCTCTGTAAAGGAACTCCTCTGTAAAACCCGCTGTGAATGAAAGGAGGATCCATGTCTTTTTCTCTTGTTTTGTGACCGGAAGGATGTGCTTGAGACCAGGTGGTATTTGTGAGGCATGGTGTTCCCTTATCTTTTTGCTGAACCTGATGGAGATTATGCTAAAGAGCATGTACAGAGTATATAATGCTGCCGCCGATACCGATATATAAAACAGGACTGGTTTGATCTCGTTGATTTGAGCAGAAGGCATCCTGAAACCAAGGTCCGAAGGATCAGTTCCTGCAAATAACATTGCTGCTAACACTAAAAGTGTGGGAATCCAGCTCCAGACCATTGATTTCCTGTACCAGGAAGTTTTGTTGTACCGGTTACCCTTAAAATACTTTTCTTGGTTTTTGTTTTGCCTGTAACCTGTTAACGGGTAAATTACTGCCATAAGGGTGACGACAAGCAAAAAAACACCCAGATGTATTGAATATAATAATTGGGACATATGTATGTTTTAACATACAATGATACGAATAATCAGCTAAAAGGTATGAGGTTTTATTGTAAAATGGCTTCTTAGTTCATTAAGAAAAACACCAAGGCACCCGATATATATCCTATAAAAGCCAATAGTGATATGTTTTTGAAATACCATCCGAAACTTATTTTTTCCAGTCCCATGACAACAACACCTGCTGCCGATCCTATAATCAGGAGTGATCCACCAGTTCCGGCACAAAAGGCAAGTAAATGCCAGAAATTGCCATCCATAAGGAATTCCGTCCCTACAGCAGAGGATACCGGGAACATTCCCATTGCAACTGCTACCAATGGAACGTTGTCCACAATTGATGATAATACTCCTATGGATAGTGCCATCAAATTGCTATTTGCCAGTTTGTGGTCAAGGAAGGCACCGGCTTGCCCAAGTATTCCGGATGCCTGGAGTGACATTACAGACAAAAGTATCCCAAGGAAAAAGAGGATAGTTGTAGTGTCAATGCGTTTTATCAGTTTGGTCACCCTGTTTTTTGCAGATTCATTGATCTTGATTTTACTATACAAAATCTCTGTGTAAATCCACATTATACCCAAAGCAGTCATGACACCTGCAAAAGGCGGGAGTGATGTGACATATTTGAATACCGGTACAGACAATAGTGATGCTATACCCATTACCAGTATGATTTTCCTCTCTTTCCTGCTTAATGGGAACTCTTTTTCATGAGCCTTTGGATGGTTGGGGCTTTTAACTGGTTCATCTTTGATGAGTCTTGTTGCAAAGAACAAAGGTACAGCTGTAGAGACAATGCTTGGAAGTAAAATTGATTTGATTAGTGGCCATGATGAAAGTGTGCCCTTTATCCATAGCATTATGGTTGTGATGTCTCCGATAGGGGACCATGCGCCCCCACTATTTGCAGAGATTATGATCATCCCGGCAAATACCCATCTCTCTTTGTAATTGGCAACGATCTTTCGGACAAGTGTTACCATTACTATGGAGGTAGTCAGGTTGTCCAGTACAGCAGACATGCAGAATGCCATAATCACAATTATTACAAGAATTTTCCTTTTGCTTCCTGGTTTTATTTTGTCGGTCAGGATGTCAAAACCTCTGTGAGCGTCTATCAGTTCTACGATTGTCATTGCCCCTATAAGGAAGAACAGGGTAGAAGAGATGTCTCCCATGTATTCTATGAGCAGGAAGTCTGTTATGAATCTTTGCCATATTTCTTCCTGCCCCAGGGAACGGATAAACGGATTCATTTCCAGGAACTCCTGGAAAGCCGTGGCATGGGCATTTGCAGCTGATTGAGGGACCACCACAATCAAAAGAGCCCACATCAAACCAGACATCACAAGTGCTATGGCTGCTTTGTCTATCCTGATACGATGCTCCATGGCTATGCAAATGTAGCCAAACACAAATATCAACAGCATTGCACTCATTAGCGTGGAAAATTAAACGGGGAGTTCTTGGTTTATCTTTTTTATAATGTTTGCAAATGTATCTTTTATTCCTTTTGATTCCAAAACAGCAAGTAATTTCCCGTAGTCACACTCTTCACAAATTTTCTCGTTGAGAGGGATTTGTGCCAGTAGTTCTACATTGAATCGTTTTGCCAACGACTCTCCGCCACCTTTTCCAAAAAGGAAGTACTTTTCTTCTGGATGCTTTTCGGGTGTAAACCAAGACATGTTTTCTATGACACCTAGCACAGGGACACCAATTTTTGTCTCGGAGTACAATGATATCGCTTTTTGTACATCTCCGGTAGATAATGTTTGAGGAGTTGTTACGATTATCACACCGCCAATGTTGTACTCCTGAAGCAATGAAATATGGATGTCCCCGGTTCCGGGAGGAGTGTCAATTATCAGATAGTCAAGTTCTCCCCATTCAGTCTGATCTATCATTTGTTTCATTCCGCTTGCAGCAAGCGGACCCCTCCATATAGCTGCCTTGACAGGGTCTATGAACAATCCGATTGACATAAGCTTTATGCCTAACCTGATGATTGGTTCTATTTTGGTAACTCCGGCCTCTTCTATGACAATTGGCCTGGATTCTTGTATGTCAAATAATACGGGAAGGGATGGCCCGTAGATATCGGCATCCAGAAGTCCTGTTGAATATCCTTGCATAACCAATGATGTTGCCAATGTTGCGGCAACAGTTGATTTTCCAACGCCACCTTTACCAGATGCAACAATAATGATGTTCTTGACCCCTGGGATTACTTTTTTTACAAACTCTTTTTCGCAGCTCATGTCTTACTCCTTTTTATTCTCTATGATTTCAATAATCTTTTTGATTGTTGTTTTGTTGTCATTTATTATAACCATCCCGATTTTCTCACTGTCCAGGATGTTTTTGATTTTTTCCCCGAACTCTGTAGATACAATCACATTAGTTTTAAGGGAAGAGAGAAATTTCACAACAGATGGCCCGGCTCTTTCCGGAATGTTCCTGAATTCATTTTCAATGAACTTAATTTCTTTGCTCTGATTGTCGTAAATAGCAAAAAAAGAGGCCCGTGCAAAATGGATATCACAATGACTATTTATGTTGTCCCTCTTTGCTGTTATTGCGTATTTCATTTTTGTTATTTTATCAGTTGATTGGGGTGATTGATAGGGACCCACATAGTGAACACATGGGCTTGCTCAAGTGCATATAGTTGTTGAACAATGAGTTGCAATTGCCACATTTGTACCAGTCACTGTCAAAATAGACCTTGCCACCCTCAAATACTATGTTTTTTCCTAATACAAATGCCTCTGCAACCTTTTTTCTGGCAGTGGAGTAAACCCTGGTCAAAGTTGGACGGGAGACTCCCATTTTAATGGCAGCCTCTTCTTGGGTCAGAGAAAGATGATCACACAATTTTATGGATTCATATTCTTCCAGGTTTATTATAACGGCATCTTGAGTGTTTTTGCCACCCACTTGCTGGTATCCCTTTATTTGCGGAGGATTTTCTATTTTCCTTAAGTTTTTTGGTCTTGCCATAAAAAAAAACATTTGCCCACAAAGATAATGAACAAATGTTTATAATTTTATTAAAAGGCTCTATTTTGCGAAAAAATATGCAGCTCTTCGCATTTCCTGATGGTTTGTGAATGGTTTTGACGGGTTGAGGTACTTTTCCAGGAATTTGTATATAGTATATCTTATTTCAGTTGCCTCTTTTGTGTCTATCCTGTCAAAACCATGTCCTCCTGCTTTGTTTTGGAATATTTTGTATTCGAATACACGATCATGTTTTTCCAAGGAGTCAATCATGGCAATGACCTCTTGTACATATACATCATTGTCATTGGTATTTGTATGTATAAGAAGAGGTTTCTCAAGCTTTGAAGCATATGAAGAGGGGGACCTTCTTTTGTACTCTTCCGGATTATCCTGGATGGATTGTCCTATATGGTATTCCGGCGTAAAGTAGGCAGTATATGATTGGTCATGTGAAGCTAGTCGGTTTTCAAGGTCGCTTACTGGAACTCCCGCAAATGCCACATTGTATTTGTTGGGGTACCTCAGGATGTTCATCAGGGATATCATCCCTCCGTGGCTCCATCCAATTATGCCTATCCTGTTTTCATCTACAATCGAGTAGTTCTCCACCATGTAGTCACGACTGGCAAGGACATCTTCATTTTCCAGCCCTCCGTAGTCTATGTTTTGGTAGGTTCCTTTTCCATAACCAGTGCTGCCCCTGTACTCTGCAGACACGACAATATATTGTTGGGCTATAAGTTCCTTTACAATATGTGCGTAATATGTAGAGAAGTCTGCATGTATGCCGCTGTGGGGTAGTACTATGAGAGGGTATTTTTGGTTTGGGTCCACATTTTTGGGTATGAAAACGTAACAGTAGAATTGTAGAGGATTTGCTGCAAAACGGTCATCTTCTTTAAGAGGTTTCCATCTTGGGGGGCCGGTGAGCCTTACTTTGTCAACATATGCTGTTTCACCCAAAATCTTGTGCCACATCAAGTCGTCGGTTTTCTTGATGATCATGTCATAGGTATGACGTTGGTCTTTTAGGTTTTGCCTGAGTTGTGAGATTTCCTTGTTGAGTTGTTCGATGGTTTGTGCCTTTGCCTGGGATATGCTCAAAAGAATGATCACAGAAATGGCCAATGCAATGGATGTGATGGTTTTCATTTGGTTTAAGGTTTATGCAAATATATAAAAAAAGAGCAGCAAAAAATGCTGCTCTTTGAATATGAATCAGGTATTAGTTACTTCACCTCTTCGAAATCTACATCGGTAACCTCTTTGTCGTCTCCGTTACCGTTGTTGCCGGTGCTTCCTTGATTGGTGGCATCATCTGCACCCGGAGCAGCTCCCGGCTGACCTTGGGTTGCCTTAGCCATATCTTCTGATGCAGCATGCCAGGCAGCATTCATCTTTTCCATGGCAGCATCAATTGCTGAAACATCTTGTGATTTGTGTGCCTCCTTCAAAGATTCCAGGGCTGACTCTATTGCAGATTTCTTTTCTGCAGGAATCTTGTCACCGTAGTCCTTAAGGTTTTTCTCTGTCTGGAATATCATGGAGTCTGCACCGTTGATTTTGTCAATCCTCTCTTTTTCTTTTTTGTCGGATTCTTCGTTTGCTTTGGCTTCGTCTTTCATTTTGTTGATTTCTGCCTCTGTAAGTCCGCTGGATGCTTCAATCCTGATTTTTTGTTCTTTGCCTGTTCCTTTATCTTTGGCAGATACGTTCAGGATACCGTTTGCATCAATATCAAAAGTAACTTCTACTTGAGGAACACCTCTTGGTGCCGGGGCTATTCCATCCAGGTGGAAGCGGCCTATGGTCTTGTTGTCTTTTGCCATTGGCCTTTCTCCTTGCAATACGTGTATCTCTACAGATGGTTGGTTGTCACTTGCTGTGCTGAAGACTTCGGATTTACGGGTAGGTATTGTAGTGTTTGACTCAATCAGTTTTGTCATTACACCGCCCAAGGTTTCAATACCCAGGGATAGTGGTGTCACATCCAGCAACAGGACATCTTTCACATCGCCTGCAAGGACACCGCCTTGTATGGCTGCACCAACTGCTACAACTTCGTCCGGATTTACTCCTTTGCTTGGTGCTTTGCCAAAGAATTTCTCTACTATTTGTTGTATTGCAGGTATCCTTGTGGAACCTCCCACCAAAATAACTTCGTTGACATCTGTGGCTTTCATTCCAGCATCGCTCAATGCTTTCCTGCAAGGTTCAATTGTCCTTTGGATGAGGTCATCGCAAAGTTGTTCGAATTTTGACCTGGTGAGGGTTTTCACAAGGTGCTTTGGAACTCCGTCCACAGGCATGATGTATGGCAGGTTTATCTCCGATGAGGATTGGCTGGATAACTCAATCTTAGCTTTTTCTGCAGCTTCTTTTAGCCTTTGCAAAGCCATCGGGTCTTTTCTAAGGTCCAGTCCGTTGTTTTCAGATTTGAATTCCTCTGCCAACCAGTCAATGATCTTTTGGTCAAAATCGTCTCCACCAAGGTGAGTGTCACCATTGGTTGACTTTACTTCAAAAACACCGTCGCCAAGTTCAAGAATGGATATGTCAAAAGTTCCTCCACCAAGGTCGAAAACTGCAATCTTTATGTCTTTGTGTTGTTTGTCCAGTCCGTATGCAAGTGCCGCAGCAGTAGGCTCGTTAATGATCCTTCTTACCTTTAGACCTGCAATTTCCCCGGCCTCTTTTGTGGCTTGCCTTTGGGAGTCACTAAAGTAGGCAGGAACGGTAATTACTGCTTCTGTTACTTCTTGTCCTAGATAATCTTCTGCAGTTTTTTTCATTTTTTGCAATACCATGGCAGAGATTTCCTGAGGAGTGTACATCCTTCCATCTATGTTGACCCTTGCTGTGTTGTTGTCTCCTTTGTCAACTTTGTAAGGAACCCTTCCTACTTCCAGCTGAACCCTGTCGTAGCTTTCTCCCATGAATCTTTTTATGGAAGATATCGTTTTTGTAGGGTTGGTGATAGCTTGCCTCTTAGCAGGGTCTCCTATTTTCCTTTCACCATTTTCGGCAAAAGCCACTACAGATGGAGTGGTTCTTTTCCCTTCGCTGTTTATGATGACTGCGGGTTCGTTACCTTCCATAACGGCCACACAGGAGTTGGTTGTTCCAAGGTCTATTCCAATGATTTTTCCCATAATAGTTGTATGTTTTTAGTTTATTATTTTTATTCCTGCCCTCTGTAACATCTAAGATTGTGCCAACTTTTAAAACTGACAAGGTGTCATGATTTGCCTTTTTTCAAATAATGTATAGCTTTGCAACTCTAATATTTGATAAAATGTCGGTAGAGGGAAAGAAAAGGGTGATTACAACCCAGAGATTGCTTGAAATGAAGCAAAAAGGTGAAAAAATAGCCATGCTAACAGCATATGACTATTCAACAGCCCGTATTTTGGATGAGGCTGGTATTGATATTATTCTGGTAGGGGATTCGGCTGCCAACGTGATGGCAGGACATGAGACAACATTACCAATTACATTGGACCAAATGATTTATCATGCTCAAAGTGTTGTGAGGGCTGTTCACAATCCAATGGTTGTAGTGGATATGCCGTTTGGTACATACCAGGGAGATACCCGTCAGGCGGTTTCCAGTGCAATAAGGATAATGAAGGAGTCCGAAGCGGATGCTTTGAAGGTAGAGGGAGGCTCTGAGGTCATTGAATCTGTAAACAAGATTTTGAGTACCGGTATTCCTGTCATGGGTCATTTAGGTTTGACCCCGCAATCAATTCACAAGTTTGGTACATACTCGGTGAGGGCAAAGGAGGACGAAGAGGCCAATAAACTGATTGAAGATGCAATAGCGTTGGAAAATGCCGGTTGTTTTGCGTTGGTGCTGGAAAAGATCCCGGCTGCTCTTGGAGAGAAGGTTGCTTCTGTGTTGAAGATACCGATCATAGGAATCGGAGCCGGTTCCGGGGTCGATGGCCAGGTTCTGGTCATGCATGATATGCTTGGTTTGAACAATGAATTTTCTCCCAGGTTTCTGAGAAGGTACCACAATCTCCACGACGAAATTCTGAATGCCTTTACCAACTACATAAAGGATGTGAAGAGCAGTGATTTCCCAAATGAAGGTGAACAATATTAATTTCATGAAAAATTCAATCATGCAGGCTCCGGAAATTTTGTACGAAGATAACCACCTGATTATTTTGAATAAAAGGGTTGGCGATATAATCCAGGGAGACAAAACTGGTGACAAACCTTTGAGTGAGATATTGGCAGGTTATATTGCAAAAAGGGACTCAAAACCCGGAGATGCTTTCATAGGTGTGCCACACAGGTTGGACAGACCGGTTAGCGGAATTGCTTTGTTTGCGAAAACATCAAAGGGTTTGCAAAGGATGAACGAGCTTTTCCGAAATGGTAGTGTCCATAAGATTTACTGGGCAATAGTTGCAAAAATGCCACCTGAAGAAGAGGGTGAACTGGTCCATTATCTGACAAGGAACGAAAAGCAAAACAAATCCTATGCAAAATCGAAACCATCACTGGGTTCAAAGGAGGCAAAACTCAGATACAAGTTGGTGGGAGCATCTGATAACTATTTTTTATTGGAGATAGAGTTGTTGACCGGACGTCATCATCAAATAAGGTGTCAATTGGCGGCAATTGGCTGCCCGATAAAAGGGGATTTGAAATATGGTGCCCCCAGGTCCAATCCCGATGGAGGAATATCATTGCATGCAAAAAGCATAAGATTTGTCCATCCGGTTAAAAAAAGTGAGGTGTTTGTGGAGGCCCCGGTTCCAGACGAAAGCCTTTGGGATTATTTTGCCGGCAGGTAAAGTATTCTGCAAGAAAATCAAACCCTGAATTCACTCATGTCAAGGCCGTGTTTCTCTGCCTCCCTAATTTTTGTGGAGGAGATCTCTATAAGTGGTGCATTCAGTACATGGCAGCCATATTTATTGCATAGCTTTTCTGTGTCGAAACCACTGCGAGGATAGACCCATACAGGGAATTCCTGAAGCATTTCGTCCCATTTGTGCCATTGTTCTATGATTGCAAGGTTATCTGCTCCAATTATCAATATGAAACGGTTGTCAGGTTCCTCTATTCTCATTTTGCGAAGGGTGTTTATGGTGTAAAGAGGAGGTGTCATTTTGAATTCAATGTCGGATATTGATACTTTCCTGCCTAAACGGGCCCTTTTGACGGCAGATTTGACATATTCGAACCTTTGTTGAGCATTTGAAATGTTTTCCAAACCTTTCAAAGGATTCCTGGGGCTTACTATGAGCCTTAGTTGGTCGATATCGGGTCTTTTCAGCAAGTACCTGCAAATGGAGATGTGTCCTATGTGCAATGGGTTGAAAGATCCGAAATATAATCCTACATTCATTTCTTATAAAATTCGTTGACAATCTGTTCTGCTGCTTCAAGACAATCTTCTAGTTTGTCGTTTACCAGTACTATATCGAATTGTTTTGAATAGCCAATCTCTTGCTGAGCCCTTGCCAACCTTGTTTCAATCGCCTCATGTGTTTCCGTTCCACGTTTGGTTAGACGTTCCCTTAGAGTTTCCATAGATGGAGGCATTATGAAAATGGACAAGGCTTTGCTTTTGTATAGTTTTTTCAGGTTTACTCCACCTTTTACATCTATATCAAAAACAACGACTTTCCCTAGGGACCAAATGCGTTCTACCTCGCTTTTTAGAGTCCCGTAGTATCTTCCCGGATATACCTCTTCGTACTCTACGAATGCTTCTTCCTTGATTTTATTTGAAAACTCCTGTTCTGTGAAAAAAAAATATTCCTTGCCATCTTTTTCTGCCCCCCTTGGAAGACGGGATGTGGCTGAAACAGAAAAGCCCATCCAATTGAATTTGTTCATAAGATGATTTACTACTGTGCTTTTCCCGGCTCCGGATGGAGCTGAGAAAATCAAGACCTTACCGGAGATATTACTATTCGGCTTCATATAAATCTTCTTCTGAACGGACTTTTGAAAAATCAATAATAAATTGGGATAATTTCTTTGTGCAGCATCCTATGAAAGCCTCTCCTTTGCTTGCACTTGCTTTTGCGGGATCACCTACACCGGTATCGTCACTAATCATAACCCATCTTCTTTGTGTCCAAGCCCATTTCTCACGGAATCCGTCAATTTTGAGTTTCCTCTCTTTTCCATTGCCGGCGGTTTCCAATGGAGCTACCAGTTCCGGGGCTATAGCCATCATACTGGATGTTTCCAGTTCTCCTGCATGATCTCCCGGTTGTTCGAAAAATTCGTTTTCGTTACATATTTTCCACCAGTTAACCGAGCATATTATGGTATCGGGATATTCGAGGGAGAGTTCCCTTATTATGGGCTGAAATGAATTACCGCCATGCCCGTTCACTATGATGAGCTTGTCAATGTTGTGCTCTTCCAACACAAAAAGGATGTCTTGCAATATTGATTGTTGTGTGGATGGGTTCAGGTTCATGCAGAGTTTTACCTCTAGTTGGCCTGTATTGACCCCGTAGGCAATAGGAGGCAAGACTATTGCTCCGGCTCCCTTTTTATTTGCCATTGCAGCGGCATCAGATGCGATTTTTTGAGCCATGAAGGTGTCAGTGCCATAAGGAAGATGGTAGTTGTGTGCTTCCGTTGCACCCCAAGGAAGGATTGCGATTTTTATTTTTGCTTTTTCAATCTCTTTCCAATTGGCTTCCTGTAGAATATGAGGATTCATGTTGAGAATGGTTATTTAGGTATTCACAAAGTTAACTAAATTTGTGCAAAATTGTTACTATTTTTGCAGCAGGTTCTGGATGTGCACGATTTTTGATAACCTTTCGGTATGTTTTTACAGAGAGAATCTGTGTGGTTCGATTTTTTTATTTTATTCTATTAAATAATAATATATTATGATTTCTTACAAAGAATTAGGCTTGGTAAATTCAAAAGATATTTTTGCCAAAGCGGTCAAAGGTGGTTATGCAATACCAGCTTTCAATTTCAATAACATGGAACAAATGCAGGCAATAATCTCTGCCTGCGTAGAGACAAAATCGCCAGTTATACTCCAGGTATCCAGCGGAGCAAGGAAATATGCCAATCAAACACTATTGAGATATATGGCACAAGGTGCCGTTGAGTATGCAAAAGAGTTGGGAGCCAATATTCCAATTGTATTGCATCTGGATCATGGTGATTCTTTTGAGCTGTGCAAATCATGTATAGACATGGGATTTTCATCTGTCATGATTGATGGTTCACACCATTCATTCGAAGATAATATAAAACTCACCAAACAGGTTGTGGAATATGCACATGCACATGGAGTTACCGTAGAAGGAGAACTTGGAGTACTGGCAGGTGTGGAAGATGAGGTTTCTTCTGACCATCATACATATACTCAACCCGAGGAGGTAGAGGAGTTTGTTTCTCGTACTGGTGTTGATTCCCTGGCTATTTCAATTGGTACTTCACATGGTGCTTTCAAATTCAAACCAGGACAAAAACCAGAAATAAGGTTGGATATCCTCAAAGAGATTGAACAGCGTATTCCTGGTTTTCCTATTGTTTTGCACGGGGCTTCGAGTGTTCCTCAGGAGGTTGTGGCTCAAATTAACCAATATGGCGGAAAATTGGAAGATTCCATCGGCATCCCGGAAGAGCAATTACGTAAAGCAGCGGCAAGTGCAGTTTGTAAGATAAACATTGATTCCGACGGACGTCTTGCGATGACCGCTGCAATCAGAAAGGTGTTTGCAGAGAAACCAGAGGAGTTTGATCCACGAAAATATTTGGGTCCGGCCAGGGATTCCTTGAAAGAGCTTTACAAACATAAAATCATAAATGTTTTGGGTTCCAACGACAAAATGTAGTATTTTATTTTTTTACAACATAAAAAGTGGCTACAATGTCTTTATGACTTGTGGCCTTTCTTTATTGTTTTCATCCATCGAGTGCTTTTTTGTATGTTTCAAGTGCTCTCTCCCTTGCCTCTTTATGGTTGCACATGGGTTTTGGATATGAATCGCTTCCGTATTCGGGGATCCATTGTTTGATATAAACATCTTTTGGGTCAAACTTGCGGGCTTGTTCGTAAGGATTGAATATCCTGAAATAGGGAGCTGCATCACACCTTGTCCCTGCAGCCCATTGCCAGTTGCCATTGTTGGCAGAGAGGTCGTAGTCAAGTAATTTTCCTGCAAAATATCTCTCTCCTATTCTCCAGTCAATGAGCAGGTGCTTTACCAGGAAAGAGGCTGCTATCATCCTGACCCTGTTGTGCATTGTCCCTGTCTGGTTCAGTTGCCTCATTCCAGCATCAACAATAGGGTAGCCGGTATGGCCTGACCGCCATTTTTCAAACTCTTCGGGATTGTTTCGCCATTTTATGAATTGGTATTTCTTTTTGAATGGTTCCCACTCTACATGAGGGTAATGGTAAATTATGGATTTGAAGAATTCCCTCCAGATTAGTTCGTTCAACCACACATCGGAATTTTTTAATGCAATTGTGACAATTTCCCTTATGCTTACTGTACCAAACCGGATATGCATACCCAAACCAGATGTGCCGAAAGGAATTCCAGGGTAGTTTCTTGTAGATTCATAATTTCGTATGATTTCGGGATTGACATGGATAAAATACGGGGTCCGGAGTCCTGCGTATTGAAATGATATTTGTTGGTGTCCAGGGACTTTTTGGAAAAATTTGATGTGTTGTTCTGCAATATTGGAAAAAAGAAGAATATCAGACTTTTTGAGATTATTCAAGTGTTTTGTTGGGTTGTATTCTTGCAAATAGCTTTGTGTGTTAGTCTGGAGCTTTTTTTTCCAAGCTTTGGAATATGGTGTGAAGACAGTGTAAGGTGTATTATCACTTTTAACTATCTCGTTTTTGCTGAAAATTACCGAATCTTTGAAAAGATGGAGTTTGATGCCTCTTTTACACAGTTTTTGTTTCACCTCCAAGTCTCTTGCTATGGAGTATGGTTCATAATCTTCGTTGCAATAAACAGCTGCAATTTTGTAGTTTTCCATTAATATGTCAAAGACATCTGCTGGTTTGCCGTATGCACAAAGAATATTTACCCCAAGTGAAAATTCCAGTTTGCCAAGGGATTGTATTATATAATCTAGTCGTTTGTCTTGCCTGCAGGGCAGTTTGTCCAGTATTTCGGTATCAAATATGAAAAGAGGAATGGTTTTCATAGCTCCGGTTGTGAGGGAATAATAGAGCCCTTTATTGTCATGGCTCCTGAGGTCATTCCTGAACCAAAAAATATTGATTGGCAGTTGATCCATTTTTACAAGTTTTGAGTAATAAAGATGGTAATAATATGTTAAATATTGTCATTGCCACTCATTCTTTTTAACTTTACACTCAACCAAAAACTCATAGACATGTTACCTGACAAGCGTTTTCTTTTTTTTGTGCCAATTGCCTCTGCTTTGGGATTGCCAAATAGTGTTCATGCCCAAGATAAAAAAGTTGAGGACAAGCCTTTCAATATAATTTACATTATGTCGGATGACCATTCGTACCAAACCATAAGTTGCTACGATGGACGATTCATCCAGACCCCGAACATTGACCGGATTGCATCGGACGGAGTAAGGTTTACCAATAGTTTTGTGACAAATTCTATATCTGGTCCTAGCAGGGCAACCATGTTGACGGGAAAATTCACACACAAGAACGGGATGACCACCAATGCAACTCGTTTTGACAGCACTCAGGTGACATTCCCAAAATTATTACAACAAGCTGGTTACCAAACAGCTATCTTTGGCAAATGGCATTTGAAAAGTGAGCCTTCGGGATTTGACAAATGGGATGTGCTGGTGGGGCAGGGGTTTTATTTCAATCCGGTGTTCATTGTTCCGGAAGGGAGGGTTACCAGGCATGGTTACAGTACTGACATAATTACTGATTTGAGCCTGGAGTGGCTGGATAAGGACAGGGATACTACAAAACCATTCTGCCTTCTTATCCATCATAAGGCACCTCATAGGAATTGGATGGGTAATATCCCGGATATGGATCTTTTTGAAGATTCTGTTTTCCCTTTGCCTGATAATTTTTATGACGATTACAAAGGACGTCCTGCCGCCGCCGCTCAGGAAATGAGTATAGCCAAACAAGAGATGGATTACGCCTTTGATTTGAAATTGGACTCGGATAGTATAAAGACTCGTTTAAGGCCAAACTTGAGGAATGCCCTTAAGCGAATGGATTCTGTGCAAAGAAAGGAATGGGACAGGGTTTATGACTCTGTGCTGGTAGATTTCCAGGAATCAAAACTTGAGGGGAAGGAGTTGGCAGAGTGGAAATACCAGCGGTACATGAAGGATTACCTTAAATGTATAAAATCTGTAGATGATAACATTGGAAGAGTCCTGGATTACCTCGAAAAAAACGGGTTGCTTGAAAATACAATGATAGTGTATACTTCCGACCAAGGGTTTTACATGGGTGAACATGGTTGGTTTGACAAAAGGTTCATGTACGAAGAGTCCTTCAGGACACCTCTGCTTGTAAGGATGCCGGATAATGCAACAAAATACAGGAAAAGAGGTGATATAGGGAAGATGGTCCAAAATATCGATTATGCACCAACTATACTTGAATTAGCCGGAGTCAAGGTTCCCGAAGAAATGGACGGAGTGTCAATGTTGCCTCTTTTAGAAGAGGGGAAAGAACCAAAATGGAGGGAGTCATTGTATTACCAATATTTTGAATATCCTGCAGAACATGCTGTGAGAAGACATTACGGGGTGAGGACAGAGAGATATAAACTAATTCGTTTTTATGGACATGACATTGAAAACTGGGAACTTTACGATTTATTGGAAGACCCTTCCGAAATGAATAATTTGTATGATAATCCTGCTTACAACAAGGTGAAAAAAAGTTTACACAAAGAGCTTGACAGATTGGCAAGGAAATACAAGGATCCTGTTGCCATGAAGAGGCAGTAGTGATGGAACCATCAAAAACCATACATTATACTCAAATAGACCGGCTCTCGTCCAGGAGACCTTTTTCATTAATGGTTAAGCCAGTAGGAGGCTTGTGCAACCTCGATTGCAAATATTGCTATTACTCTTGTGTAGGGAGTTCCCATGGGAAGATGAGTCTTGAGATATTGGAAGAGGCTATTTCCAAACTTATTCAAAACAATGATTCCCAGGAAATTTCAATTTTATGGCACGGAGGTGAACCAATGTTGGCTGGTTTGGCTTTTTTTGAAAAAGCCATGGAATTTGAAGAATTTTTTACCAATAGGAAAGGTACAGGCCAGAAAGTGTCAAATTCTATCCAGACAAACGGAACGTTGATTGATGACAACTGGGCATCTTTTTTTAGGCAAAATGGTTTTTTTGTGGGATTATCCTTGGATGGTCCCAAGGAAATCCACGATAAATTCAGACAAGACAAAAAGGGATTTCATTCGTTTGACAAGGTTCTGAGGGGTTTGGAAATTCTTAAAAATGAAAGGGTAGAATTCAATACTTTATCAACCGTAAATTCTGCATCTGTGGGAAACGGTCCTGTGGTATATGATTTTTTGAAAGAGATGGGTTCTAAATACATGCAGTTTCTGCCTGTGGTGGCGCCAAATGATCCTTGGGGGATCAATGCCAATGATTATGGAAGGTTCATGATTGAGGTTTTTGACGAATGGTGGAAGAATCAAGATGCTGGTAATTACTATGTCCAATTGATAGATATTGCATTGGCAAATTACATGGGACAAGAATCGGGTTTATGCCAGTTTTCTCCTGTTTGTGGTGATGTCCCTGTTGTGGAGAGTGATGGAATGGTTTATGCTTGTGACCATTTTGTAAACAGACAAAATTTTCTAGGGAGCATTTATGATAGTGCAGATTCTCTTTTCTATTCAGGAAGACTACCTGTCTTTGGCATTGACAAGTTTTCTCGTTTGCCAAAGAGATGTAAATTTTGTAATCACTTGAACCTTTGTTATGGAGGATGCCCGGAACATCGGATAGTACCATTGGAAAATGATTTTGAAATCAATTTTTTATGTGAAGGTTACCGTGATTTTTTTGATTATATAAAGCCCTATTTGAAA
The DNA here is from genome assembly GCA_028707695.1 of Bacteroidales bacterium. Lineage (GTDB taxonomy): Bacteria > Bacteroidota > Bacteroidia > Bacteroidales > UBA932 > Bact-08. The sequence goes on along the minus strand of JAQWAL010000002.1, from coordinate 34,505 downwards.
CAGATGTCCAATCATATCAATAATTTATAAATAATGGATTACAGGGACCTAGTCTTTTTGACAGTAGCACACAACCTTAACATATCCAAGGCTGCAGAAGAGTTGCATATTAGCCAGCCAGCTGTTTCCAATCATGTGAAGGAGTTGGAAAATAAACTTGGGGTAGCGTTGTTGGAAAGAAGAGGCAACAGGATAGCATTGACAAAAGCAGGAGAAATACTGGTAACTCATTTGCGGTTGATAAAACAGCAATATTTGGAGTTGGAGTTTGATATTTCCAATAGCACCGGAGGGGCTAAAGGCTCCCTCAATCTGGGAGCTAGTTCTACCATTGCCCAGTATCTTTTACCACAAGTGCTAGGTGCTTTCCACAAAAGATACCCCGGAATTAAGATTGTTATGTTGAATGGCAATTCCCACGAAATTGAATCTATGTTGATTGACAGGGTAATAGACATAGCCATGGTAGAAAATGAATCATCTGACTCCTCGATCAAATATAAAAGTGCAATGAGGGATAAGATAATAGCAGTAGCTGGTTCCCAATCTGTGTATTCAATTGGTGGTGAATTCAATTACTTGTCTTTGAAAGAGATACCGTTGATTTTAAGGGAACGGGGTTCCGGAACCTTGGAGGTTATGGAAAAGGCCCTGAATTCAATTGGTATAGGGATTGACTCTTTGAATGTTTATATGAATCTTGGAACTACCGAAGCAATAAAGCGAATGCTCTTTGATTTTGATGGTATAGCTTTTGTCTCGGAATGGGCAGTGAAAAGTGAAATTGAAGAAAAAAAGTTAAAGCAATTGAATATAAGAGGCTTGGAGATAGTAAGGGAGTTCAGGTGGGCTCAGAGAAAAGGGCCAAACATGAAGATCCCAACTATTTTCCAGAATTTTTTTGAAGTTTTCTTCAAATGATAGTCTATAACTTATGGTTATTGATAATAGTAAAATAGTATTTTGATAAATTATAGTGACTCTTTAGCTTTGCAGCGAATAAATAACGAGTCATGAATGATTTTTTGAATAAAAAAAGGAACCTCCTATATCTGTTTGTTGCCCTTTTGTGCATGTTTCCCATTGCCACTCCCGCGTTAGCTTTGTTTTGTGGAATTTTGATGTCATTGATGGGTTTAAAGGATGAGCGTCTCTCTGGATTAACATCCATAATGCTACAATCATCAATCGTGTTGATGGGCTTTTCAATGAACCTGGAAACGGTTGCCAGGGTTTCGTCAAATGCATTTTGGCTGACAGCTTGTTCGGTTTTTTTTACCTTGTCAGTTGGTTTGTTGCTGGGGCGTTTGTTTGGTTTGGATAAGAAAACAGCTATGCTGATATCTTCGGGAACAGCAATATGCGGAGGAAGTGCAATAGCTGCAGTTGCTCCGGTAATCAAGGCAAAGTCAAATCAAATATCATTTGCATTAGTGGTTGTATTCACATTGAATGCAGTGGCACTGATTATATTCCCGAAGGTTGGTTCGATACTTGGCATGGATCAAAAGAGTTTTGGATATTGGGCTGCAATTGCGATACATGATACTAGTTCTGTTGTGGGTGCAGGAGCTGCTTATGGGAAAGAGGCGTTGGATGTTGCAACAACCGTAAAGCTGTCCAGAGCTTTGTGGATTATTCCTTTGACACTTGTTATGTCCGTGTTTCACAGGGATAAATCAAATTCGGCAAGCAATCGGGTGAAAATTCCATGGTTTATATTCTTATATGTTGCAGCCATTGTTTTTTCATATTTCACAACCCAATGGCAGGATAGCTACACCCATGTTGGTTGGCTTGGAAGGAGAGGACTGGTCCTTTCCCTCTTTTTCGTGGGGTTGAATATCACTGTCAAAGATGCAAAAGATGCAGGTTTCAAAAGTTTTGCATTGGGAATATTATTATGGATTGCAGTCTCTGTTGTCTCATATTTGGGAGTATCTGCAAGTGGTTTATGATGCTAAGGTATATGGTTTTTCCAGAAAGGGTACATCTCCTTCTTGCTCCATCCATGACATCCGAAAGGAAGGTTATTCCCATTCAGTTTATAGCAATATGCCGGATATTTGTCGAATGAAAAGCCCAGAGCTACCATGTAGTGTGGATATTTGAACTTGTTTTGGTAATATTGGTTAACAATGACCGACCAAAAAACATCTTCGTTATACATATGGAATCTTTTCTTTGAGGTAAACTCTTGAATAATATGATTGCATTGTAGTGAGGCCTCCAGATGTGAAGATACTTTCCTAAGGGACAATCCCCCGTTTCCGCATTTGTTGTAAAGGATCTGTTTGTCGGGTCTGGATAAGGTTTTCTTGATTTTCCCAATGATTTGCATATACTGTTTTACAATAGGTTTGTTGTATATATCTCGTTTTATCCAGGGTGCACCTATGTAATCGTAACCTTGCGAACACCAGTACTCCAGGTTGTCTTTGAATATCCAGGCATCAAGTTGATGTATAAGTATATAATTATATTGTTTGAATTCTTGGTAAAATAGTGGTGAAAGCATTAGTTTATTGTAACCTTTTATCCCATTGAAAAACTTATCGGGAAAAGATTTGAAGCTTATTTCCGGTAACATCTTTAACAAGAAACCAGCATCCAGTGATTCTGGTTTTACCACAAATAGAGGGAAATGTCCCAAAACCTTGCCTAACTGAAGAAGGGAATTCTTTTCGTGTTCACTCAAAGTTGTTGTGTACACAGGAATTATGATAGCTACCGTATTCATTTGAAATCAAATAAATTGCTTGTAAATAAGCCAAAATGACATTGCAAAAACAGCAATGGCAATGACTACGTTGATAATTTTCACTCCCCATTTTACTGCAACTTTGGATGCAATCACAGCACCTGTTACATTTCCGGCAGCGTAAATAGCTGCAACAAGCCAATTAACCTGCTGGTGCCATATGAAAACAAAAAGTGCCAGAGGTGTATAAAGCAATACTGCAAATTGTTTAATGCCGTTTGCCTTCATCAGGTCCAGACCTAACATGTAAACCCCACCGAACAAAATAAGGATTCCAACTCCGGCGTGCGTAAACCCTCCGTAAGCACCGATCAATGCAAAGGCTATGAATTTGAAGAATGAGAGTCTTTTGACACCAGGGCTGCCCTCTTTTATTCCTGCAGAACCTTTCTTTTTGTTTATCAAAAGCAAAATGGCCATAGCCGGCAAAGTCAAACCCATGATTACTTCCATGATTGATGTGTTTACCATGGCTGCCAATTGGGCTCCGGCAATTGACCCCAATGCGATTGGTATACCAGTTTTGGTTGCAAGATTAGTGTCCAGATAACCTTTTTTCTTGAACAGGAATGAAGAGACTGCAAATTGTGCCAGCACACCCACCCTTGAGGTTCCGTTTGCCACATTTATAGGCATTCCCATAGCCATGAAAAGTGCATATGAAAGTGCTGTTGCCATGCCTGCAAGAGTGTTTACAAACCCGACAAAGATTCCTGTTACAATCAGTATCAAAATCATTTGAGGCGAGTAAACGGGGGTGTTTAGTAAAAAATCTCCAATCTCCTTTAGCACAACTTGTGTTTTTTGGGGATTACAAAAATACATTAAATTGATGATATAAATATGCCAATTTGTCTTAATTGTCTTTTTGGCAAATATTTTGTGATTACCTTTGCTGTTTGAATTTAAATAAATGTACTTATCATGAAAAGGCATAAAAAGGAAAATATTGTAGAAGAAGAAAAAGAGCAAGAGGTTGTGGACAAGCTAAATGGAGAGGATGTTGCTGAAAATGATAATCTGGCGGATCTGGATGTGCAACAGAAAATGAACGAAGAGATTTCTATGTTGAATGATAAATATTTAAGGTTGGCAGCCGAGTTTGACAACTACAGGAAAAGGACTTTGAAAGAGAAGCAAGACCTGATCTCTTTTGCAGGAGAGGAGATAATAAAGGGTATACTGCCAATAATGGATGACATGGAACGTGCAATAGAGATGCTTTCAAAAGCAGAAAAAATAGATAATTCTGCACTTGAAGGGACTGAATTGATATATAACAAGCTGAAAAAATATTTGTTGTCGAAAGGTGTAAAAGAGATCGATTCAATCGGGAATGATTTGGATACCGATTTTCATGAAGCAATAGCGCAAATGCCTGTAAATGAAGATTCCATGAAAAACAAAATAATTGATGTTGTACAAAAGGGTTACACCATGAACGGTAAGGTAATCCGTTTTGCAAAAGTAGTAATGGGTCAATAAAATATCAGGATGGCAAAAAGAGATTATTACGAAGTACTGGGTGTTACCAAGAATGCTTCTGCAGAAGAGATTAAAAAGGCATACAGGAAAATGGCAATCAAGTATCATCCGGATAAAAATCCGGGAGATCATGATGCAGAAGAGAAATTCAAAGAGGCAGCAGAGGCATACGACGTCTTGAGTAATTCCGATAAAAAGGCTAGGTATGACCAGTTTGGCCATGCAGGTATGAATGGTGCCTCGGGCGGTGGCTTTAGTGGTGGTTTTTCTATGGAAGATATTTTCAGCCAGTTTGGAGATATTTTTGGAGGTCATTTTGGCGGGTTCGGCGGATTTGGCGGATTTGGGTCACAATCCAGAGGAGGCAGGCGTGTGAACAGAGGTTCGGATATCCGGATAAGGGTCAAGATGGACTTGAAAGAGATTGCTCACGGTACGGAAAAGAAAGTAAAGATCAACAAACAAGTTGCATGCAAAGCTTGTTCTGGCAAAGGAGCAAAATCAGAAGCAGACATATCCACATGTTCTACCTGTAACGGTACAGGACAAGTAACGAGGGTCACCCAAACATTTCTTGGGACAATGCAGACAGCATCTGTTTGCCCCACATGCAACGGAGAAGGAAAGGTCATTTCCAAACCATGTAATGTGTGTTCTGGCAGTGGCCTGGTTAAAGAGGCCGAGGAGATAACATTCAAGATACCTGCCGGTGTGGCACAAGGAATGCAACTAACTATCCAAGGAAAAGGAAATGCTGCAAAAAGAGGGGGAATCAACGGCGATTTACTGGTTGTCATAGAAGAGGAGGTTCATCCAGAGCTGCAACGTGACGGGAATGATTTGATATACTCATTGTTCATATCTGTGCCAGATGCTATCATTGGAACTGATGCCGAAATACCATCGGTGGACGGAAAGCTAAGGATTAAGGTAGCGCCTGGAACTCAGTCAGGCAAAATCTTGAGGTTAAGGGGTAAGGGTTTGCCGGATGTTAATGGATACGGTAACGGAGACCTGCTGGTATATATTCAGGTGTGGACGCCTAAAAAAATTGACAAGAATGAGAAAGAGCTGTTGGAAAAGCTCAAGTCATCTCCAAACTTCAAACCTAATCCAGAGAAGGAAGATAGGAATTTCTTTGACAGGATGAGAAAAATATTTTCATAGTGAGAGTCCCCAAGATTCCATTATTTGTTGTTTGCTTGATGCTCTTTTCATCTGTTTATGCAGATGGTAAGGGAGAGTCGGGTAAATACAGGATACCGTTGGATTTGCCGGTCTCACTATCGGGCAGCTATGGTGAGCTGAGGTCTACCCATTTCCATACAGGTTTAGACTTCAGGATAGGTGGCGTTTCGGGAGCCCATTTGTATGCTGCTGCCAGCGGATACATTTCCAGGATTTCGGTTGCTCCGGGAGGGTATGGGAATGCCATATACATATCACACCCTGACGGGAATACAACCATATACGGACATATGCTGGATTTCCCGGACAATATTGCCACATGGGTAAGGGAAAACCAGTACAAAAAAGAGAGTTTCGATGTGGTCCTTCTCCCCGACAGCCTGATGTTTCCCGTTAAAAAAGGAGATTTTATTGGAAGGGCCGGCAATACAGGATCTTCGGGAGGTCCTCACCTACATTTTGAAATGAGGGATACAAAGTCGGGACAAACATTGAATCCTATCATTACCGCCGGATATGATATATTGGATGAATTGCCTCCCGAGTTCCGGGAGATATCCTTTTATTCTATCAGGAATTTGGAAGTTGCGCCTGAAAGGAAACTTATTGCATCATTCAAATCAAACTCATCCAAGACATTGCAAGTCCCGGATTCATTTTATGTTGCAGTAGCTGGTATAGACAGGCAAAACAATACAGGAGCTAAGTTAGCTGTTTTCCAATACAATTACTATTTGGACGATACACTGGTGTTTTCCTTTACTCCGGACAGGATTGCCCCAGGTATGGGAAGGTACATAAACAGTATTGTGGAGTATCCGAGAAAGTACAAGGACAATTTGTCTTTGGTAAAAAGTTGGGTGGAGCCAGGCTGTGGTATTAAATCCAATATTGATAGCAAGAATGAGGGTGTGTTTGTGATAAAAGATGATTTGGAACATGTAGTGAAGGTAGAGTTGATTGATGAGCATGGAAACAGATCGTACAGGAAATTCATTGTTGTAAGGAGTAATGTGCAACCGGGTTCAACCACCGATTCAACATCGATTGTCATGCCTTGGTACTTACCAAACAGGCATCAAGGTGAAAATGCCAAGGTTTTCCTGCCAGCCGGGGTTTTGTATAGTTCCATTCGGTTTGATGCAGGATGGATAGAGGTAGATGGGACAAATTTCTACAAAGTACATGAAGAATCCACTCCTGTCCATACCCCGTTCCTTTTGGCATTGAAGGCAGATAATCATATAGATAGTACGTTGAGAGACAAAATGCTTTTGGTAAGGTTGGGAAAAAATGGAAATCGAATTCCAGCTGGAGGCGAGTATTTAAATGGATGGGTGGAGAGTAGGGTCAGTTCATTCGGATCTTATTCAATTTCTTTGGATACAATTCCTCCCGTAATCGTTCCGGCTTTCTATGAAAGGCAAAATCTTTCAGGCAGAAATTACTTAAGGTTTGCTGTATATGATGACCTTTCAGGGATTTCAGATTACCAAGTGAGAATTGATGGTAAATGGGTGCTAACATCATATGACCCGAAATTCAAAAGATTGCAGACAGAACTCAAACAAGATGTCCTGGATAAGGGAAAAACGCATGAATTGGTTATATTTGTAAAAGATAACAAGGGTAATGTGAATACTTTAAAAAGGAGTTTTTTATGGTAAGGATAATAGGTTTGATGTCAGGGACCTCTTTGGATGGACTGGATATGTGTTATACAGAGTTTGAATTTAAGGAGGATAAATGGAATTACAAGATAATCAAGGCTCAGGATGAACAGTATCCTCTGGAGTTAAAGCAGCAACTGGCAACTGCCCAAAACATGTCTGCTTTGGAGTATGCCCGTTTGAACTCTGACTATGGTCTTTATTTAGGCAGAAGGGTTAAGGAGTTTATTGAGAACAACGGTTTGGAGCCTGATTATATTGCTTCCCACGGACATACTATCTTCCACCAACCTTCTTCCAGGTTTACTGCCCAGATAGGATCTGGAGCCGGTATTGCTGCAGAATCAGGTGTAGATACAATATGTGATTTCAGAACCATCGATGTTGCGCTTTATGGTCAAGGAGCCCCACTTGTACCAGTGGGTGACAGGAACCTCTTTGCAAATTTTGATTATTGCCTGAATATGGGTGGGTTTTCAAATATCTCTTTTGATTCGGGCGAAAACAGATCTGCCTATGACATATCTCCTGTGAATTATGTGCTGAACCATTACACCCGTATGGTAGGGCTGGAATATGACAAGGATGGGGAGATCGCAAGGAGCGGTAAGGTGAACGAAAAGTTGTTGTCCAAGCTGGATAATCTGGATTTTTATACCCAGAAAGGTCCAAAGTCATTGGGACGTGAGTGGGTGGAAGAGGTAGTTATTCCTTTGATAGATTCATTTGGACTTTCACTGGAAGATAAGCTTTCAACTTTTTGTGAGCATGTGGCAGTGCAGATAGGTTCACATATAAAAAGTGGTAAAGTACTTTTGACCGGAGGTGGTGCTTTTAATAAATACCTTGTAGAGAGAATGTCGGCAAAAGCCCCCCAGTGTGAGTACATAGTTCCTGATTCTCTCACTGTCAATTTCAAGGAAGCACTTATATTTGCTTTCCTTGGAGCACTATATGTATATGATATTCCAAGTTGCCTGAAAAGTGTGACAGGCGCAAAATATGATAACATTGGAGGAGCATTGTACAAAGCAAGAGTCAAATAGTAAATAAATTTTGGTATCTGTGAAAATAATTTCTATTTTTGCAGTCCCAATTAAAAAAGCAACCTCTTATAAGAACAAAGGAGTCTGTAATGTTGCGCTAACAAGTTTAAGACAATGGATTTAATTAAAATTGCACAAGAAGCATTTCCCGTAGAGGTGAGCAATCTTCCGGATTTCAAAGCAGGAGATACAATAACCGTAACTTACAAAATCAAGGAAGAAAACAAAGAACGATTGCAAAAATACCGTGGAGTTGTTATCCAAAGGAAAGGTACCGGAGCAACTGAGACATTCACAGTTAGAAAGATGTCCAATGGTGTTGGTGTAGAGAGGATATTTCCAATATCTTCGCCTTTCATAGAATCAGTAGAGATCAACAAGAGGGGTAAGGTAAGAAGGGCAAGGATTTTCTATTTGAGAAAACTAACTGGTAAGAAAGCAAGGATTAAAGAGAGAAGATACGTAGCTGTTAAGGAAGTTTCTGAATAGTTACACTGAGAATTTTAGGCCCCGTAGCTCAACTGAATAGAGTATCTGACTACGGATCAGACGGTTACAGGTTTGAATCCTGTCGGGGTCACTAAAAAAACAAACCCGTCACAATAGACGGGTTTTGTTTTTTATTATTATCTTTAATCTTGTTGTTGGGCAATCATTGACAAGAGTATTTCCGGCTGGTCTGTGGTTATGAAATCAACCCCAAGGTCCAAAAGGTGCTGCATTGTCTGCGGATCATTGACAGTCCAAACATTTACAGTCATACCCAACTCATGTGCATCGTCAACAAGGTTGTCATTGTTTTCAAACATTCCACGGTTGAAATCCACACCCCAAAAATTCAAGTCATGTAATTCTTCTATGGTTTTGTCACTCCCAAGGTAGGCTGCTTCTGCAAAAGGATCTTGTTCCATTACAGCTATAAGGGAGTTAATGTCAAAACTGATGTATTTGACCCACCCTTGGGCTTTTTTAGAATGGACAAGGTTCACTGTCTCTTTTGCCAGTAAAATGGTACGTTCAGGAGATATGGCTGAGGGTTTTATTTCTATGAATATCCTTGTCTTGTTTTGTGTCATTATCAAATCTAGGCACTCCTCCAGCGTAGGAACAAACTCTCCATTTGCAAGGGCTAACTTTTTGATCTCTTTGATAGGGGATTCCTCTATGTTTATACCTCCAATAACTGCATCGTGACTTAATACAGGCACTCTGTCTGCAGATAGCCATATATCCAGCTCACTCCATGCACTCCCGGTTTTTATTGCATTTTTCAATGAACCCATGGAGTTTTGACTGGTTCCTGTGTTTTTCCAGGCACCTCTGTGTGCAACAACTTTATTTGACAAAAAAACATCTTCTACCACTACAATCTTTTTTTCCATACCGTTGATATCAATTGTTAATTCATATTTGAAAACATCATCTTCTGGAACAGCTTCCTTATCCTTTTTCAATTTTAAACGTCCGCGGGAATCTATTTCAAAAAGGCCTGAAAGGTCGTTGGAGATTGAAATAACCTCTTGCGAAGAGGGGCTCTCTTTTGCAAATTCTCCTACGTAGGCACCTTTTGAATTGACAGGAACCAGGTAGTTGTTGATTCCAGGGTGGAATTTATCATTAGTTGAGTTAGTTGTTTGACAAGAGTTTTGAATTGTCAACGTCAATAACAACACATAAAATATGACTGTAAAAGCTTTCATATAAATATCCTTTTTATTTTTCCCTAATATAGCTTAAAAAATTCTTTTATAAAATATTTGTGTTATGAACATAAGTTCATTATATTTGTAAAAGTTTAACCAATTAAAAATTTCTTGTTATGCCTGGATTAGATCATAGTGGCCCTTTAGGGAAGGGTCCTGAAACCGGAAGGAAAATGGGAACTTGCAATAACCAAGATGGCCAAGGATTTGGCATGGGAATGGGTAGAGGCAGGGGAAACGGAGCCGGAAGAGCTTTGGGAAGAAGAGCCGGAAAAGGAAGAGGCATGGGACCTGGTAACGGCAGGAGCATGTCTGGTAACGGAATGAACAGATACGGTACAAATGGCTCAAACCAGTAACGTTTTCAAGTTGGCAGTAGCAAGCGGCAAGGGTGGGACAGGCAAAACATTGTTGAGTACCAACCTTGCTTCTTTTGTTAGTGAGTTCGATGATGTGCTTTTGGTGGACCTGGATGTAGAGGAACCTAACGACTCTATTTTTGTCAAAGGTTTGGTTTCTGATGTCCATCCACAGTATAAAATGGTTCCGCAATGGGATGTCGCAAGATGTGACTTGTGTGGTGATTGTGTGGATATTTGCAATTTTAATGCTTTGGTGAATGTTGGTAAAATGATTGTGGTTTACGAAAACCTTTGCCACAGTTGCCATGCATGTTCTGAGTTATGCCATAAAAAAGCTCTTCCTATGAAAAAACATCATGTAGGAGATGTTTCTGTTATCAAATCACAAAATTTGACCCTTCTGGAGGGAAGATTGAATGTGAACGAAGAGCAGCCGGTTGCATTGATCAATAATGTACATAGCCTTGTAAACCAGAATTGGAGTAAATACAAATACCAAATATTTGATTCACCTCCGGGTACATCTTGTTCAATGGTAGCCTCGACCGGAAAGTGTGATTACATACTACTTGTCACAGAACCAACCCCATTTGGATTAAACGATTTGAAGCTGGCTGTGGATGCTGCTAAGTTGATGAAAAGACCTTTTGGGGTTGTAATCAACAAATATGGTAGTGGCAACAAGGATGTAGAGGAGTATTGCAGGGATAATGGAATAGAAGTACTAGGGAAAATTCCATTTGATATCTCTATCGCCGAGAGGTATTCCAAAGGAGAGTTGTTACTGGATAAACACTGTTTCAGGTCTGTCGTTTCCAGTTTGTATAACAAGTTAGAAAACATAAGGATTTCACAAAATGGATAGTATCAGGGAAATAGTTGTTTTATCGGGAAAGGGAGGAACAGGCAAAACTTCGGTTGCATCGTCATTGGCTTACTTAGCTGGTAAAGAAGCCATATTGGCCGATTGTGATGTGGATGCATCCAATTTGCATTTGATAATGGGACCCGATATTATAAAAAAAGAGCTTTTTTACGGAGGTGAAGTTGCCCAAATTGATATTGAAACATGTATCCAATGTGGCAAATGTAAGGAAGTATGCCGCTTCGATGCAATATCATTTTCGGCTGGTGTACACACCATAGATAATTTGAGTTGTGAAGGTTGTGGTTATTGCAGCAGAGTGTGTCCGACAGGTGCCATTACCATGATGCCAAGGCTTAGTGGAGAATTTTACATATCAGGTATAAGGAATGGCTCCCAAATGTCTCATGCAAAATTATTTGCCGGAGGTGAAAATTCCGGGAAACTAGTGGCTACAGTAAAAAAGAATGCTTACAGGATGGCAAAGGAGAGAGGGTGTGATTATCTGATCACAGATGGGGCTCCAGGTATTGGTTGCCCGGTAGTATCTTCCTTGTCTGGTGCAAAAGTGGCATTACTGGTTACTGAGCCTACAATGTCTGCTTTGCATGATTTGAAAAGGGTTCTTTTTGTGGTAAGACGTTTTAATGCAATTCCTTTGTTGGTTATCAACAAAAGTGATATCAATGAAGCAGTCAGCGAAGAGATAAAGATATTTGCCAAATCAGAAAAAATAGAACATTTGGCAGATATCCCGTTCAACACAGCTTTTGTTGAATCAATGGGAAAGGCCAGGATTGTTGCAGAGGAGAACCAATTCCTCAAAGGAATTTTTGAGTCTGTATGGGAGAAAGCAAAAGAGGTTGCAGATTCATCTGTTCAAAATTAATTACTTAAGAAAATCAATGTTAAAATGAAAATACTATTTACATCTACAGGCAGCGAGTGGAGTTCAAAAATTGACCCTAGGTTTGGAAGGGCAGAATATTTGTTGATATACGATACCGAAAAAGATGAATTAATCTCTACAGACAACAGAAGTGTGAACGGGAAAGCACATGGGGCGGGTACGGCAACTGCACAAAAGGTGTTTGACCTGTCACCGGATGTTATCATTACCGGTAACGGACCTGGTGAAAATGCGGCGAGGGTGTTACAACATTTGAATCCGAAAATATTTATAGATGCTCAGGGCTTGTCTGTCAAAGATGCATACGAAAAGTACTCTGCAGGAGATTTGTCCCAACTACCTCTTTCTTAGTAATCCTGTAATGCTCCTGGTAAAATCTTCAAAAGATTCAATTGGGTATTGAAGGGATGCATTGTTGAATTTGTACAGGCCATCTTCTGTTTTGACATCCTGTACTGGATATATGAGCATGTAGTTGTTCTCCTTGAAGTATTTGTCCAGGTATTCGGGAATCTTTTCCATTTTCATGTGGTATGATTCTTTTTTTGACCGGCTCATAACAATTGCCAGGTTATCGTCTTCTTTGATATCCCGGGACAAGACCAGGATATCGTCCCAGTCATTGAATTTGTTCATTTTTATTTCTATCGGAAACTTCTTTTGGACTTCGCTTATGAATGTAAGGGTGTGTTCGGTAGCGTAGAAATGGATTTGGGCTCCGGTGTTCCTTCCAATGTTCCAGATCCTCATTAACCAAAGGGCAAACCCGGCTTCCCTTTCTGCCTTTTCCGGAACAATCACTATATGTCTCTTGATGGTTGACAGTGGTTGGGCAGATTTGTATATTATTATTGTGGTGTAGCATTGTTCCAGAAGTCCTTCTGCCAAATCTCCCAGGAAGGTAGATGATATCTCTTTTTTCTTGTGAAGGCCTAGTATAAGGTCTGTGATTTTATGTTCTTTTATGACATTCATTATTCCTGTTACCGGGTTTATGTCATATCTCATCAATTCGTGGATGTAATTGTCGGTGGATGCTGCTATGTCAGAAGCCTTTTCCAGTATTTTCCTGGCTTGTTTGTCTGCGGCGTCGCTTGCCCTGTCGTCGTCAATGATATTTAATGCATAAAGCCACTTCCTGTTGTTGGATGCTTTGATTGTCAAACCCAGGTTTATTAATGGTTCAATGGTTTCCAGGGAGTTGACAGGTATAAGTATTCTCTCTTTCATTGACTTGGATTCGTTGTTCTGGCTCTCTTCTTCTACTGCGATAACTTGTGCACTGTTTTGAGTTACAAAAGATGATATGGTGCATGTTACCAAAATCATTAAAATAGTTCCATTAAGAATGGATTCACTAAGCAACCTTATTGGTTCTCCATCCTGGGTATGACCTGTGACTATGTTATAACCTACCAACACTACTGCAAGTGTAGCTGCAGCCTGTGCATTGCTCAATCCAAACATTACATTCCTCTCTGCATTGGAAAGTCCGAAACTTTTTTGGGAGAGCCATGCTGCAACGAATTTGGAAAGAGTTGCAACCACTGACATGACCAGAGCTACGATAATTGTCTCTGTTCCGGTAAAGAAAAACTTGAAGTTGATGAGCATGCCAACTCCAATAAGGAAGAAAGGAATGAAAAGAGCATTGCCGACAAATTCTATACGATTCATTAGCGGGGATGTTTGCGGGATGAGCCTGTTCAAAGCAAGTCCAGCCAGGAAAGCTCCTATAATAGCTTCTACTCCTGCAGCTTCCGCTAAAAAACCAGCCAGGAAAACAAGTCCCAGAACAAAAATATATTGCAGGACATTTTCGCTGTAGTTTTTAAAAAACCATCTTGCTACAATCGGGAACACGAAAATGACAAAGGCGCCAAATAGGATTACAGACAAAGAGAGTTTAGCCCAGAAATACTGTTCTATCTCACCAGTAGACAGACTAACTACTGCAGCCAGGACAAGTAGAGCGAGAGTGTCTGTAATCATTGTCCCTCCGATTGTTATGTTCACAGCCCTGTTTTTTGATACTCCGTATCTTCTGGCAATCGGGTAGGAGAGAAGGGTGTGTGAAGCAAACATACTGGCCATTAAAATGGATGTTGGCAGAGAAAATTTCAACAAGAAAATTCCCGAAAGGGTACCTAGCAGCATAGGTACTATGAAAGTATATGCACCAAAAACCATACTTTTGTTGCGGTTCTTTTTAAAGTCACCCAAATCGATTTCAATACCGGCAAGGAACATGATATACAAAAGACCCACTGTTCCAAACAGAAGGATACTACTGTCCCTGTTCATCAGGTGCAATCCGTTGGGGCCAATTATTGCACCAGCTATTATAAGTCCGATGATTTGTGGGATTTTAAGCTTGTTTAGCAATATCGGGGCAAAAAGTATGATAAAAAGGATCATTGTGAAAATCAACACAGGATTTTCCAACGGGAATTTAATATCCACTCCTAGAGCTAGTATATTTGTCATCTTTAATGATTAGATTAAAGGGCTTAAAAGTCTTGCAAAAGATTCTTTCATTTGGTTTGCAATACTTCGGCGGGCCCACTTTGAACTGGCCAATGACCAGCATTCAGTAATATCTTTTTTAAATTGGTCTTCTACCCTTTTTGCATATTCTCCGTTATAAATAATAGCAGTGATTTCAAAATTGTGTTCCAATGACCTGTTATCCATGTTTGCAGAGCCAATTATACAAAATTCACCATCGATGGAAATAACTTTGGAATGGTTGAATCCTTTTTTGAACAGATAGACTTTTACTCCGGCTTCCAACAGCTCTGCAGCATATGACATTGTACACCAGTGCGCAATGCTTGTGTCTGATTTTTCCGAAAGCATAAGAGAAACATCCACACCTCCCATTGAAGCTGTTTTCATGGCATTTAATATTGATTCATTTGGAGTGAAATATGGAGTTACAATGAAAATTTCCTTTTTTGCAGAGGCTATTGCAGCAAAGTAGCATTGCATGATTCCTGCCCAGTCGCTATCCGGGCCAGAGGTAATTATTTGGGTGTGGATTCGTTCACCTTTAATATCTATGTCAAAATCTTCTTTCACAGGTATAGGGTAGTATTTCTTTCGTCTTTTGAACTGTTGGTTTATGATGAAATACCTGTCGAGTAAAAAACTGGACTGAAGAGCTGCAACTGATTCTCCGGATACTTTTAAATGAGTATCCCTCCATTCATAAAAATTACCTCCGTTGTAATAGCGGTCGGCTATGTTCACACCACCTAGGAACCCTGTCAAACCATCCACGACAAGTATTTTCCGGTGATTCCTGTAATTTACCTTTGAGGTGGGAGTGATGAATTTGACCGGAGAGAATGAGAGCAGCTCAATGCCGTTAATAATCATTTGTGTTTTGAATTCATCGGGAAGGCTCCAACACCCAACGTCATCATATATCACTCTTACTTCCACTCCCTCTTTGGCTTTTTTTATTAATAAATCTTTGAATTTCAATCCAATTTCATCTGCCTCTATAATGTAGGACTGTAAATGGATATGTTGATTGGCCTGTTCAATGCTGTCATACATAGCATCCAGGGCCTCTTTCCCGCTGAAAAAAAGAGATAAGGAGCTGTTGATTCCTAGTATGCTCCTGCTACTTTTCAAGTTGAGGTTGATTATTTTACTGAACTTACGAATCTCTTCCGGAAGGAATGCTGAATCAGTTTTTATTTGGCGTAGCTGTTTGTTTGCCAAAATTCTCCTGACTCTTTCATCCCTTACACCTTTCCTGTTGAAGAGTTTCCTTTTCCTGTAGTTTTGACCAAAAAGCAAGTACAATATCAACCCGATATAAGGCAATAACAGTATCACTATTATCCATGATAGGGATTTGACCGGATCGGACTTTTGGTAAATTATTACTCCAGAGGCATAAATTGCAAGCAGCAAGTATATTGCGTACAAAACTACAGATATATATTCCCACAAGTGCATATGAAAGTTACCTTTTTTTAGTCTGATTTCATTTTCTTTGCAGTATACAGGACGGAGACTCCACCTGTCAATATTTTCATTTCAATATTGACGTATCCAAAATGTTCCAGTTCCCTGGAAAACTCTTTGTACTGGGGAAATGTCCCCACAGAAGAGGGTAAGTAGCTGTATGCATTGTTGTCACCTGAGATTATTTTCCCGATATATGGAAGGATCTTCAGGAAGTAGATGTTGTAAATGTTCCTCCACAGATAGTTGCGGGGAGTTGCAAATTCGAGGATTGCAAGCCTGCCTCCTGGTTTGAGGACACGTTGCATTTCCAGCAAGGATTCACCTCTGTGCTCGAAGTTCCTTATTCCAAAACCAATTGTAACCAAATCGAAAACTTCTTTGTCAAAAGGTAATTGGTGTGCAGATGCACAAATATACTCTGGCAAGAAATACTGTTTGCCTGATTTGTGCCTTAGACTCTTCATTGATTTTTTGCTCTTGGTTATTGCCCGTTCCAACATTTTGTCTGCAATATCCAAGCCTGTGGCCTTGACTCCACGTTTCATCAAAGCTATTGTAATATCACCTGTTCCGCAGGCTATATCCAGTGCAGTGTATGGTTTGTCCTTGAGGACTTCTTTGATAAGGACACTTCTCCAGTATTTGTCTATGCCCAAAGATAGGATGTGATTCAGTTTATCGTAGTTTGCAGCAATGCTGTTGAACATTGCTGCAATTATGGTTTTCTCTTTGTTTATTTTGACCTCCATTAATCTATATAGTCAGCAATATACCCGAAAGATTTATCATCAATTCTCAACTCACCTTTTGTGACGTGTCCCAAAAGTGTTATTTCCAAAGCGTTGTTGTAAATGAAGTCTACAAATTTCCCTTCTTTGTCGCTGGAGGTACTAACCAGAACTGCGGGGTTGTTGTCCAGGAACAGGAAATCTTTTTCTGACATCTCTGAAACAGTGGTTATGTCAAATCCAAGTTTGTTTATTGAGCATGATTCTATCAATCCGGCAAACAAGCCATTGTCCAGTACCTGGGCACTTGTCAATAACCCGTTGTCCATGGCATCCAGAATAATTTCTACGGTAGAACTATTGTCTTTGTCGTTTGAATTGAAATCTCCCAGAAGGTAAATAGTATCGCCTTTCTTACCAAAATGGATTCCAACTTTGTTTTTTGATGTGGAAAATTTGGCCGAAAACGGATCTTTTTCGTATTCAGAAATCCTTTCCCTAAGCTCTGTACTTGTAGAAAAAATTTGAGCAATTTCGTTAAGGTCGTCTATATCTGAAATTTGTTTTTTGAAGTTATCGTTCATTGTCAAAAAGGGTTTTATTTTTTGCTAAGTTAAGAAAAAATATTCTATATTTGCAGTCCTCTAGCCCAGATGGTGAAATTGGTAGACACGCTACTTTGAGGGGGTAGTGCCGGTTACGGTGTGCAAGTTCGAGTCTTGTTCTGGGCACCAATTTTTTAAGAGTTGTACAACAGAGTACAGCTCTTTGTCTTTAATAAGAAGTAAGTATGAAGATAGTCTTTTTGGATGCAGCTACACTTGGCAATGATATTGATTTGTCTCCGATTGAAAAACTTGGAGTATTAACAAGTTATGACAATTCTTTGAAAGACCAGGTGAAATCGAGGATTAAGGATGCCGATGTTGTGATAGTAAATAAAATAAATTTGGGAGCAGAGGAGTTTGAAGCCGCTCCAAATTTGAAGTTGGTATGTGTGGCAGCAACCGGCACGAACAACATTGACATGGCAAGTGCAAACAAAGCTGGGATCAAGGTCATGAACGTGGTTGACTATTCTACAGAGAGTGTGGCCCAGGTAACATTTGCCTCTTTATTGTCACTTATATGTAGCATTGGTTATTATGACAATGTTGTAAAGTCTGGTGCATATTCACAGAGCCAATTTTTTACAGATTCCGGAAGAAGTTTCCAAGAATTGAAAGGAAAATGTTTTGGTATTATTGGTATGGGAAATATAGGTAAAAGGGTAGCTTCAATAGCTTCTTCGTTTGGCTGCAAGGTATATTACTACTCAACCAACGGGATAGCCCATTGCAAAGATTATCCTTCGGTGTCACTTGAAGAGCTTCTACAGAAAAGCGATGTGATTTCCATACACTCTCCTTTGAATGAAAAGACAAAAAACCTTATATCCTTGAAAGAGATGAAGGAGATGAAAACATCTGCAGTTTTGATCAATATGGGTAGGGGCGGTATTGTGAACGAGTCAGATTTGGTACAGTCTTTGAATTTTGGATTGATTGCAGGAGCTGTGATTGATGTTTACGAAGATGAACCAATCAAAAGTAACCATCCGTATATGAAAATAAAGGATAAGGAAAAAGTTATCCTCACTCCGCACATAGGGTGGGCGAGTATTGAAGCCAGGAAAGTTCTGGTTGATAAACTTGCAGAGAATATAAAATCTGTTATTTGAGGGGAGAACCTTCTTCTTTTTTCATGTAATTGTATTCCAGACGGTCTACCAGGCGGGGAAAAAATTTGTTGAGATTAACAAGTAATTTGCCGATAGGAGTCAAAATAACCTCTGCTTTTCTTTTTTGCAAACCTTTGACCAGATGTCTTGCACACTCTTGTGAACTCATCATTTTCCCTTCGTCCCTAGGGGTCTCGCCTTGTTTGGATCCATCTGAAACCAGTGCCTGCTCCCGGATATTTGATGCCGTAAAGCCTGGGGCAAAAATCATTACATGCAAACCATCTTTCAAGTGTTCTATACGGAGTGTGTCCAGAAATCCATATATGGCAAATTTGGAAGCCGAATAACCTGTGCGTGCAGGTAAACCTTTGTAACCAGCAATTGATATGACTCCAACTACTGAACCTTTTTGTTTTAAAATATGGGGTAGTGCATATTTTGTGCAATATACAGTACCCCAAAAGTTTACATCCATTAGTTGTTTAATGACACTAAGTTCCAAATCTTTGAACATTGCCCTCATAGAAATTCCGGCATTATTGACAAGTATGTCTAATTTTCCGAATTTGTCTATAGTAGATTGAACCAGATTTTTACACTCTTGTTCCTGGCTAACGTCGCATTTGACTGCTACTACCTGTGTGTATTCGGATAGTTTATTGGATAGTTGCTCCAGTTTGTCAATACTCCTGGCTGCCAAAACAATTTTGGCACCCAACATGGCAAACTCTGTGGCTGCTGCCATTCCAATTCCGGAGCTGGCTCCGGTTACTATTATTACCTTGTCTTTGAACATAGTGTTTGTTTTTGTCTTAATCCAATGCCATGTCTTGCATTTCGTCTCCTTTGTACACTCCGGCTTTCAGCTTTTCCTGGATTTCTCCAAAGGCATTCAATGTGTATTCAACATCTTCCAAAGAGTGCATTGCGGTTGGGATGAGCCTGAACATTAGGACACCTTTT
This sequence comes from Bacteroidales bacterium, assembly GCA_028707695.1. GTDB lineage: Bacteria > Bacteroidota > Bacteroidia > Bacteroidales > UBA932 > Bact-08. The sequence continues at coordinate 15,117 of JAQWAL010000002.1, read as the reverse complement.
GGAACAACAGGGTATGCAACAACAGAGCAGAATATTTTGTAGTTGGTTCTCAAATCCACCAGGATGTTTGTAGCTTCGGCTACATTTCCCTCCAGGAATACAGGAGTAACACAAGCTTCTGCCTTACCAATATTGAAGCCTCTTTCCCTGAGCCCTTTTTGCATTGTCCTGGTTATAAGCCATAGCTTTTCACGTAGTTCTGGCATTGTGCGTATCATTTCGACACGTTTAAGGCAGCCCTCCACGAGCGGCATCGGAAGAGATTTTGCATATATCTGGGACCTTAGGTTATACCTTAGGTAATTGATTATATCTTTAGGTCCGGCAATGAAACCTCCTATTGCAGCCATGGATTTTGCAAAGGCTCCAAAATAGAGGTCAATTTCGTCGATTACGCCGTAGTGTTCAGATGTGCCTCTTCCATTATCACCCATTACTCCAAACCCATGGGCATCATCTATTAGTATACGGAATTTATATTTTTTCTTTAGTTCTACTATTTTATCAAGTATTCCTAGGTCACCGGTCATTCCGTATACACCTTCTGTGATAAGGAGTATTCCGCCTCCGGTTTCGGCAACAAGTTTGGTGGCCCTTGCAAGTGCTTTTTCACATTTTTCAATGTCATTGTGAGGATAAACAATACGTTGTCCCATGTGAAGCCTCACACCATCCATAATGCAAGCATGAGCTTCTGAATCGTAGACAATTATATCGTGCCTGTTGACCAAAGCATCTATTGTAGAAACCATTCCTTGGTAACCGAAATTGAAAAGATATGCATCTTCCTTTTGTTCGAAATCTGCCAATTCCCTTTCCAGTTTCTCATGCAATTCTGTGTGTCCGGACATCATCCGGGCACCCATTGGATATCCCAGGCCCCATTTTTCTGCAGCTTCGGCATCGGCTTTCCTCACTTCGGGATGGTTTGCCAATCCTAAATAGTTATTGAATGTCCAGGCAAGCACTTCTGTTCCGTTGAACATCATTTTTGGCTGTATTTGACCCTCCAGTTTTGGGAACATGAAATAACCGTGAGCTTTTTTACGGTATTGTCCTAGCGGACCACCTTCGTCATTTTTGATTCTTTCAAATATGTCCATAGTTAATAGTGAATTATGTGTATCTTATTCTTTGTCCGATTCTCAATATGGAATTCCTTTTTATACCATTCAAAGAGCAGAGTTTTGCAATAGGGATTCCGGTCCGGTAAGAGATCCTGCTAAGGGAATCACCACTCCGGACTGTCCAGAACCTGATTTTATCTATCTCTTTCTTGTATTCGAAATGTTTGGAATTAAGCAGAAGGATACTGTTCTTGACAGTATGGTCCTGGAAATTTATCAAATCGTTTGGGTTGACTGGATTTCCCAGGTACCTGATTTCGAAATGCAAGTGGTATCCTGTTGAACGACCTGTATTTCCTCCCATTCCTACTGGATTGCCTGCCTTGAGGGTATCTCCTGTGTTGACTGTGATTTTATTAAGATGTGCGTAGAGAGTCTCTAATCCATTAAAATGCCTTATTACCACATAGTTTCCATAGTCGCGTGCTCGTTTTGTAATTCTTACTACACCATCAAAAGCATTCCATACTGTATCCCCTCTGTGAACCTTCAGGTCTATACCATAATGATGTCTCCATTTGCGGAACCCAAAATCGGATGTAACATGTTTGGCAGAGGGAGGTACATAGCCGGACAGGTCAATTTTCACAGTATCTTTCATGTCTGTCAAATTTACCTGGTAAGGATTTATCCTGGAATCACTCCAAATATCGTATTCTTCTGGTTGAGTGTAATCTATACTCCTAAGATAGTCGTATATAGGGGTAATGTTTTTTTTATCTGTGATTTTGTAGATAGTAAGGTATTTGTACGGATTGAAACGAGGTGCGGCAGACGAAAGTAGTTCGCTTGTGGATACAGGATAAGAAACCGGTACAGGTTTCTTTTTTGAAAAAGCACCCGAGTTGTTCAATGTCAAGAAAATTGCAGTAAACAGAAGCAGGTATTTTAACAAATGGTCAGGCATCAATTTTGGCGTATTTTGCGTGTGTCTCAATGAATTCCCTTCTTGGAGGAACTTCGTCTCCCATAAGCATTGAGAATATGCGGTCTGCTTCGGCTGCGTTTTCTATTGTAACCTGGCGGAGCAACCTGGATTCGGGATTCATGGTTGTGTCCCAAAGCTGTATGGCATTCATCTCTCCCAAACCCTTGTACCTTTGTACATGAACTCCGGTTTCACGACCTTTTCCAATTCTCTCTATTGCCTCTATCCTCTCTTCTTCGTTCCAGCAATATTGTTCCTGTTTCCCTTTCCTTACCAAGTAAAGAGGGGGTGTAGCAATATATACATAGCCGTTTTTTATAAGGTCTTGCATATGGCGGAAGAAAAACGTAAGGATGAGTGTGGCAATGTGGCTTCCGTCCACATCGGCATCGGTCATTATGATAACTTTATGGTACCTGAGTTTGCTCATATTTAGAGCTTTGCTGTCCTCCTCTGTTCCAATTGTTACTCCCAAAGCGGTGAATATATTGCGGATTTCTTCACTCTCAAATACTTTGTGGTCCATTGCCTTTTCAACGTTCAGGATTTTTCCCCTCAAGGGAAGGATTGCCTGGAAAGTCCTGTCACGGCCGCTTTTTGCCGTACCACCTGCTGAGTCTCCCTCTACAAGGAAGATTTCGGATACTGTGGCATCCCTGTTTGAGCAGTCTGCAAGTTTGCCCGGAAGTCCGGAACCGGACATCACAGTTTTCCTTTGCACCATTTCCCTTGCTTTTCTGGCCGCATGACGTGCGGTAGCTGCCAGGACAACTTTGTCAATTATAGCTTTTGCATCTTTGGGGTTCTCTTCCAGATAGTTTTCCAAAGCTGCCGTTGTGGCTTGTGAAACAGCTGCCGAGACTTCGGAGTTGCCTAGTTTTGTTTTGGTTTGTCCTTCGAATTGAGGTTCTGCAACCTTTACGGATATGATGGCAGTCAATCCCTCCCTGAAGTCCGATGCGTCAATTTCAAATTTCAATTTTGACAATAATCCGCTTTTATCTGCATAGTTCTTAAGGGTAGTAGTGAGACCCCTGCGGAAACCGGTGAGGTGTGTGCCACCCTCTATTGTGTTGATGTTATTTACATAAGAGTGGATATTCTCGCTGTAGCCAGAGTTGTACTGCATGGCTATTTCAATTGGGATGCCAGTTTTGTCTGTTTCTAGGTAAATAGGATTTTCTGTTAATTTATCCCTTGTGCCGTCAAGGAATTTTACAAATTCCAAAAGACCAAGTTCGGAATAGAAAGTGTCGTTTTTGTGGTTTGAAGTAACTTCTCCCTCTTCGCTCTCTTCGTGTTCCCTAAGGTCTATAAGTGTCAATTTTATACCCTTATTAAGGAACGCTAACTCCCTAAGACGAGTTGCAAGGATATCATAGTTGTAAACTGTTCCTAATGTGAAAATCTCAGGATCTGGTTTGAAAGAGATGATAGTCCCTCTTTTATTTGATTCTCCCACAACCTTTACGGGATACAGAGGGATACCTTTGCTGAATTCCTGCCTGAAATGCTTGCCTTCTCTGTGAATGTCTGCTGTAAGGTTGATAGATAGGGCGTTGACACATGATACACCAACTCCGTGCAATCCTCCGGATACTTTGTATGAGTCCTTTGAAAATTTACCACCAGCATGAAGTACTGTAAGGACAACTTCCAAAGCACTCCTTCCCTCTTTTTCGTGGATATCCGTAGGAATACCCCTTCCATCGTCTTCAACAGTTATCGAGCCATCCCTGTTTATTATCACATCTATGGAAGAACAATAGCCGGCCAGAGCTTCGTCTATTGAATTGTCAACAACTTCATATACCAAATGGTGTAAACCTCTGGAGCCAATGTCCCCGATGTACATGGATGGTCTTTTCCTGACCGCCTCCAATCCTTCCAATACCTGGATGTTTTCTGCAGAATAATGGCCTCCGGCCAAAGTGGATTCATTTTCCTTCATCTGATTTAACGCTTTTTAAACGAACAAAGATAATCAAAAACACGAAAAAAACCTAATAAAAATCAAGTTTTATTAGGTTTGGGATAGTTTTTAATTATTTGATTATTAGAGTTTAAAGATGAGACCAAGCCCTCCGTTGAATCCAGGCAAAGTATAGGTGCCGTACTCTACGATATGATTGTCCAATATGTTGTTTAGTTGTATGAAAAATGAGAGATTGTTGTTGTGTATATATTCTGCGTTTATGTCTACCCTTAAATAGCTGGGTATGTTGGTTTCGTATCCTGTATTTGGGTACAACGAAAGGAGATCAGTGGCAATTAATGTGGGGGTGTTGTGTTTGTAGTCGAATAATGCTGACAATACTATCCTCTCCCTCCAACTGTACCTTGAGTGTGCATTGATTGTCAAGGATGGGTAGTTGTAATGTTTGTCATTTGCACCATTTTCATCTTTGAAAGAGAGATATTCAGCATTCAACCTGAATTGGAAACCGGATGCATTGTAAAAGATGTCTGCACCGGCTCCAAAACGAGTTTCATCTTTGTAAATCGCGTTGAAACTGTTTGCAGGGGTGTCCATGTCTGCCAGTAGGTGCAGTGAGTTGGATACGAAATATACCTGGTCTCTGAATTCATAATAGGAGCCATACAGGTTGAAAGAGACACGCTCTTTCAATTTGCCTTTGAATCCAACCCTGGCTATAACCGGTTGTTCTATGTTTTTTATGTCTATGGTGGGTGATATCCATGGGTTGTAATTTAATAATTTATTGTAATTCATGAAATTGTTTTGTCCATCCAGGATTCCGTAAAGCCAAAATTTGTTGGTTATCATTTCGAGTTCTGCTTTTCCGCTGAAATAAATATTGTAGTCTTCTTCCTGGCCTTCCCACCATCTGTTGTATTTAAGTCCTAATTCAAAATCCCATCTGCCTTTCCTGAAAATATACCTGGGGTGAAGTTCAATATTGCTGCGGGTAAGGGAGTCTGTATGTCTTGGATTTGAAGCTTGGTAAGTTGCACCTGCCATGATTTGGTTGTAGTTGGAAAAACCTGCTCCACCATCCAGGGAAACAAAAACGTGATTTTCTTTTGTTTCCATAATATTCAATGGAGTTGCAGGGTCATTGGCAAAAAGCATTGGCATATGCCGGGATTCAGACTTTAGCGATGAATAGCTGATTTTTGCGCTGTAGTGGAAGGTGTTGTGGTTCTTGTTTAGTGATTTTGCGAAAAAGCTTACTCCTGCAACATTGGACTTTTTGCCCAATGAGTCTTTTACGAGGCTCTCCCTTGCAAATTGACTGAAACTATCTGGAAAACCATAATAGCTGTCCGAAATGTTTTTATATGTGGCATTTATTCCTATTTCTCCACTATCCCACCTGAATCTGGGCTCAATGAAAGCATTGGTATTTGAGTGTGGGGCATTTATTTTACTGTTGCCTTTTGTGATTTCGCTACCCTCAATATTTGTGCTGTTTAATTTGGAATGGTATGAGTTGTGGTTGGTGCCGAATGAGATTGTGAATTTGTCTCCGGTGTTTGGTGAAACCAATAGCGTCCCGTATGGATTCAAAGGGAAGTTGGAACCAGCTTTCAAAAAGAGAATGTTCTTGGCTTGTGAAGGCTCTTTTTGTATGGCTGCAGATGTTATGGGTGTGAATTCGTATAGGTTTTTGATTGGTTTGTCAAAGATTGTATAATTGAATGAAAGGTTGAATCGTCCAAGTGAGTCGTGGAAATTTGTCATCATTTTGCTTTTGCTGATTTCCAGCAATCTGGCATCGAAATCCCGACTTACCTCCAAGGTGGGGTCAATTGTTTGGCTTTTAGCAACAAAGATTGTTGACGCTAGAATGATTGTAAGTATTGTCCTATAGATTTTCATTTGTCTGCTTTTTAATTTCTTCGATTTTTGCAAGTCTCATTTTCAGTTGCTCTTCAATATCGTCTTTGGATTGGCTGGAATAGGATTCCAGGATGCTGTTGTAAGTGGCTTCTGCTTGTTCCCAGTTTCCTCGCTCTGCAAAAGTGTCTCCAAGTAAAATGTAGCTTTTTGCCAACCAGTAGCTTTGTGGTGTCCTGGAATCGGCAAAATCATATACTTCTTTTTCTACTTTCTGGAAGTCTCCCTTGTCAAAAGCGTCTGAGATGATGAGGTATGTGCTCTCTGCCCCTTCGGGCGTTATTTTATTATTTGAAAGTTCTTTGAGATATGTCATTGAGGTTGCCCTGTCTCCCAGCAAGTAATAGGATTTGGCTTTTACATATTTGGTGCGTTCTTTTTCGTTTTCTGAGATATCAAGTGTAATAGCCTTGTCTGCCTCTGCAATTGCATTTTTGTACTGCTTGTCCATGAAATAGGAGTTCATCAGACCCAAACGGGCCTCTTTCATGTTGTTCCCTAATTTGGCAATCCGTGTCAAAGATGAATAGGCATTGGCTGCCTGATTGTAATTCTGGAGGTTGTATGAAATTTTGGCATAGTTGAGGGTTGCCAGTTCAGTGAAAGATTCTTCTCCAATTTCCATGACTTTAAGGAAGGAATCCATGGCGAGCTCTGGCTTGGATGTTTTTTGGTAGGACTCTCCAAGGTAAAACCAGGCTTGTGCACTTTTTTCCCCATCTGGATATTCTTTGAGAAATTTGTTCAATGAGGTTATTGCTGCAGGGTAGTTCCCGGAAATAAATTGCTTCTCGGCTGAGCTGAAAACGATCAGCTCCCTTTCGGATGTGCTTCTGGTTTGGGACAACCCCAATCCATCTATGTAATCCAGGAATTCCTGTGCACGACCCTGTTCTTTGTAGATGTTTTCCAGACCCGCAATGGCGCTTTGTGATTCAGGGGATTGCGGGGCCTCTGTCAGGATTTGTTTGTAATAACCAATTGCGGTTTGGTAGTTGCCTTTGTTCAGGTTTACCAATCCTAGTTCTAGCAGGGATTTTGGATAATAGGTTGTTTGTGGGAATTTCTGTATAAGCTCTGCAAGGTAGTCGGTTGCCTGTTGGTCATCTCCGGTTTGGATCAATGTCCTTGCTAGTTCATAAAGAACTTCCGGATAGAGTTGTTTTTCCAGGTTCTCTTTTGACAACTCTTTCAATAGTGATGCTTTTTCGTTTTCGTTTCCGGTGAGGCCGGTAACAACTGCCATTTGGTATTGGGTGTATTGTTTTATTTTCTTGTTTCCGGTAGAAACAATTGAATAACTATTTATTGCCTCCTGATATTTGCGTTGCATGAAATATGAATCACCAAGCCTTGCCAGAGCTTCGTCGAAATATGTTATTTGCCCCCTTGGCAAGTTTATGTATTTCTTGAACCACTCTTCTGCTTTTGAGTACTCACCAAGTTTGAAATAGCCGTATGCAAGATTATAGAAAGATGCAGGATACTCTTGGTTTCCTTTGAATTCGTAGTTGGTTGTGGCCAGTTCATGGTTTATCTCCACTGAGCGTCTTAGCTGGTTGTTCCTGAAATAGGCTTCTGCCAACCAAAATTTAGCAACATTGGAGAGGTTGTTGTTGTAGCTGCCGTTTGCAAGAGAGAGTTCGAACATAGGTATGGCATCCCTGTAGGCACCTAATGATATCAACTGCATTCCCCTTAGGAATGTTGCCTTTTGAATATTAATGATATCTGCAGTAGAAGGGTTTTTGATGCTTCTTAGTACATCTATTGCAGATTTGTAATCTTGGTTAACAAGATAGGAGTTTGCAATATAATTTTGGATTTCGTTGAATTTCACCTGGCCGGGTGAGTAGGTGTCCAAATATCTTTTGAAAGGGGCAATGTCTGAGTTGAGGTCAAAAGAGAGTTTGGCGTAGTTGAACATGGCATCTTCTTTTATTGTCAAGTCGTGTGAACCATCTGCTGCAAGTTTGAAACTGTTCAGGGCTTCGAATTTGTTCTTGATTTCGATATAGCATCTACCCAAATGGTATGCGGCATTCTGGGACAAACTGTCACTTACAGATGTTACCTGTTTGAACAGCTCGATAGCCTCTTCATATTTGTCCTGGCTGTAGGCCAGCATTCCTGCATAATAGAGTTCGTTACGTGAAAGCATGTTTTTTGACAAAGAGTATCTTTCGAAGTAAAACCTAGCCTTTTGGGTGTTGTTTGTAGCGAAGAACGATTCCGATATCAACCTTGCACTTTTGGTTTGTAGCTCTCCCTCTAGCTGATTGTAGAGATTTTCCCCGTGTGTGGTAACATAGTTGTGGTTACCAGTCATAAACTGGCTTTCCAGGATATAGTACTTGCTTAATAATGAAAAACGGGGGTCATTGTCAATTTTTTCAAAAAGGGAGATGGCTTTTTTAAAATCCCTGGTAAGGTAATATGTGTGTGCCAAATAATATGTTGCGATATTGGTGAAGCCATCAAACGGACCGTCGGCTGCTTTGTGCATGTAGTCGAGAGCCATATTTGTATTCCCAGTTTTGAAGAAAGCGTAGCCTAACTTGAAGTAGAATTCATTTTTGTATTTGCTATCCAGGTGTGATGGATCCAACTTTTCAAAAATCACTATTGATTTATTGTATGATTCATTGTCAAAAAGTTTTCCGGCATAGCTGAACCTAACCAATGTTATCATGGAACTCTCTGAATAATTTTCTTCCATGGTTCTGTAGTTGGCTTCCATTGCCGGGTGTCCTGATTCTATTGAGATAAGGGTCAAGTAACCTTGGATTTCGGGTTCTATGTTACTTTTGATTTCTTTGGCTTTTGGCAGGATGCTCTGGAACAGATTGTATGCAGAGAGGTATACTCCTTTGTTGTAGAGTTCTGTTGCGGTGTTGTATTGTTTGAGTAAATCCTCTTTTGGACCTGCAGAGAGAGTGGTGATTCCGATAAACATTAGCATGGATACGGAGAGTGCCAATAATTTTATATTTATATATCTTTTTGTTAACATCTCGATTTGATTTAAAGTAATGACCAATTTGCGTCAAATTTAGTAAATTTGCCTCAATAAATGTAAAATTATGCAGCAAGAGAAGGAGCTATTGATAGAGTTGGTATCGGCAGATATTGCTAAAGAGGAAAATTTGATCTTGACAGATGTCAACCTTAAAGTATACAAAGGGGACTTTACATATATAATTGGAAGGGTAGGAAGTGGTAAAACTTCCATCATCAAAACTATTATTGGAGAAATCCCATTGAAAAAGGGGAGTGGCGTTGTTTCCGGGTTTTCCCTTGAAAAACTCAAAGAAAAAGAGATTCCTTTCTTAAGGAGAAGGATTGGTGTCGTCTTTCAGGACTTCCAGCTTTTGTCAGACAGAAGCGTATACGAAAACCTCTTTTTTATTTTGATGGCAACCGGATGGAGGAACAAAAAGGCTGCAGACAACATAATAAAGGAAAGACTGGAAAGTGTGGATATGTTACGAAAAAGCCATAAGATGCCTCACCAGTTGTCGGGAGGTGAGCAACAGAGGGTTGCAATTGCAAGAGCCTTGCTTAACAACCCTGAAATCATTTTGGCAGACGAACCTACCGGAAACCTGGATTCCGAAACTGCATATGAAATAATGGAGCTTTTCACTAGCATACACAGGCAATATTTGCCGGCAATCATGTTTGTAACTCACAACCGGGCTCTATACCAACGATATCCTGGCAGAGTCCTGCTTTGTGAGAACATGACCTGCAGGGAATTGGAAACTACAGAAGAGATAGATATCGGACAATTGCTAGATATTTGACCTTATGACCAGAAAAGAAAGGTACAAAGCTATTACTGATTGGTTTGAATCCAATATGCCAGTCGCAGAAACAGAGTTGGTTTACAACAATCCATTTGAGCTGATTGTTTCTGTAATTTTGTCGGCTCAATGTACCGACAAAAGGGTAAATATGGTCACACCAGGTTTATTTGAAAAACTCCCGGATCCGGAATCAATGAGCAAATCTGATCCTGAAACAATATTCAAATATATATCTTCTGTAACTTACCCCAACAACAAAAGCAAGCATCTTCATCAGATGGCTTCCATGCTGGTTTCGGATTTCGACTCCAAAGTCCCGGGTGACACAATTTCACTTCAGAAATTGCCGGGAGTCGGAAGGAAAACAGCAAATGTTATAGCTTCCGTTCTTTTTGACAAACCTGTTATTGCGGTGGATACTCATGTTTTCAGGGTTTCCCGCAGGTTGGGGCTCTCCAGCGGGAAAACACCTTTGGCTGTGGAACAGGACCTTACTAAAAATTTTCCTGAATCAAAACGGGCCATAGCACATCATTGGCTGATTTTGCATGGAAGGTATGTTTGCAAAGCCAGGAATCCTGAGTGTGATAAATGTGGTTTATCTGTTTTCTGCAGGTACTACCATAAGTCCCGCAGGGCAAATCTCCATGAAGGTAGCACCGGCTGATGGTCCAAAACTTCCCCCAACTACTCCGATGGTATCCTCTTCCCTGAAACATTTTTTACTAAGCAATTTGTTGATTGAACTACGTATGAATTCATCTTTGCTTTGGGTCGGGTCCATGTAAAAGGCGTACACCCCGAATGAGAGGGCTAGTTCCCTCATTACATGCGGAGTATAGCACATTGCATAAATTGGGGTCCTTGGACGGAATGCAGAAAGATATCTGCCCGTCCTTCCGGTCCTTGTATCAAAGACCATAGCCTTTATGGGAAGCTTTCTTGTAGCACTCACCAACTGGCAAGACAAAACTGCAGCCACCGGGTGTGTTATATCTTTAAGTTCCAGGTTGAAATTTGGTTTGAGTTCTTTTTCCGTCTCCTTTGCAATGTTGGTCATTGTACGCACTGCCTCTTGTGCGTATTTGCCGTTGGCAGTCTCCCCGCTCAACATTATAGCATCGGTTCCTTGGTATATTGCATTTGCAACATCCGTTACCTCTGCCCTGGTTGGCCTTGGATTCTCAATCATTGAATGGAGCATTTGGGTAGCTATGATTACTGGTTTTTTCCTCTCTTGGCATTTACGGGTGATTTGCCTTTGGATGATAGGAATCTTTTGGTATTCAATCTCTACACCAAGGTCACCTCTGGCTACCATAACCCCGTAACAATATGACAAGATTTCGTCTATGTGGTCTACGCCCTCCTGGTTTTCTATTTTTGCAATAATTTTGAGGTGGCTGTCGTTTTGGTCCAGGATTTTCTGGATTTCTATCAAATCTTTTTTGTTTCTTACAAAGGAGTGTGCTATGAAATCCAGGTCGTTTTCTATTGCCCAAAGTATGTACTCTTTGTCACGGTCGGATATGGCGGGTAAGTTAACAGAGACATTGGGAATGTTTATGCTTTTCCTTCCTTTGATAATCCCATCGTTATCTGCTTTGCAATAAAGTCTTTCTGTGTTTTTTTTGACAACAGTCAGGGAAATGTCACCGTCATCAATCAAAATCTTTGCCCCTTCAGGGACCTCCTTTACAAAATTTTTGTAGTTTGTGTACAAAAGTCCGTTTCCTGATACACCCAATGGATTGTCTTCGAAGATAACCTCTTCTCCAGCTTTTACATGGAACGAGCCCGGATCACTCATGTTCGTAATCCTGATTTCAGGTCCTTTGGTATCTATGAGAATGGCAATCTTATCTGATACTTTTCTTGTGTTCCTTACTATTTCCAGAGAAGACTCCAAGGTTGTGTGGGCTGAATTTATCCTGACTACATTCATTCCCTCTTTGTACAAGCTTTCAATAAATTCCACACTACAGTTCCTGTCCGATACTGTACAGATGATTTTGGTTTTCTTTTCCGTCATAATTCTTCTAATTTTGTACAAAAGTAATTCATTTTATTTGAAAAAAAGATTTGGTGAAGGTTTGGTTAATGACTTTTCTGTTTATTTGAAACTGGAAAGGTCCCTTTCGGACAATACGATCAATGCCTATTGTTCCGATGTCTCTATGCTGGATGAGTTTCTTGTATCCAATGTAATGGATCAAAAAAGTTATTCACTGGAAAAGGTTACAACTGAGAATCTGAACGATTTTTTGGGATGGTTGCAAACGAAAACCATCTCCAAAAGAAGTCAGGCAAGGGTAATTAGTTCGTTAAGGTCCTTTTATCGCTATCTTGAGATGGAAGGTATAATATTGGAAAGCCCGGCAGAGTTGTTGGATATACCCAGGATCAAACCCTATTTGCCAGTGGTTTTGTCTGTAGATGAAGTTGAGAGTATAATAGACAGTGTGGACCTCTCCTTACCAAACGGCCATAGGAACAAAGCTATGCTGGAAATGCTCTATTCTTGTGGACTGAGGGCAACCGAACTTGTTTCATTGAAAATTTCGGATTTGTTTTTCAAAGAGGGTTTCATTAAAGTTACCGGCAAAGGGAAAAAAGAGAGATTGGTTCCGGTAGGTGTCCCGGCCATGGAAAGTGTTGAAAGATATATGTATTACAGAAAACTCACACCTATTGTTGCAAAATATGAAGATATCTTGTTCTTGAACCGCAGAGGAGGAAAAATGTCACGGGAAATGCTCTTTGTAATCGTTAAAAACCAGTGTAGGTTGGCAGGTGTCGAAAAAGATGTTTCTCCCCACACATTCAGGCACTCATTTGCTACACACCTGGTTGAAAACGGAGCTGACTTGAGGGCCGTCCAGGAAATGCTTGGACACGAAAGTATTCTGACTACAGAGATATATACTCATGTAAACAGTGCAAAATGGAGGGAGAGCATATTGGACTGTCATCCTCGGGTTAAATGATTTTCTTATATATTTGCAACCTTGAAACCCCAAATCATATTGAACGGATGAAAAGGATTTTAATTACATTGGCAGTATTGTCTCTATTGTCATTTACAAATGAGCCTTTGTTGGCAGAAAGGTTGGATACAATCAAAGACACTCTTAAAAAAAGGGATCTGAACACATTGGTTGTAACATCCGGTAAAACAGCTGTCAAAAGGAATAATGTGCCAGTTTCCATATCTGTAGTGGAATCGGAAGATATTGAGGCTTCGGGATATCCCTCTGTTTTGCCTGCTTTGTCCCGTCTGGTTCCAGGCCTTTTTGTTACCCAAAAGGGGATAGTTGGTTTTGGAGTGGCCGAAGGAGCTGCGGGAAATATCAACATCAGAGGTGTAGGGCAAGGAAACAAAGTGTTGATGCTACTGGATGGACAACCTCAGTGGGCAGGTGTTTTTGGCCATTCCATACCAGATCTTTACCCTTCGGCTGATGTAGAGCGTGTTGAGGTGCTGAGAGGGCCGGCTTCTTTGATATATGGATCCAATGCAATGGGTGGAGCAATCAATGTGATTACAAAAAAAAGCACAGAGGATGGATACCATGGCAGATTCTCTGCTTCTTATGGCTCACACAACACTGGCAGGTTTTTGTTCAACAGTGGCTACAGTAAGGGAAAGTTTTCTGCTTTCTTTTCCGTGAACCATGACAGGACAAATGGGCACAGAGAAAACTCCAGGTTTGATATGACAAATGGTTTTGCAAAATTGGGTTACAGGATAAGCAGCCATTTTAGTATGGATGCTGACTTGTCCCTTGCATCGATCTACAATGAAAATCCAGGAATGGTAGGCTCAGAAATGATTGACAACAACATGGACATTTTTAGGGCATCCTCTTCTGTATCATTAAAAAACAACTACAAACTCGCATCTGGAGCTCTTCAGTTTTTTTTCAACCAAGGCAGGCATGAGATAAATGACGGATATACTGTTGGGGGTGTTCCTAAAGATTATTTATTCAACTCTTTGGATCATAATTTTGGCTTGATGTTCCATGAAACATTTGAATTGTTTCCTGGAAACAGAGTTACAATTGGAGCAGATTTCAAAAACTGGGGCGGAAAAGCCTGGCAAAGGAAAATTGAGACAACCGAAGAGTCTACCATTGCAGATAAATCCATTGAAGAGACTGCTGCATACGTGGTTGTGCAACATGATTTTTTTGATAAATTAACATTAAACGGGGGTGTCAGGTTTGAGTACAACTCTGTTTTCGGGGATGTATGGATACCTCAACTTGGTGTTTCCTTGAGGAGCTTTGAAGGTAATGTTGTGAGGGTTTCCGTTTCCAAAGGATACAGGAGCCCAACCATAAAAGAGATGTATATGTTCCCACCGCAAAACCCGGATTTGCAACCTGAAAGTATGGTGAATCTGGAATTGTCTGTTTCTCAGTCATTTTTTGATTCTGACTTATTGGCAGAAATGAGCCTATACTACATAGATGGTTGGAATATGATAGAATTGGTTAAAATAAACGGGGTTCCCAAAAACCTGAACACCGGATTCTTTGACAACAGAGGAGTGGATTTAATGTTAAGTTACAGGATATTGCCCGAACTAAGGGCCGATTTGAATTACAGTTATCTTAATACCAGCAAGCCAATTTTAGCTGCCCCAAAACACAAAACCTATTTGGGTGTTTTGTATTCGAAAGGTCCATTTGTTATCAATTCCAATATACAGCATATTGAAGGGATGTATACAAATGTATCTACCAAGTCCAGGGAAAGCTATATTTTGCTCAATGCCAACGTCTCGTATAAAACAAGTTTGCTTGGGCTGGATAGTCGTTTTTTTGTGAACGGAGATAATTTGACAGGGGCATCATATGCTATAAATGAAGGCTTCCCGATGCCTGGTGTTGCAGTGATGTTAGGTGTAGATATTAATTTTTAAATTTTTTTAACAAAATTTCACATGGAGTCATAAAACAACTATATTTGCACCCGAATTCAATTAACCCCATAAATACATATTCAAAGATGAAAAAGCTTTTCGTTTTATTTGCCGTAGCCGGTTTTGTACTTACATCATGTGGCAGCAACGCTCAAAAAGAAGATTCTACAGTTATTGAAAAAGCAGAAGAGACAGCCCAGGAGGTTGCTGACAGCGCTGCTGCACTAGTGGACAGCACTGTAGCTGCAATTGACAGTACAGTAGTAGAGACAGTTCAAGAGTAATTTCCCGGCTGTTTATCAAAAAAACAAGCTGCCTCTTATAGAGACAGCTTTTTTTTATTCCCATTCGATTGTAGCAGGTGGTTTGGATGAGATGTCATACACAACCCGGTTGACTCCGTTCACTTTATTGATAATATCAGAAGAGACCGTTGCCAGGAAAGTGTGTGGCAAATGTAC
>JAQWAL010000009.1 GCA_028707695.1 Bacteroidales bacterium | reverse complement strand
AGAAGTTCGTGGAGCTTGGCGGGGAGGAGATAGCCATGATTTCTGAGGCTTTGGGTGGCCTTGGAGGTGCCGACCTGCGTAAGATTGTACCATACCATAAATATTTCCAGTCGGTTATTGCAGGAGGCGAAGAGTCTGCCGAGTTTGACGTAAGGGACAATAACCGCAACATCCGGCTCTCCTTGCTCTCAATACAACCCAACAAGCTGGTGTGTGGTATTATCCAAAACATGGATGATTCCCAGCTTGTAAAGGATATTATCTCGGAAAAGATAAGGGAGGTGATAAAACACAACGCCGAGTCGGTACAGAGGATAGCATACATACTTGGGGAGAGTGCTTCGTATACCGAGAGCATCCTTAACATGGTAATAGATTCCGATAAAAAACCAAGATAGCCATGTTTTTCGAAGAGGATGACAATAATTTTTTTATTGAAATAGCCCACTCCCAGCAGTTCAAAATGGGGGAGGTGGTAGGAGGGGATGCCTTTATATCTACCATGATCAAAGACGAAAACCGTTTTGTTGCAGTTTTGTCGGACGGATTGGGCAGCGGCATCCGGGCCAATGTGCTTAGCTCTCTTACAGCCTCAATGGCAGTGAATTACAGATTGCAACACAGGCCATTGTCCGACTCCATGAGGAGCATACTGGATACCCTGCCCGTCGATCCCCGAAAGAGAATAGGTTATGCAACCTGTTCTGCTGCCGAAATTGACCTGAACGGGGAGGCCCACCTTTTTGAATTTGACAATCCAGATTTTATAATCTTCAGGGGAAACACCTGCATAGAGCCACGCAAAAAGAGTGTAAGGCTGGCAACATCACAGGGAGACAGGGTGTTGCTGGAGTCCAAGATAATGCTTTTCAAAGGAGACCGCATTATCATGCTCAGTGACGGTGTAACCCAAAGCGGTTTGGGTTCCAGGAGTATGCCCATGGGTTGGGAGAGGTCGATGGTTATTGACTTTATCAAGAACTACCTGGAACGGCATCCCGATGTGTCGGCAAGGGAGCTTTCCAAAGTGGTGATGCAAAAAGCACTGCACAACGATCTTTTTGAAGCAAAGGACGATATCACCTGTGGAGTGATTTACCTGCGGGCACCAAGGAGATTGCTAATCTGCACGGGTCCGCCCTTTGACCCTGGCAACGACAAAGAGATGGCAAGGATCTTTGATACCTATCCCGGACGCAGGATCGTATGCGGAGGCACTACTGCACATATACTTGCCAGGGAGCTGGACAGGAAAGTCATTGGAGACGGAAGGCAGCAGGTAAAGACAAACCTGCCTACCTCTGCAAGGATGGAGGGTGCCGAACTGGTTACAGAGGGTATCCTTACCCTGGGCCATTTGGCCGATCTGATCCAGAGTTACAAAGAGGGATACAAACCAGACAACTCTCCGGCAGGGGAGATTCTCAAGATAATCATGGATTCCGATGTTATAGATTTTTTAATGGGAACGCGTATAAACGAGGCACATTACGATCCGTCACTACCTGTGGAGATGGAGATACGCAGGAATCTTATCAGGAGGCTCAAGGTTGTTTTGGAGAGGGTTTTCATGAATAAGGTAAGAATTAAGTATATTTGATGTCGTTAACCTAAACGATATATCATGCTTAAACTTGAAAATAACCATTTGTATTTTTTTTACTTGTCTGTTGCTTTGATTCTTTTGCTTTTATTGACAACATCTTGCAAAAGCAACCAGGAAAATTATGTGATTTACGATTTGTTGCCCGAGGGTACTTTTACAAAGGGCATGGAGGGGCCTGCAGTTGACAGCGAGGGTAATCTCTATGCTGTAAATTTTGGAGAGCAGGGTACAATCGGCAAAATTACTCCTGATGATGTTGCCAACCTATTTATCACTTTGCCAGAAGGATCGATTGGCAATGGAATCCGTTTTGACCGGGCAGGCAGCATGTATATTGCCGATTACACAGGCCATAATATACTTCGAATTAAAAAAGAGTCATCGGATGTGATTGAGGTTTATGCCCATTGCAGCGATATGAACCAACCCAATGACTTGACTGTTTCGCCTGTATCCCAGGTGATCTATGCAAGTGACCCCAACTGGAGGGATTCCACCGGGAATTTATGGATGATTCCTTCTTTGGGCACTGTTGTTTTGGTAGAGGAAGGGATTGGTACAACAAACGGGATAGAGGTGAGCCCCGACGGCAAAACCCTGTACGTAAATGAGTCCATCCAGCGGAAGATATGGAGGTACGATATAGGTTCCGACAATATGCCTGTAAACAAAAAGGAGTTTTACTCCTTTGAAGACTTTGGTATGGACGGCATGCGTTGCGATAATGACGGGAACCTGTTTGTAACACGACATGGCAAGGGTACTGTAGTGAAGCTCTCACCCAAGGGGGAGCTGCTGCATGAATACCAACTGAAAGGGAAATTACCCACCAACCTCACCTTCTCCAACGATTTTAAAAAGATATTCGTAACCCTTGCCGACAGGGGTTGCTTTGAAGTTATTGATTTTACCCCATCGGATTATAAACGATTAGTTAAGCAGAATGAGGTTAAGATTATAGACATTGAAGCTGCTGTTGGTACCGGGCGGGTAATGGAGCTGAGCGAGATTGCCGATAAAGTTCAATATGTACCTTTGGAGACCACCAAGGAATCCCTTGTGAATGGGGGTATTATAACTCTCAGTTATGTGAACGGCCTTATTTATGTGATGGATATGTCCCAAGTCAAAATATTTGATTCCAATGGTAAGTATCTTTCGACGGTAAACAGGCCGGGGAGAGGTCCTGAGGAGTATACAGACATAATTCATGCCGGTGTATTCCCGGAAAACGGCAACATTGTTGTAATGACCTCTGCAGGGAAACTTAATGAATATGATATTGAAGGCAATTTCATATCCCGGGTCAGATTACCGGCGTTGGAGGGCCATTTTCTTGTAAATTGCTTCAAACAGGACAGGAATACTTATGTTGCATCTGCTCACCAGCTGGATCATAATCAGCCGGGCTATTCGGTGGTTGTTTTTGATTCACTCTCCAGTATCAAACTCAAGATACCGGCTGTAAATGAATCTCCGGATCCAAGGGTTATGAGGGTTCCGTTGTTGTATCGGTTTGGGGATAAATTAAGGTTTGTCCATATTGATTCTAAGGTGGATACTATTTATTCCATAGCCACGGATTTATCTGTGGAAACCCCTTTTGTTTTCAATTACGGAAAGTATAAACTTCCGTTTGACCAACAAAACTTCGTTGATATGCTTGCTTCCAAAACCAGTAACTACATCACCCTTACCTCTGTGGTTGAGTCTGACAAATATATTTTTCTAAAGTTTGATTTCCGGGGAATCAAAACCGAATCGTATGAAAGAAATCGTAATATTGTATGTGCTTTATTCAATAAAGAAAGTGCAGAGTTGACCTTATTAAGGGAGCCGGAAAACGGCAAGCCGGGTTTCAGGAATGATTTGGAAAACGGACCGGTTTTTTGGCCCTATGCCGACATCCATGATAATTTCATGGTGTCAATGTATACGGCCGATAAGTTCATACAATTTGCAAACAATACCAGTGCTTCCGGCAAATTAAAGGAGACAGCGGCAAGAGTGAAGGAAGATGACAACCCCGTGGTTGCCATTGTTAAACTGAAATAATTTTTTATTTGTCTCCATAATGTCCGTAAGCGGAAATTGCAATAACCATTAATTCATTATCATGAATTTCGTATATTAAACGATGCCTTTCGGAAATTCTACGTGACCAGGTTTCAATTATGAATCCTTTTAGTTGTTCAGGCTTGCCCGCACCTCTCCTTGGATGCTCTTCAAGCTCTGTCATTAGTCTGGCGATTTTATTTATAATTTTTTTATCGCCAGACTTGATGTGTCTAACGATATCAATCTCGGCTTGTTTGGTAACCTTGACTGAATAACTCATAAACCTAGTTTATCCTTGATTTCGTTCCACGGTTTTGTTCTTCCTTCAACAGCATCTATGCGACCTTTCTCTATATGGTCTAGGTTTAAGGAATTGTCAAAGTACGGGTCATTGCTTGGACTAGGATTTAAACGTATTTCTGTACTTGGTGTTAGCTCAATGATACCTCCCTTGCTTTTTAAGGCAACCTTTTCTTTAAAAGCAAGTTGAAGGTACTTACTTATATTGTTTCTGAATTCTGTGACTGTAAGTAGTATCATAATTTAAATAATTTATGACATAAATATGTACAAAAATAGTACATATTCTGTTTAAAAACAACAACTGTTGTTAAAATAAAAGGGACTACCTTTTTAAGACAGTCCCTTTTATTTTTTTGGTTTAATGCTTACTCAAATTTTTGAAGCAGCAGTTCCATCAGTTTTACAGCTGCACCCGAGACTGTTGTGCCGGGGCCGAAGATTGCTACCGCACCTGCTTTGTAAAGGGCATCGTAGTCCTGTGCAGGGATAACCCCGCCTACAATCACCATGATGTCTTCCCTTCCAAGTTTTTGTAACTCCCCTACAATCTGGGGAACAAGTGTTTTGTGACCAGCTGCAAGGGATGAAACCCCTACAATGTGCACGTCGTTTTCCACTGCTTGTTTTGCAGCCTCTTCGGGAGTCTGGAACAGAGGTCCCATATCTACGTCAAAACCACAGTCGGCATAACCGGTAGCTACTACCTTGGCTCCGCGGTCGTGCCCGTCCTGACCTAGTTTGGCGATCATTATACGGGGCTGTCTGCCCTCTTTCTTTGCGAATTCGGCAACCAGATTCTTGGCTTTTTCGAATTCGCTGTCGTTTTTAACCTCACTTGAGTATACACCAGTGTTCATACGTATAATTGCTTTGTATCTGCCGGCAACTGCTTCGCATGCATCGGAGATCTCTCCCAGGGTGGCTCTCTCTTTTGCTGCCTCTACCGCAAGTTCCAGCAGGTTGCCGCTCTTTTCACGGGCTGCTTTGGTGATTGCTTCGAGTGCGGCTTTGACTTTGGCCTCATCCCTGTTGGCGCGGAGCTCTTTTAACCGTTGGATTTGTGATTCCCTTACTTTTGTGTTGTCTACATCCAGGATCTCGAGCGGGTCCTCTTTTTCCATACGGTACCTGTTAAGACCTACGATGGTGTCGTTCCCGGAGTCAATGCGCGCCTGTTTGCGTGCTGCAGCCTCTTCTATACGGAGTTTTGGAATTCCGGTTTCAATAGCTTTCGCCATTCCTCCCAGCTTCTCTACCTCTTCTATGTGTGCCCAAGCTCTCTCTGCAATCTCGGCAGTGAGTTTCTCTACATAATATGAGCCTGCCCATGGGTCAAGTGATTTGGTGATGTTGGTCTCTTCCTGTATGTAAATTTGAGTGTTCCTTGCAATACGGGCAGAGAAGTCGGTAGGCAGGGCAATTGCCTCGTCAAGTGCATTGGTGTGCAGTGACTGGGTGTGTCCCAGGGCTGCTCCCATGGCCTCAATGCAGGTACGGGCAACATTGTTGTATGGATCCTGCTCTGTGAGAGACCATCCCGATGTTTGGGAGTGGGTCCTCAACGACATGGATTTCGGGTTCTTGGGGTTGAACTGTTTTACCAGTTTTGCCCAAATCATCCTGGCTGCTCGCATCTTTGCAATCTCCATGAAGTGGTTCATTCCGATTGCCCAAAAGAATGATAGGCGGGGTGCAAATTGGTCTACATCCATACCGGCAGCGATACCGGTCCTTAGGTATTCAAGACCGTCGGCAAGGGTGTATGCCATTTCAATGTCACAGGTGGCACCAGCCTCTTGCATATGGTATCCCGATATAGATATTGAGTTGAATTTAGGCATGTTGCGCGAGGTGTACGAAAAGATGTCACCGATTATCCTCATTGAAAATTCAGGAGGGTAAATATATGTGTTCCTTACCATGAATTCCTTGAGGATGTCGTTTTGGATTGTGCCCGAAAGCTCTTCCAGTTTTGCTCCCTGCTCCATTCCTGCTACTATGTAAAAGGCAAGCACGGGAAGCACGGCTCCGTTCATGGTCATGGATACCGACATTTTGTTGAGGGGGATCTGGTCGAATAGTACTTTCATGTCCTCTACACTGCAGATGCTCACACCTGCTTTACCAACGTCTCCGACTACCCTGGGGTGGTCGGCATCGTATCCGCGGTGGGTTGCAAGGTCAAATGCTACCGAAAGTCCTTTTTGACCTGCTGCAAGGTTTCTCCTGTAAAATGCATTGGACTCCTCTGCAGTGGAAAAACCGGCATATTGCCTTACGGTCCATGGATTCATTACATACATGGTGCTGTAAGGTCCTCTCAGGAAGGGCGGGATACCGGCTGCATAGTTCAAATGCTCAAGACCTTCGAGGTCGGATGCATTGTAGGTGCCCTTTACCCCGATTTGTTCGGGAGTCATCCATACCGGTTGCTCTTTGCCGGCCGGGGCAGCTGCTCCGCTATATTTTAATTCTGAAAATTTTGGTCTCATATCTGTTACTTTTTTATTCTGCTAAATTCCGAGTTGTTTTTGATATTGCTTTAGGGTATCAAGTACATTGCTCTTGACACTGATGAAGTTATTGATGCCTTGTGCCTCCAGGTCTGCTTTGCAGGCAGGTTCACCGGCTACTACAAGGATTGCTTTGCCAGAGAGTAGTTTGTTGATTTCCGGTACTGCCTGGGCATATTCATCATCGGAAGAGCAAGCTACAACTATGTCGGCTTTGGCTTCCAGTGCGGCTTTGACTCCCTCTTCTATGGTAGCAAAACGGGTGTTGTCGGTAACTCCAAACCCTGCAACTGCAAAGAAGTTGCTTGCAAACTGAGCTCTTGCACGGCAAAAAGCAAGGTTGCCGAATGTGAGCATGAATGCTTTTGGTGTTTTCCCGCTGGTTTCTGTTGCAAACCTGAGTGATTCGAATGCTTGTGCTCCACGGTATTTTTCTATAGGCTCCACAATCGGGTTGTTGCTTTTGGTTGCACTTGCACCGCGTGTTACAACATCAAGGGTAACGTCTTTGTCTGCCTTTTCGGAGAAATTTGGGTATTGGTTTGTTCCCAATAATGTTTCGCGGCGTGTGGCAATGTTCATATCCCTTTTTGCTGCCGATGCTTTGACCTCTGCCTGTATGTAACCCTCTTTAAGGGCGCTCACATAACCTCCTTTGCCCTCTACCGAAGTAAATAGTTTCCATGCTTCCTCGGAGATGGATGCAGTGAGGTTCTCAATATAATATGAGCCGGCTGCCGGGTCGTTGATCTTGTCAAAGTGGGCCTCCTCTTTGAGTATGATTTGTGTGTTGCGGGCTATCCTGTTGCTGAATTCTGCCGGTTCGCGGAATGTGTAGTCAAACGGGAGCACTTCAAGTGAATCAACTCCTGCCAGTGCTGCACTCATGGCCTCTGTTGTCCCACGGAGCATGTTTACATATGCATCGTAAACTGTCATGTTCCATTGCGAAGTAACTGCGTGGATATTTATTTTTTGTGATTCGGCATTGCTTGCACCATACTCTTTGGTGATGTTGGCCCATAGCAACCTTGCTGCACGGAATTTTGCAATTTCCAGAAAATAATTGGGACCTATTGCAAATGTGAACTTGATCCTGGAGGCGGCCTGGTCTGCTGTAAATCCGGCAGAGATGAGCATTTGCATGTACTCGCTACCCATGGCCATTGCAAAACCCAGCTCTTGTACAATTGTAGCACCTGCATCGTTGAATGCGTAGCCCTCTACTCCTGTTACCCTTATTCCGGGATAATCCTTGACAGCTTCCATGCAGCCTTTGAGGGTCTCCAGGTAGTTTTGGCAGCAATAATTGCCGGTTGTGGTAAGTGTCCTGAGCGGGTCAAAATCGAAGGATGCCTTTATATCTTTGGGATTTACCCCGTTTTTGGCAGCATATTCTGTAAAGGCCAGTATAATTTGGGCCGAGGCACATGAGCAACCTTCGAAGTTGATTTCGGTCTTTGCCAGGTCAATACCTTTCAATAGTACAGCCATTTTTTCGGTCGAAATCTCTTTTTGTCCGTCTATGCAAAATGCAACTGAGTCAACTCCGCGGCTAACTCCCCTTACAGCCTGCTCATTGGCTTTTTGGAAGCTCTCCCATGCACAGTACCCTTGGCGTACAAGCCATTTGTTTTGATCTTTGGTGCCCCTTACAAAAGGAAAAGCACCTGGTGTATTGCCAATGTGCTTCAAATTTCCCAGATCCTCTGCGCGGTAATAAGGGCGTACTGCAAACCCCTCCATTGTTTTCCATACGAGTCTCTTATCATAGTCGGCCCCTTTGAGGTCCTTGTTGATTACCTCTTCCCACTGTGATGTCGGAACAGGTTGAAACTCAGCAAATAATTTTTCTGCCATATCTATATTGTTATTTATTTGAGTGTTGTCAAAATAATTCCGCAAAGTTACAAATTTTTTCGCGAATTATTAAACCTTTGGTGTTATTATTAGTCATAAAGACAAACGAACCAATTAAAGGAAATATTAGTATGAAAAAGGTTTACATTACATTGATTATGGCCATGATTGCCATTTCAGGAATGGCTCAGGAGCGCCAACCGGAGGGCAGGGGTTATATGGGGGCAAATCCAAGGATGCTGGAACCGACCCTTACTGCAGAGCAGTCACAAGCTATTGCTGGTCTAAGGAGTGAATTGAGCAAAGAGTTGCTGCAGGTGAACAACCAAATGGCAGAATTGAGGGCTCAGTTGAGGACTCTGCAACAAGTAGAGAAGCCAGATTTGAGGGCAATTGAC
This sequence comes from Bacteroidales bacterium, assembly GCA_028707695.1. Taxonomy (GTDB): domain Bacteria; phylum Bacteroidota; class Bacteroidia; order Bacteroidales; family UBA932; genus Bact-08. The sequence goes on along the minus strand of JAQWAL010000009.1, from coordinate 47,881 downwards.
AAAAAGATTGACCAGGTTACCGAACTGCAAAATAAAAGGATGAAGCTGGTTGCCCGTACAGAGGCAAAAATTCGTGAGAATCTCACAGAAGAACAGAGGTTGCAGTACGATTTGAGGAGAGGTAAAAGGGGATCACATTTCAGGAATGTACGTAAGGAGCGTATGCCAATGAACAATATGCCCGGGAGCAGGATGGAGATGCCAAAAAGGCGTATGATACAAGATTAACCACCTTTTTCCAGGTCGGCTGCTTTCTTGAGGTAGTCATCCATTTCAGTACCGGAGTTTTTTGCTCCGGTATTTTTTGTTTCCGGAGTTGGGCTTTCTGGTTTGTTCTCTTTGTTTTTCAAGATGGCTTTGCGTAACTCGAAGTTTTGTCCCAGGTATTTCCTTCTTACTTCAGGATTGTTTGCAAGGGTTTCTGCTGTACCACTTTCCAGTATGCTTCCTTCGTACAGCAGGTATGCCCTGTCTGTAATTGCAAGGGTTTCATGGACATTGTGGTCTGTTATTATTATGCCTATATTTTTGGTCTTTAGTTTGGCTATGATGTGCTGGATATCTTCCACAGCAATTGGGTCCACTCCGGCAAAAGGTTCGTCAAGCAAAATGAATTTTGGGTCTATCGCAAGTGCGCGGGCAATTTCGCACCTTCTGCGTTCCCCTCCGGATAATTGAACACCCAGGTTTTTGCGCACCTTATGGAGGGAAAACTCATCCAGCAACTGTTCTAACCTATCTTTCCTTTGACCTCGGGACATTCCGGACATCTCCATGACAGACATGATGTTGTCTTCTACACTTAATTTCCTGAAAACAGATGCCTCCTGAGCCAGGTAACCCAGCCCTTTTTGGGCTCTTTTGTACATCGGCAGGTCTGTAATCTCTTCATTGTCTAGAAAAATTCTGCCTGCATTTGGCTTGATGAGCCCGGTAATCATGTAGAAGCTGGTGGTTTTCCCAGCTCCGTTAGGCCCTAGCAACCCCACAATTTCTCCTTGTTCTACTTCTATTGAAACATTCTTGACTACGGTGCGGGCTCCGTATTTTTTTACCAGGTTTCTGCTGTATAATCGCATTCTACTTTAATTCCAGTTTTAGATCTTTTTGAAGTTCCTTGACTTCCGGGTATGTATCTGTAATGAATTTTGCCTTTTCCTGCGGCATGTACATTTTGTTTTCACCAGGATTGTCGTCGGGAGTTACCTCTATTTGAAGGGTTACCTCTTTGTTGTTCAGGTTTACCTTCAAAAACTCTACCAAACGTGCCTTGCAATTTTTTTCTATCCAGTTTTTCTGTAATTCGTTTTTAACCGGAAAGTGAATAACATTGTTTTCCAGTATTTTTGGTTCTGTTTGCACTATTGTCGTTGCGAGCCTTGGATAGCTTTTTTCTTTTTCTGCCATCAATTTCCAGACTTCGGCCAGTTTTTCAGGCAAGAGGGTATCGTTGCCAATTATTGCAGTGGTTGCCTGGTTTTTGTTTTTACCATTGTTCCCGGCGTTTTTCAGGAGCTCTTTGATTGATATTGATTGGGGAGCGTTGTTTGGTTTTGCTTTCGTTTGCTGAGTTGTTGGTGTTGTCTCTTGAGTTGTTGCCTTCTGAGTTGTTGCTGGTTTGGCTTCTGTGGGTTGTGCTTCCTCGTTATGTTTATCTACAGGTTGTTTTTCAGTTGTCGGTTTCTCTGCTTTTTGTTCTGTTGAATGCCATGTTGCCTCTGTGTTTACCCTGCATAGCCTGAACAATGCAATTTCTATGTGCAGTCTTTGGTTGCCGCTGTTCTTGTAACCTGCTTCACAGGCAGAGGTAATGTTTAGTGCGTCGTACAGGAATTGGAGCGAACAGTTTTGGGATTGTTCTTTATATTTGTCTTTTACAGTAGGGGCAAGCTCAAGGAGCTGGATTGTGGTTTTGTCTTTGCACACAAGCAGGTCCCGGAAGTGGTTGCTTAGCCCTATTATAAAGTGAAGTGCATTGAATCCTTTGGAAAGGATTTGGTCGAAAGTTAAAAGCACTTTGGCGTAATCGCCCGATAGCATGTTGTCTGTAAGTGTCAGGTAGTAATCGTAGTCCAGAACGTTCAGGTTGGAAATGATGCTTTCGTATGTGATTGTTGTTCCGCAAAATGCTATTGCCTGGTCAAAGATTGTGAGGGCATCCCTCATTGCGCCGTCTGCCTTTTGAGCAATGATATGCAATGCATCCGGTTGGATGTCGATGTTCTCTTTTTGAGCTATGGAGGTCAGGTTTTTCACAATGTTCTCTACGGAAATCCTGTTGAAATCGTATGTCTGGCAACGGGACAGTATGGTTGGCAGTATCTTGTGTTTTTCTGTTGTAGCCAGAATGAATATTGCATGGGCAGGCGGTTCTTCCAGGGTTTTAAGGAAAGCATTGAAAGCACTTTGTGAGAGCATATGTACCTCGTCTATTATGTAGACACTATATTTTCCTATCTGGGGAGGGATCCTTACCAAATCGTTAAGTTGCCTGATATCTTCAACTGAATTGTTTGAAGCGGCATCCAACTCATGTATTGAGTAGGAGCGACCTTGTGCAAAGGAGATGCAGGATTCACATTTGCCGCAAGGTTCCATCTCTGTGCCCGGATTTTGGCAGTTGATGGTTTTGGCAAAAATCCTTGCTGTGGATGTCTTGCCAACCCCTCTTGGGCCGCAGAAAAGGTAGGCGTGGGCAAGTTGCCCTTTGAGAACCGAGTTCTTAAGGGTAGTTGCAATATTTTCTTGTCCTATAAGACCTTCGAATGTGTCCGGACGGTATTTTCTGGCAGAAACAACAAATCTTTCCATATCTCACAAAAGTACAAATTTTTGTCTAATTTTGCATTTGGTACAAAAATGAAGGTATGAAAAGAGGATTTTTTTTGATTATTGCAGTTTTAATCTTTGCAAACGGATATTCCCAAAATTTCCTGAGGGAAATCCGGAATACTTTCACATCTTACGGGGCAAAGGTTACAAAAGTGGTGGTTCCTTCTACCTCATTGGCAGACCTTATGTTAAGGGATGCTGTGAGCAAAGGTTGGAGGATATCTCCATTTGAATTCTGTTCAATGGAAGAGTATGAGCAGCTCAAAAGGGATACTAGCTTTTTTTTCTTGCTGAGGGTAGATGGCAAATTCAGAAGGGAACTGGAACCCAAGATAGAGTATCTTACCTTGATAAAAGGCGGGCCTGAGGTAAAGCATGGACTCTACAGCAGCAGGAATATTATGACACTTCCATTGCAGGAGGCCGATGATGCCAGCGGTGTAAACCTTCATCTGCTTCCGGTATATATAGATGTCATTCAAAACCATATATACGAAGTGCAAGAGGATATTTCCATTGCCTTCAAAGGAAATTCAATATTTTCGGACAGGGTTTCACAGCTAAAAGGCAAAAAATTGCTTTTCCCAATGGAGTATTTGAATTATGATGTTTCCAAGGATGAGTTTTTAACGCTTTTTCAAAATAAAGTTTCAATTGTGTCAAGGGAACAGGCAGAGGGTGCTTTTGTGAACAGTGATGTTGCAACAGTGGTTCCGGTTGTAATAAACCCAAAAGGAGGCAGCAGGGGTTCCTATTGTTACAAGCTTTTGATTGGGACCGATAGTCACGAACTTTTATTTTTCCGCAGGCACAGGATCTCTGCCAGAATGCCTGCCGGTTTCACCAGGGAGGATATCCGTAAGATTTCCATGCCCTTTCAGTTTTAGTTTCAAATGGATATAACAGTCAAGCGTCTAGATTCCGGAATTGGGTATGTGTTCCGTAAAATTTCATCTCCGGTAGCTTATTGCGCTTTGAGCATTAAGGCTGGTACCAGGGATGAATCTTTGGTTCAAAACGGGATAGCCCATCTTACAGAACATATGCTTTTCAAAGGTACAACCAAAAGAGGAGCAAAAAGAATCAATAACTTTTTGGAGAAACTTGGTGGTGAGCTTAATGCATATACAACTAAAGAAGAAACAGTGATACATGCCACGGTTTTGAAAGAAGATATCGGAAAAGCTGTAGAGTTGCTGGCAGACCTGGCATTCAACTCACTTTATCCCGAAAAGGAGTTGGTAAAGGAAAAGGATATTGTCCTGGACGAGATAGCCTCTTACAAAGACTCTCCTTCTGAGCAGATATTTGACGATTTTGACGAGTATCTTTTCGGGGATCACCCTTTGGCTATGCCAATACTGGGGAAACCTAAAAGTGTGAAAAGAATATCTGTAAATGACATCAAAGATTTCACAGCAAAACATTATACCCTTTCCAACATGACTTTCTCTATTGTGGCAGATATTTCCGATGCCAGAGGTGAGTCGATGGTAATGAAGCATTTTGGTGGGGGGAGTATTGTCTCTGCTACTGAACATGTGGCTGAGGGTAATCCGGTGCAATTGGTGGTATTGCCAGAGTGGAAAGAGAAGAGAATTCTTCGCAAAACTTACCAGGCTCATTGTGTGGTGGGAGTACCTGCATTCGATTTGTACGATGCCCGCAGGTTGCCTTTGGCTTTACTGACAAATATACTTGGTGGGCCTGCATTGAATTCGAAGCTGAATTTGGTTCTTAGGGAGAAACATGCAATGGCATATACGGTAGATGCTACTTATACGCCTTATACCGATACCGGATTGTTCACCATCTATTTTGGGACGGATAAGAGCAACATTGATAAATGCCTTGATATTCTGGATAAGGAGTTACTTGCAATCAGGAGCAAGGAGTTGTCTCCTTCTTTCTTGAAATCTGCCAAAAAACAGTTGTTGGGGCAATTGGCAATAGCTACAGACAATGCTGAGTCACAGTGTTTGTCAATGGGAAAGTCGCTTTTGTTTTATGGTAAGGTAGAACCTATTGAATTGGTAAGGGAAAAAATAGGGAAAATTGATTCTGTGGAGTTGCTGGAGATAGCTTCCGGGCTGCTTGACAGGGATAAAATGTTTACTTTGGTTTACTCATGATAAGGGAACTGGATGATTATTTAAAGGAGTATTCTACTTCTTTGCCTCAATCCTTGGAGTGGCTGGAAAGGGAGACCCATTTGAGGACTTCACATGCCAGGATGCTTTCGGGTCCTGTTGTGGGTGGTTTGTTGTCCGCTTTTTCAAAAATGTTGTCTCCGTCAAGAATACTGGAAATTGGAACTTTTACCGGGTATTCTGCTATTTGCCTGGCACAGGGTCTTGCCCCTGGTGGTTCAATGGATGCTTTGGAAATCAATGATGAGCTGGAGTCCCTGATTTTGGAGGGTTTTTGCAGGGCAGGGGTAGATGACAGGATAAAGCTGATATTTGGTGATGCATTGAGATCTTTGGATGATTTAAGCGGACAGAGTTATGATCTGGTGTACATAGATGCCAATAAAAGGGAGTACACAAGTTACTATCAAAAAGTTTTTCCATTGGTAAGGCCGGGAGGCTTTATTATTGCAGACAATGTGCTGTGGGACGGGAAAGTATTGAATGATGACCTGCTCAAGGATGCCCAAAGCAAAGAGATAGCAAAATTCAACAAGATGGTGAAAGAAGACCATCGCACTGAGAATTTCATTATTCCTTTGCGCGATGGTCTGAATGTTATTCGTAAATTGTAATTGCAGTTGGTGTAAATCTGTTATAAATATTCAATGTCCATGTTGTAGCTCCATCTGCCAAAGTAGAGGTTTTCTCCTCTCCATTCGACCTCTCCTCTTTGGAAATCAACTGTTTCACTTCTGGGATGGATTTTTCCAGGGTAAAATGGCTGAGAGATATCCTGGTTGACAACAAGCCTGTATGGGTCCAATCCTTTAGTGAAAAAGTAGTATGCCTCTTGGTTGTCTTCGTTTCCGGGGACCCTGCCAAAGGATTGGTCTACCGGAACCCAACCTATTCCTTGGAAATATACCTCTGCCCAATCGTGGAGGTTTTTGTTTCCCGGATGCATCATCCATCCGGACTGCCATTTTGCGGGGATGCCGGCTGCCCTTGCCATTGTTATGAAAAGCAATGAAACTTGACCGCAATCGCCATGTTTGTTGGCCAGCACATATTCGGGTATGTTGTCAATTGTGGAGTATTCCCTGGCACTTGCCCATGGAAAGTTTGAATCTATCCATTCGTATATTTTTCTTACCTTGATATAAGGATTTGTCTCATCTTTCACTACTTCTTCTACTGCTTTGCGGATGTTGCCACTAAACAGAATGTGGGGAGCTCTTTCCCGTGTGTATGTTTTGTAAAGGAGCCCTGAGGTGTCGTAGGGCTGTACTTGTTCTGGTGAGAAACTGAATACTTGGGCATAGGAGGTGTATTGGAATTCATATGAAAAGACGGTTGGTTTTCCTTCTACGGCCTTTTGTTCCATGTATATGCTCTTGTGCTGGTATGTGTCGGGAGATATTATATATTGAGGTTGTGATACTTGCAAGAGCTGTATATTCGTTTGTGATGCAATATCTGTCCTAGGATATGGCATCCAAACCCTGATTGTTTCTCCTGCAGGTACTTCTCCTGGTTTGACTGTAAGGGTGTATTGGACTTTCATCTCTACGGGGGAGTCCAGTATCTTGCCGCTTTTGTTTGACTGCCCGATAAGTTTGGGTATATACCATTCAAGGAACCTGTCCAGGCTGTCGCTTTGTCCCTCGTTTGGGTGCTTGAAATGCATGGCTGCCTCTTTGTCTATCCTGAACAGGTTTCTTGCTGCGGCATGGAAGTATACCTTTTCTCCGTCAATTATCATGTTCTCAAGAGCATTGGTTCTTTCCCAATTGGCTATCTCTTCTTGAGTTACGGTTGGATAGTGCCTTTTTATGTACTTAGTTACAAAAGTGTCTTTTCTGGAGAAGTCCTTAGCAATCCTGTCCAGTTGCTCTGCACGGAAGGTCATTTGGTATTTCTCAGACGGGGTCAATGTGTCCAAGGCCACATAGAGTGCAATCATTTTTTTTGCTTCGGAAAAATTGCCTTTGGCTATCTCCTTTTCTATTTGTTGTTTGTCTGGCGTTTTGAAAGACAAAGACTCCCCACATGCCAACAGCAGTGAGGAGACAATTATTAGGGTTAAGTATTTCATAGCTGTGTGCTATTTGCAGCGTTCGGAGTAGCTGCGTGTTCTGGTGTCTACTTTTATTCGTTCACCTTGGTTTATAAACAAAGGCACCATGATTTCTGCACCAGTCTCTACAGTTGCAGATTTCATAGCGTTGGTAGAGGCAGTATCCCCTTTGACAGCAGGTTCTGTGTAGGTAACTTCCATCTCTACGAATGGGGGAAGCTCACATGTTAAAACCTTCTCGATATCTGCAAGGAACATCATCTCTACATATTGTCCCTCTTTCATAAGGTCTGCATTGTCAATCATCTCTGGTTGTATGCTCACTTGTTCGAAGGTTTCGTTATGCATGAAGTTGTAGCCCATATCATCTTTGTAAAGGAATTGGTAGGGTCTTCTTTCTACGCTGATTGTTTCAATTTTCTCGCCAGCGTTGAATGTGTTTTCAAGGATCCTTCCATTCTCCAGGTTCCTCATTTTCACTTTTACAAAAGCTCCGCCTTTACCTGGTTTGACATGTTGGAACCATACGATTGAGCATGGTTTCCCATTGTAATCTATACAAAGTCCGTTTTTAAAATCAGCTGTAGTTGCCATATGTTGAGTTTTAATTTGGGACAAAGATACAATAAATAGAGAATATTTTTTTGCAAATATCAAAAATAGTGCTACTTTTGCACTCCCAAACAAACGGTGCCATAGCTCAGTTGGTAGAGCAAAGGACTGAAAATCCTTGTGTCCCCGGTTCGATTCCTGGTGGCACCACAAAACAAAATTTCAATACAGTGAAGTTCTTTGAGCTTCACTTTTTTTTCATTGGTAGGGTAAATCCATCCTTAAACGGTATTTTTGTAGAAAACAATTTTACTACTTTGGACAAAGCTGGCTTTAAAAAGGTTTTTGATAAATATTTTGATTCAATTAGGGGCTATATTTATTATAGGACCGGAGATGCTGATGTTGCTTCGGATTTGGCTCAGGATATTTTCATGAAGTTGTGGGAAAAGAAAGAGAGGCTGGATGATGATTACATCAAAGGGTTATTGTATAAAATGGCATCTGATATTGTAATCAGCCAGTACCGGAAAGATGTGGTAAAATCCAATTATCGTGCAAACATGAGAATTGAAGGGGAGGTATTTTCACCCCAAGATATGGCGGAGTTTGAGGAGATGAAAAACAGGTATTCGGAAGCTTTGTTACTAATGCCAAATGTCCAGAGAGCAACATTTTTGATGAGCAGGGAGGAGGATTTGAAATATCATGAAATTGCGCAAAGGTTGGGAGTAAGTGTTAAAACAGTTGAAAAAAGAATAAGTGGGGCTCTGCAAATATTGAAAAACAAGCTATTAAGATAGTTCGTATGGACAATGGAAAAATAAAAACAACACCCAGCTGGGATAAAACGAAGGAGCAGTTATGGGAGGAGGCATTTGAAGGATTGGAGGATCCGGCTAGTGTCAAGAGATTCTTTCTCTTTTCCCGAAAGATGTTAATGAGGTCTGTTGCTGCAGCTCTCATATTGTTGGTTTTGACTTTGTCTGGTATTTTTATTCCAGTGAGGAGGTATGATTCTTCAATCATCAACAAGACATCAGTTTACCTTCCTGACAGTTCTATGGTGGTCCTCAATGCAGGAAGTACCCTATCTTACAATTTGATATCATGGTTTTTCAACCGTAAAGTAAAAATGGATGGAGAGGCTTATTTTGAGGTTGTCCCAGGAGGCAGTTTCAATGTCAAGAGCAATAGAGGGGAGGTTGTAGTGAAGGGTACCAGCTTCAATATCTTTGACCGTCCGGAGGGCTATAAAGTGCACTGTATTACGGGAAAGGTTATGGTGAAAAGCGGAGGAGAGATAGCAGAGCTTACAAAAGGTAAACTGGTGATTTTGGTAGGGGATGTGTTTAATGTAAGGGATTTTGAAAACGAATCGGAGGCAATAGGATGGAAAAATGGAGTTTTCTCTTTCAATTCGGTTCCTTTGAAAGATGTAATAGCAGAGGTTGAGAGACAGTTTGGAATCAAGGTTAAGGTCAAAGGGAATATTGATTATATTTACACGGGCTTTTTCACAAAAGAGAGATCGCCTGAACAAGTTCTGGAAATAATAGGAAAACCGTTTGGCATTGAATTCAGTATTGAAAAATAACCTGCTGCTGCTTCTATTATTGCTTTTTACATCGGCCAATCTTTTAAGTCAAGAGATTAAAATTGATGTAAAGGACAAACCGTTGAATATTGTCTTGTCAAAATTGGGAGTCGAAATATCTTTTGACAATACTGCGTTGTCCGGATACAGGGTTACTTTGGATAAAGTCTTTGATTCTCCTTCAAAGGCAATAGACTCTTTGTTAGTGGGAAAACCATTGCAGAGCTCCAAGATAGGCAATGTATTTGTTGTTTATCCAAATCCCGATACCCCGGATTTTAAGTTGGCAGCTTATGAGCAGATAATTACAGGTGTTTTAATGGATTCACGGACTGGGGAAGCATTGCCTTATGGTAATATTTTGACTCCCGATGGGTATGTTGCTTCGGATGAGAGCGGGACTTTTTCATTCAAAAGCAATTTGAATGAAAGGATTCCTGTATTAATCAGTTATTTGGGATATGATAAGTTGGATACAGTGTTGTTTGGACAGGGAAATGTACTTAAACTGACTTCTAAGCAAGACTCTATTCCAGGAGTCATGATATCTGCTGTGAGATATTCTATGGTTATGCAGGCCGGATTGAAATCTGGGGAAAACAGAATAAACCATTTTATTGCAAGGTATTTGCCTGGGAGTAGTGATAATTCTGTTTTTACACTTTTACGGATGATGCCTGGAGTGAGGGCATCAAATGAACCTTCTGTAGATTTGCTGGTGTGGGGCGGTCCAAGCAAAGTGACCCTTGATGGCTTTACGTTGTTTGGTATGAGAGGATTCAATGACAATATTAGCTTTGTTAACCCTTATATGGTAAAGGAGATTACTTTGTTAAAGGGAGGTTATGATGTGTCCGAGGGTGGTCATGCTGGTGCTGTGGCAAAAATAAACGGTTATTCCGGCAATAATCAAAAAGCTGTTTTTAAAGCAAATATTGGCACTTTGACTGCCAATTTGTATGGAAGCATACCTGTGAGTAAAATGGGTTCACTCTCCATGGCGTACAGGCAAACTTTCTATCATTTGTATAGTAGTGAATTGCTTAATCCTTTCAATAGCAACAGGCCGTCTTCTGCAGGAAAAGGAGCTCCCCATATTCCTCCGGGGCAATCAAAACAAGAGGTGGTTGTTTATCCCAAATATGCATTCAGGGATATGAATGTGAAGTTTACCTATGGCAAAAATACTTATAGTAGATTTTATGTGAGTTTGTATGGAGCAGATGACAAGTTTGATTTTGGCTTGGTGCCAGATGACCAAACGGAGGTAGATGCAAGCCAGCATAGTAAACAATTGGCTGGTGCAACCGGGTACGAAAGGTTTTGGAGCAACGGTTCAAAGACAAGGTTCACAATGAGTTTTTCTGCGCTGGAAGACTGGGACGAAAATATAAAACTATCACCTTCCGGGAGGAGAGAGCCTGAAATATCTATTTTTGACAACAACATAAGGGAAGTTGATGGGAAAATTCAACACAGCATGTTGTTGGGAGGTTATAATACTTTTGAAACTGGTCTGAATGTTGTCGGGTATTCTGCAAATGACACCTATGCAGATAGTTCAAGTCTGGTCGGGTCGATATTTTTTTCGGACAAGTTCACTAAAGGTGGATTTAATGCAAATGCTGGTTTGAGGGCAGATATTCATGGGGGAGCCGTTGGTATTTTGCCCCGGTTTTCCATATCCCAAAAAATTTCCTACTTCCATATTACTGCTTCATGGGGAATTTACCGTCAGTATTTGAACAGGGTCCCTCTATTGATTGAAGATGAAAGGTTGGCTTTTCCCTGGAAACTTACCAAACCTTTGGTTTCCATTCACTCAATTGCCGGAATAGCTTATGAAAGAGATGGTTTACTACTTAGCGCAGAGGGGTTTAACAAAAGGTACGATAACAGTAATGAAATTGTCAATGGTAATGTAATCAATACGCGTGTAAATCTTTACGGGATTGATTTTTATGCAAAAAAAATTGTTGGCAGTTTGTCTATGTTTGGATCTTATTCTTTTCAGAAGGTTGTTTTTCCTGTAGACAATACTTCGCATGAAATAAAAGCGGGCGGAGTCTATGGGGCAGGAGACTTTGTCTTTTCTTCCAATTATGTGTATGGTTATGGTTTTCCTGCTCTTTTTGCCGGCTCTGCAAAAGAGGTCCAAGGTTCTGCTGACGGACCTGTATCATCCTTAGGTATAACACCCTACAGTAGGCTGGATTGTGCTGTGACATATGTAAGGAAAACTGGCGCCGGAAGGTTACAAACCGGACTCTCTATCATTAATGTTTTGGATACTCCAAATGTCAAGTACACTTTCTCTGCAGATAGCAATGATTTGGTTGCATTATATTCACAGGCTATGAACTTTACTCCAATGTTGTTTTTTGAATTTATTTTTTGATTATGGTAGGGATTTCTTGTGTTGATGCGGTATGTTATCAAAAGAATTAAATTTTTACAAATCATGAAAAAACAAATGTTTTATGTGCTTACTGTTCTGGGAGCTGTAGCACTCTTTAATCCTTCATGTTCTAAAAACAGTGATATAGAATTGGCAGATGAAATTCCGGTTGCCCTGTTGGAGGTTTCTACCAAAAGCGGATCGGAGGGAATCACTACATTCAATTTGAATAACGTGGATCCGGCAATGGATACAACAGGATATCTGAATGCAGATGAAATTGAACTCCTTTATGCCATGCGTGAAGATGAGAAACTTGCCAGGGATTTGTATACCTTTTATTCAACAGAGTATCCAGATGTGCCTGTGTTCAAATTTATTTCTGTAGCAGAATCAAATCATATTGCTGCAATAGAAAAAATATTGACTTATTATGAAATTGATTTTCCAAAAGTTGGAGATTATGGTGTATTTCAAGATTCAAGTCTACAGTCAAGGTACAACGATTTGATAAACGTGGACTCTGCAATGGTTGCTTTGGTTAATATGGCAATTCTTGAAGAAGAAAATATTGTTGCCTATACAGCTGTATTGGAAGCCGTTGACAATCCAAATATCCGGTTGTTACTGATAAATATGGTCCGTGCGTCATCAAATCATCTGCGTGCATCGGTCAGGGTCATCCAAAAAATGGGAGGAGTTTACTCTCCCAGATTGTTAGACCAAGAATTGTACGACCAGATAATCCAATCGGGATTCCAGTATGGAGAAATGTACAAGAAAAGAAGAGGTAATGGAACAAATTCACAGGGGTCAAATTCTCAAAAAAGAGGAGACCAACAAGGACGCAAGGGTTCTGTAAATGGGAGCGGTACCTGTACCGAAACAATCAATGGAGGATTGGCAGGATCCAATAGTGGAGCGGGGAGCACACCTGGGAATGTAGGCAGAGGTTACAGAGGAGGCAGGTAGTTTTTAGTCGTAAAGAATGAATGAAGCTGGTATTACTTGCCAGCTTTTTTTATTGGATTGCCAGTAGGAATTTGTTTATTGGATTGTCATAATGAGTAATTAATATAAAGGGATATGGATTTTTTGAAGAAGATTGTTTTAATATTTGCTTCAACTGTTTTTACTTACTCGTTGGGTGCGCAGAATGTTGTTGCAGGAAGGGTTTTGGAAGGGAATGATTCCAAACCGGTTGAGTATGCTTCTGTTGTATTGAAAAACATGGAGGATAAAGTTATTGCAGGTGTTGTGACCGATAAACATGGGGTGTATAAATTTAAAGTAAGCCAAACAGGGGAGCATATTTTGCAAATCAGTTTTATTGGTTACAAAACAATCAACGCGATGATAAATATTGAACCTGGGGTAAATGCCATAAAGACTCCGGTATTCATTTCTCAAAACAGTGCTGAGCTTGATGGTGTGACGGTTACTGCTACAAGAAACGAACGACAATCAAGTGTAGAGAAGACAAGGATAAATACTTCTGCTGCAATTGCTTCTGCCACTGGTTCTGTTACAGAGATTTTGAAAACCTCTTCTATGGTTACGGTTGACAATAACAATGCTGTTTACATTCGGGGGAATTCCAATGTGTTGGTATTGATTGATGGTGTGCCTACTACATTGGGTGCTCTTGATGGTCTCCCGGCATCTGCCACAGAAAGCATTGAGATTATTACAAATCCTGATGCAAAGTACGATTCCGAAGGTACAGGTGGGATAATCAATGTGATTACAAAGAAAAAGGGTGCAGAGGGTTTTTCCTTATCCTCTTCTTTGAATTGGGGAGTTCATGAGAGGGTCAATGGAGATTTGATGGCCACTATCAATAAAAACGGGTGGAATTTGGCACTGAATTATTCTGGGAAATACCATTTGGAAGATGTCCGTAGTGGATTGTCAAGGTATTTCTATTCTACCGGAAATTCCATAGAACAAGATATATTTTCTGAAAGGGAGGATGTTAACAATATGCTCTCTGCAAATATCTCAAGGTTGATGAAAAACAATGACAGGGTCTCTTTCAATATAAAATTTGCAAACCCCAAATTGACAAATAATCAAACCCTTTATGTTCTAAGCTCTTCCTTGGACAACTATGATGCCAGTACCAGGAATAATGAATTTATACATGACAGGAGAATGCTGGAATTATCTGCCGATTACAAGAAGGTAATTAAACCCAAGGTTAGTGAAATTACCCTCAAAGGGACATTTTCACAAAACAGGGGGCAGCGGTTTTCTTTTTATGAAGAGGATGGTGAGATTTCCCAGAAGTCACAGGGTGGTGGATATCCCAAGAATATGACACTTCAGGCAGACCATTTTGTAAAATTTGCAAAAGAGCGATTGTTGGAGAGTGGGTTGAAATTCTTTTACAGGGGCAATGACTTCAAATTTGAAACTTTTGACCATAACATCCAGAACGGGGAGTGGGAGCTGAATGATTTTTTTAGCAGTGATCTTTATTACCAAGAGAATATTTACTCTGCTTACACCAATTTTGGAGGAGGGCTTGGAAACGGATATTCATATAAGGCAGGTATAAGGGTAGAGTACAGTGAATCTGAGTTGAACATAAGGAAAGAAAACGAAAGGATAGAGAAATACCATTTTTTCCCGGCCCCCTTTTTGATGTTATCCAAGAGAATGTCAGATATTTCCAATTTGGACCTGGTGTTTTCCAGAAGGGTTACCAGGCCTGTTTACCCACAGATTAATCCTTTTGTAAATATGGTGGACAAAAGTGTATATGAGACAGGAAACAGGGATCTGGTGCCCGAAGAGGTGTCACAGGCAGAGGTTGCCTATAACTACACAAAGAACGGGACCTCTTTTATGGCCTCTCTTTTCCTTAGCCATACCGGTAATTTCATAACCCAGGTTTCATCTTTGTATGACAACGATGCTTTGATGTTGACTTACGTAAACGGGCAGAAAGCATTAAAAGCGGGTTTGGATTTGAATGTGAGGAAAAAGCTGACCGGATTCTTGACCGGTTCTTTGAGTGCAAATGGATATTTTGGAGAGACTCACGGTAACGAAAGCGGAATGGATTTGTATACAAACAAATTCATGTGGTCTGGTAACCTCTCTGCAATGGTCAATCCTACCCCAAAGGATAATATTTCCATTCAGTATTTTTACAATTCACCCACTGTGTTTCCTCAGTTCGAGGCAGAGCAGGTTCATTACATGAATGCCTCCTACAAGAGGGAGCTGATAAAAAACATATTGACTGCTTCTGTTACTTTGACAGATGTTTTCAATACCCGTGAATGGAATATTGTTTCTGACAATAGTGTTTACTCTCTTGACAATAACAGTAAGAACGAAAGCCGTATCTTATGGATAGGCCTCACTTTCAATTTGAATAAAAGAGAGGTTGGGGGCTCTGGAAAAAAACAGTCGCAGGAGGAGCCAGAGAGCTTGATAAAACTGGGATATTGATAAACAAAAATGGGGCTGGCTTGTTTTCTATTGGTAACATAAATATGTAAAAAATGAAACTAGTCAATTTTATAGCCTCTTTGTTAGCTGTTTTGTTTGTGAACAACCTGGCAGCTCAAAAGAATGTAACTCCCCCGGTAGATTTTTACTCTTTGTCATTCAAGACAATAACCGGAGAAAATTTTAAGTTTGGACAATTGAAAGGGAAGAAAGTTTTGATAGTCAATACAGCATCCAAATGTGGTTACACTCCTCAATTCGAGCAGTTGGAAGAGTTGCACAAAACATACGGAAGCGAGCTTGTTGTTTTGGGTTTCCCTTCAAATGACTTTGGTGCGCAGGACCCTGGTACTAACCAGGATATCAAAGCATTTTGTGAAGAAAACTATGGGGTCACTTTCATGATGATGGACAAGTCGTCTGTAAAGGGTAAGGATAAGAACAAAGTTTACCAATGGTTGACATCCAAAGAGAAGAATGGCTGGAATAGTACAGAGCCGTCTTGGAATTTTGGAAAATACCTTGTAGATGAGAAAGGGATGCTTTTAGGCTTTTTCCCTTCCAAAGTCAAGCCTACAGACAAGCAAATTGTAGATATGTTGAAATAATACATCTTTTTTGTTATTTTTGTGGGTTGATTTTATAATAATAGAAATAAGATTTTATGGAGGGAAGTTATAATTACAAATATCCTAGGCCAGCACTTACTACCGATTGTGTGATCTTTGGATTTGATGGAGACAAGGTTAAAGTACTTTTTGTCAAAAGAAGGGATGAGCCTTTCAAAGGTAAATTGGCTTTGCCGGGTGGTTTCATGGAAATAGGTGAGACTTTGGAAGAGTGTGCCAAAAGGGAATTGGTGGAAGAGACCGGCATAGAGGGTATAAAATTGAGGGAGTCAGGAACATTGTCTGACGTTGAGAGGGATCCCAGGACCAGGGTTGTCTCAGTTGTTTATTATGGACTGATGAGTCCGAATGGAATGATGTCAGAAGATATCGTTGCCGGAAGTGATGCAGAATCTTTCAAATGGATTGATGTAAATGATGTTTTATCGGGTACAAAGTTGGCCTTTGATCATGAAAAAGCTGTAAGGATGGCATTTAAGTCTCTTTCTGACAGCCTTAACAGGGAGCCTGTTGCTTTTGAGTTGTTGGATGAAAGATTTACTATCAAACAATTGCAACGCATATACGAAATATTACTGGACCGTACATTTGACAGGGCTAATTTCCACAAGAAGATGGTTGGCGATCCTGCCTCTGCAAAGAAATTGAAAAAGAACGGCCGGAAGAAAAACACCGGGATTTTGACTGACACAGGGGAGGTCATGAAGGAGACGAAACATAAACCGGCAAAGTATTATGTGTTTGATTGGCAAAAGTACAAGGATTTGATGGAAATAGAGGATTTTAACTTCGGATTTTAGATTATGGGCGGGAAAGAAATTTCTCGCTTATTTTTTTGCTGTAGCTTTTGGATACCAGTATATTGGATACAAGGTTGCTGTCCATTTCTATATACAAACCATCCTTTTCGCGACGCAGGACTTTTACCCTTTCCAGGTTGACCATATAACTCCTGTGGCATCTGACTACGTTGCTCTCCTTTAATTCTTGTTCAAGGTTCTTGATTCTGTTCCTGAGCAGGAATTTTTTTAGTTTGTCGTTGCTCTGGTAATAAATGGTAACATAATTGTCGGAAGACTCAAGGTAAAGCAGGTCTTTGCTGTTAATTGAAATCCTCAGGACATCTTTTTCGTCTTTGAATCCAATATTTCCAAATGCTTTTTGGGGAAGTTCATCCATTGATGATACCAAACTTTCCAATCTTGCAGAACTCTCTTTCCATCCAAAATAGAACCATAAAACAGTATATGGTAAAAGCAGAACAAGGGCTGTGTTGATGAATGATGACTCAAAAACATCTATTGCATCCCGCTCTTTATTCAAATAAATAGTGTAGCCGGTATAGAAAAGGGACATGAACAGTACCTCCAGGAATACCCATACTGCATATTTGGCATATGTAATGGAGTGTCTTTTTCCGTAAAAATGCATTATAATCCTGCTTATTATCACTACCAGGACTCCTGTTAGGATAATCAAGGAGGAGTAAACGAAGAACATGAATTCAGATACAGGATACCAGCCAGAAGAGCTGAATGGCTTGTATATATTAATGAATATCAAGGCAAACAAAGCAGTGAAAGTTACTAACCTTATACTGTTGCCCTTTTCGTTTATATAATCAGGAATCTTCATACAGATGCAAATTTAAATATAATTTCACCACACATATTCAAAATTTACCACTCTATTCCATTTTTGGTCCCATGGATGGTGCGCAAACTTCATTTATTTTAGTTTTGAGTATAATAATTCTTCCTTTAAAACAAAAATGTCTGAATACAACTATATTTTTAATAGGAGAGGGAATCCGGCTGAATTCTCATTGATGCAAGATTTGCAGATAGAAGAAAATTCCACCTTTAAGTTGAAGGTGGTTGTACCACATGAACTTGGCCCGGAAATGGGGCATGACACTGCAATATTGATGCTGCATGGACTTAACGAAAGGAGTTGGCAGAAATATATGCCATGGGCAAATGCAATTGCTCAAATGACAGGTGTGCCGGTGGTAATGTTCCCGATTGCTTTCCATATAGACCGTTCTCCCGAGAGTTGGAGCAATCCCAGGGTTATGCAGAAGTTGGTATGTATGCAAAACGAGGAGGATTGTTCAAATGGTTTGCATAACAGCAACCTGACTTTTGCAAACTATGCCCTGAGTTCAAGGATAAGGGAAAACCCTTTGAGGTTTTATGTTGCCGGCAGGCAAACGGTCAATGATATATGCCAATTCTTGGATGAAGTAAGAAATGGTCAATACCCCTTTTTGGAAAAGGATTGCAAAATGGATATTTTCTCTTATTCCATCGGATCGTTGTTGTCCCAGGTATTGTTGATGTCCAATGCCGGCGGTTATTTTTCAAACAGCAAACTGTTCATGTTTTGCGGGGGATCACTCTTTTCGCAAATGAATGGGAATTCAAGGCTGATAATGGACCAGCACTCTTTTGAAAGGCTCAGGGGTTTCTATAACAATAAATTCCTAACGATGTATTTTAACCATGAGATAGTTCATGACATTGTCAATGAATCATTTTTGGCTCATATAGGAAAAGATTTGAAAAGGAAGGAGAGGGAGGAATTTTATCGGGCAAATTCACACAGGATTAAAATCGTGGCTTTGAAAAATGATTTGGTGATTCCTGTTTGCGGAATAAAGGATGCATTGGGAGATGCTTTTGATAAGATATTGGTACAAATGGATTTCCCATTCAAATATTCACACGAAATCCCCTTTCCTTTTGAGCGGAAAGAGGATTTGCAAGATGTTAATAATTGGTTTGGGAAGGTGTTTTCCCAAGCCGCAAGTTTCTTAAAACAGAAGTAGTGAACGTGGGTCCAGGTTGTCCCTTTCAATATCTTTGAAATAATTGACTGTCCCAACTTTAAGTTCTACTGTTGAGGCATCATCACATATGATTATCCCTTTCCTGTGCATTTGCAGTATGCTGATTGTCCACATATGGTTTACGCTGCCCTCTATTGCATGGTGCAGGGCCCGTGCCTTGTGATGCCCGTTTACCAGGATCATAACCTCTTCTGAGTCCATTATTGTGCCAACACCAACTGTAAGGGCTGTTTTGGGCACTTGAGAGATGTCGTTGTTAAAGAAGCGGGAGTTGGCTATGATTGTGTCAGTGGTTAGGCTTTTAACTCTTGTCCTGGAAGATAGTGATGACCCGGGTTCGTTAAAAGCAATATGCCCGTCTGGTCCTATACCGCCGATAAACAGGTTGACTCCCCCATATTGTTGCATTTTCTTTTCGTAATTCTCACATTCAAGATCAAGGTCATGTGCATTACCATCCAGTATGTTGGCATTTTCCCTTTTGATATCTATATGTTGGAAAAAATTATCCCACATGAATGTGAAATACGACTGAGGATGTTCCTTGGGAATACCGATGTATTCGTCCATATTGAAAGTGACAACATTACTGAAAGAAACTTCTCCCTCTTTGTAATACCTTATCAGCTCTTTATATGTGCCATATGGGGTGGAACCAGTTGGCAGTCCCAATACAAAAGGTTTTTCTGGTGTTGGCCCGAACTCTTTTATTCTCTTTACTATGTAGGCTGCTGCCCATTGTGAAATCTGTTCGTAGGAATTTTGAATAATAAGTCTCATATTCTTTTTTTTTAAAGTATTTCTAATATTGGCCGAGGAACTCCTTTGCATTTGCAATGGCAGCAGAAGTAAGCTGGGATCCACTTAGCATCCTGGCAATTTCCAATACCCGTTCTTCATTTTCCAATCTTTTTATTTTACTGGTGGTTGCCCCTTTGCTACTATCGTCCTTGAAAACCAGCAAGTGGTAATTTCCTTTGGATGCAATTTGCGGTAAATGAGTAATAGTGAAGAGCTGGAGATTTTGGGAAAGTTCATCTATCAAATTTCCCATTTTATCGGCAATGCTGCCCGAAACCCCGCTGTCAATTTCGTCAAAAATCATGGTTGGCATTTCTACTCCTTTTGCCATAACTGCTTTAAGACATAGCATTATCCTTGACAGTTCTCCTCCTGAGGCAATCCTGGATATCTCTTTCGGTTCAATTTCTTTGTTTGCACTAAAGAAAAACTCTATGTTCTCTTTCCCGTTTTCTGTGTACTCCTTGTTCTCTTTTACAATTGCACCAAAGCGTGCGTATGGCATTTCCAGTTCCCTGATCTTTTTCTCGATTTCTGTAGAGAATCCTACAGATGCCTCCTTCCTGGATTGGGTTAGTTTTGCCGAGCTTTGTTGCATCAATGTTGAAAAATGTGACAACTCAGATTCCAATAAGTCTATTTTTTCTTTGTACCCGGTGGTTTTTGATAGTTTTGTTTTGTAATCTTCCATGACTAGTATAAGGCCTTCTATGCTGTTCACATTGTATTTCTTATATAGGTCATAGATAAGGGAGAGTCTCTCTTCTATGGCAGAAAGCCGTAGAGGATCGGAGGTGGTTTTTTCTGCCATCTCAATATTCTCCCTTTCAAGCTCTCGTAGCTCTATACGGCAACTCTCTACCCTTTGTGAAAGTTGCTTTGCATTAGGCATGGAGCTTGATATTTTGTCGTAAATAGATGAGATCTCTTTAAGTATTTGTACTATTGATAAATCATTTGGATTTAGCAATTGGTTCACTTCCAACAAGGAGTTTTTGATTTCCTCTGCATTTGCCAAGATCTTTTGCTGGCCCTCAAGCTCTTCTAGTTCTCCAGCATTGAGGGATGCCTCTTTTAATTGGTTGTATTGAAACTGGTTGTATTCAAAATCCAACTCCTCTTTTGCAAGAAGTTTTTTTATTGATTCCAGCTGGTTGTTCAATTCCTTTACTTTGTTGTAATGTTGCTGGTACTCTTCTTTTTGGGATTTGTTTTTTGCATATGAATCCAATACAGACATCCTGAAATTGCTGTTAGCTATAAGAAGATGTTCATGTTGGGCGTGGATATCAATGATTTTGCCGGAAATCTCTTTCAAAAACTTGTTTGTGACAGGTTGGTCGTTTACAAAAGAGCGTGTACGCCCGGTTGGAGAGACCACTCTCCTTAACATTATAGTATCTGAGGGTTCCAGATCATTGTCTTTGAAAAGAGCCAATGTTTCCTGGTCAAATTTTATCGTAAACAGTGCTTCTACAACGCAATTCTTACCCGGGTCTTTGAGGATCTCCTTGTCTGCCTTTGCTCCTAACAACAAGGATATTGCTCCAAGAAGGATTGATTTACCTGCTCCTGTCTCTCCGGTGATGATTACCAGTCCGTCCGGGAAATCTATCTCCAGACTCTCAATAAGAGCATAGTTGGATATAGATAATGATTTTAGCATGGCAACAGGGTTTCAGCGAATTTAATTATGTCTTTTGCAACTTCCGATTTGGATTTCAAAGGGAACTCCAGGGTTTTACCTTCTTTAGTGAAAATGGTTATCTTGTTGGTGTTGGTGGCAAATCCGGCACCTTTGTCGTTAAGGGAATTAAGTACAATGGCATCGAGGTTCTTTTTTTGCATTTTCTGTATGGCATTTGCCTGTTCGTTGTCTGTTTCCAGTGCAAATCCTATATGGACGGAGCCGTCTTTTTTGATTTTCCCAAGTGATGCTGCAATATCTTGTGTAGGTATTAGTTGCAGATGAAGGGTTTCCCCGTCTCTTTTTAATTTTGATTGAGACTGGTTGGCCGATGTGTAATCTGATACGGCAGCAGACAATACTACAATGTCTGCTCCGGACTGGTATTGCTGCATGGTTTGTTGGAACATCTGTTGGGCACTTTGGACATTAATTACCTTGACTCCTTTTGGAACAGGTATTTGTACAGGACCACTCACCACCACAACTTCTGCCCCTTGTTCTGCAAATTCCTGGGCTATGGCATATCCCATCTTGCCGGTAGAGTGGTTGGATATGAATCTTACAGGATCTATTTGTTCTACTGTGGGACCTGCTGTTACAATAACTTTTTTATTGAAGAATGGCTTGGATTTTTTTTTTGAAAAAAAGGTGTTGATTTTTGCCAATATCACTTCTGGCTCTTCCATTCTACCTTTGCCCTCAAGACCACTGGCAAGTTCTCCGCTGGAAGGTTCAATTATTAGAACCCCTCGTTTGTTCAGCAGCTCAAGGTTGTGTTGGGTTGCAGGGTGCAGGAACATATCCAGGTCCATGGCCGGAGCAATGGCTACAGGGCACCTTGAGCTCAAGTATGATGTAAGCAACAGGTTGTCTGCAACACCTGTTGCCATTTTGGCAAGGGTATTTGCAGAGGCAGGTGCAATAAGGTACAGGTCTGCCCATAAACCAAGTGACACATGGCTGTTCCAGTCACCATTCTCTGGATTGTAAAAATCTACAAGGATAGGGTTTTTGGACAAAGTGGCCATGGTCAGAGGGGATATGAATTCTTTGGCCATTTTGGTCATGACAATCTTGACCTCTGCTCCCTCTTTCACCAATAGCCTGACAAGTATTGCAGCTTTATATGCTGCAATACTACCGGTTATGCCAAGTAATATGTGCTTTCCCTTGAGCATCAGCCCTCGATTTTCCTTACTTGTATCTTGTCTTGTTCAAATTCGTCAATTGCAATCAAAGTTGCTTTTGGCAGTTTTTCGTAGTATTTGGAAATTTCTATTTGCTCCCTGTTTTCGAAAGTCTCTTCCAGAGTGTCGGCAAAAGTAGAGAACTCTTCCAGTTTTTGTTTTAGTTCCTGCTTGAGCTCTGCTGCAATCTGGTTGGATCTTTTTGCAATTATCATCGTGGTTTCGTAGATATTGCCTGTAGGCTCTGCCATCTTTGAAAGATCTCTTGTGATTGTGTTGTTTGGAACTGTTTTACTTATTTCCATATGTAGTTATTTGTTTTTTATGTATTGTTGTGCCTGCTCGAACATTTTGTCTACCTCTTTACGGTATTTGGATTCGGGATATTCACTGATGAAGTTGTAATATTCGTCTACCAAGGTAAGGAATCTTTCCCTTTGTTTTTCCTTTACGCTGTTTGTGGCATATTGGTGGTTGGAAGCCACTATGTAGTATAGCACCTCTTCCCTGTACTGATTGTCGGAATTCTCTTTCAGTACATTCTTGAGTGCATATGCAGCAGCCTTGTAATCTTCTATTGTGTAATAGAGTTTTGCAGATTCAAAACTTTTCCTGTCCAGCCTTTCCTGTAGGTCCACCAGCATATCCCTCATGCGTTTAAGGTACTGGCTGTTTGGATATTCGTAAAGGAATTCATTAATTGCAGACATAGTCTTGTATGTTGGGGTCTGGTCAAGTTCGTACCTGTAGGTAGATTTGTACATACATTCTACCCTTAGGTATTTGGCCTCCTCTGTGAAAGGACTCCTTGGGAATACTGCTATGAACTGGTCGAAGTTTGCCTCTGCTATTGTGTAATCACCATAATTGTAATTGCTAAGGCCCAGGTAAAATTGGACAGTGTCGTCCCTTTCGGTACCCTTGACAGATAGCAAAAGCTTGTCAAACAAATCGGAAGCTTTGAGGAATTTCTTGTTTTCGAAATATTCGAACGCTCCCTTGTAGAGTTTGTCAGTGTCGTTGGATTGCATCAACAGGTCAAACTGTGACTTGCAGGAAACAGCAGCAACTGCCATTACAAGAGCTAAGATTACAATTTTAATGTATTTCATCATTTTTATTTGTTTTCGGAAAGAAACCTTTCTGCATCCATGGCTGCCATACATCCCGATCCTGCAGCAGTTATGGCCTGCCTGTAGTTGGGGTCCTGTACGTCACCGGCGGCAAATACTCCCGGTACATTTGTCTTTGAGCTTTTTCCCTCTGTAAGGATGTAACCCTCGTCATTGGTTTTTACCCAATCTTTGAAAAGTTCTGAATTAGGGTGGTGTCCTATTGCAAGGAAAAACCCGTGTATATCTATTTTCTTTTCACTTCCGTCTTTATGAACAAGAATCGCACCATTAACACCACCCATGACAGATCCGACAATTTCTTTGGTGTTATATTGCCATAGGATTTCAATATTAGGTGTGTTTTTGACCCTTTCCTGCATGGCTTTGGATGCCCTGAGCTGGTCCCTGCGTACTATCATGTAAACTTTGTTACACAATCCAGCCAAGTATGAAGCCTCTTCACAGGCTGTATCCCCTCCACCTACAACTGCCACATCTTTTCCTTTGTAAAAGAAGCCGTCACAAGTTGCACAAGCAGAAACACCTTGCCCCCTGAACTTCTCTTCTGATTCAAGTCCCAGGTATTTTGCCGTTGCTCCTGTAGAAATAATGAGTGTATCTGCCAAAATTTCCTTTTCTTCGTCTATTGTAATCTTGAACGGTCTTTTTGAAAGGTCAGCTTTTGTGGCCACTCCAAAACGGATGTCTGTACCGAATCTTCCAGCCTGTTCTTTGAGTTCGTCCATCATTTGTTGGCCTGTAACTCCTTTTGGGTACCCCGGGAAATTGTCAATTTCGGTTGTTGTGGTAAGTTGTCCGCCTGGTTGGATACCTTCGTACAAAACAGGTGAAAGGTTTGCCCGGGAGGCATAGATTGCAGCAGTATAACCAGCAGGTCCGCTGCCGATTATAAGACATTTTATTTTTTCTTGTTCCATTTCTGAATATCTGTTTTTTTAATATTTATTTTTCAGCGTGTTTCAACCGGCAAAGTTAAGAATTTTTTTCTTATAGCCATCTCAAGCCTTAACTCCCATACCAACAAGAATGAGAACAGCCATCTGATTGCCAGTAACCACCATATGATTGCACCAACAGAGGCTACCAGCAGTACATCTTCCAGGTTGCTGTGGGATATGCCAATGTGGTGGTTCAGCAAATCGACATCCTCTTTGGTTATCTTACCGCTTTCAGTCTCATCTATCATGACAGCTGCTCCGTAGGCAAGGCCCAGGGTGTTTGCCACTATCCAAAGGAATGAGGTTTTTGCAGGAAGTCCGAATATTGCAAGTAAAGGTCTCAATAGATTTGACAACCATTTGATAACTCCAAATTCAGAAAGCAGTCTTTGGATTATCGAAAGTGCAAAAATAAGGGTAGTCATCATTATGATGAGCCTTAGTGTCTTGAAAAACCATTCGTTTAACATCTGAGCAAGAGTCAGGTCAACAGAGGCAGCTTCTATTGTGACATTTGCTGCCATAGAGGGCATTATCAGGTTCATTGTAAAACCAACTGCAAATGAGCTTAGTGTGCGTACAGCTATCATTCTTATTGCAGAGGATCCGGTTTTCTTTTGCACTGCAGTCTCTGTGATCATGTTATGGGCACACAAAATCATGGCAGCCAGGATAGTGATTGACCGGACATCCAGATTCAGAGTGGAGATTACGGCAATTGCAGAGTAAACATTAACAAAGTATCCCGAAACATATGCCAGTGCAGCCTCTCCCGGCAGACCCATCAGGTTGAACACCGGGTTGAGGAATCTGGATATATGCGGAAGGATGTTGAAATACTCCAGGAATAGTACTCCCAAAGTTACGATAGTGGTTATACGAATAAGCCAAAGACAGGTTTTAAGTGTCTTTGGCATAATCTCTTTTATTGAGCGGATGGCTCTTTTAAATGCAGATTCGTTCATGATAGTAAATAATCTGCAAAGATAGTCTTAATATCGACTGTTAATAATTATTTTTCTTTGGCTCGAAAAACTCCTTTGGATGTTGGCATGCAGGACAGTTCTCCAATGCCTTTTTCCCTTTGTGAACGTAACCGCAGTTGCGGCATTGCCATTCAATTTCTTCTTCTCTTTCGAATACTTTTTGTGCTTCTACCCTTGCCAAAAGAGCCCTGTAACGTGCTTCGTGTTCTGCTTCTACTTTGGCTATCATTTTGAATGCGGTTGCAACTTGAGGGAATCCCTCTTCTTTTGCTATTTCTGCAAACTCGGGATAGAGTTCGCTCCACTCTTCGTTTTCACCTGCAGCTGCAGCTGCGAGGTTCTCTGCGGTGGTACCTATGATTCCTGCGGGGTACGATGCAGTAATCTCTACCATTCCACCTTCCAAAAACTTGAAGAAACGTTTTGCATGTTCTTTTTCTTGCTCTGCAGTCTCTTCAAAAACAGCTGCTATTTGCTGGTAACCCTCTTTACGGGCTACAGATGCAAAATAGACATATCGGCTTCTTGCCTGCGACTCACCAGCAAATGCTTTGAGTAGGTTTTGTTCTGTTTTGGTGCCTTTGATACTCTTTTCCATAAAAATTTTATTTTGTGGTTAGTTTGCCACAAATTTAATCAATAATTCCTGTTTTCCTTATTGAATTCATATATTTGCTTGAAGATTTTTTACTATTATGAAAACGATTAAAGATAGGATCAATCTGTTCAGGAAGTATATGTTGGCAAAGAAACTGGATGCATTTATAATTCCTTCGGGTGATCCTCATTTTGGAGAATATGTACAGGATTATTATAAATCAAGGGAGTGGCTTTCTGGATTTACAGGTTCTGCCGGAACACTGGTGATTACGATTGAACAATCTGCTTTATGGACAGATTCCAGGTATTTTGTACAAGCAACAGAAGAACTTTGTGGGACAGGTATCACATTGATGAAAATGAAAATGGAGGGAACTCCTTCCGTTGAAGAGTGGCTTAAGGGGGTTGTAAATGACAGTGCTAAGGTTGGTATAGATGCATCACTTGTTTCCGTTTTGGAATATGGTGCAATGGAAAAAACCTTTGCCCCTTTGCAGTTGGTTTTGGAGGAAGATCCTTTCACCAGTTTACGTACAAACAGGCCTGCTTTGGAGAGAGGGTTGTTATGGGTCATGCCCGATGATGTTAGTGGTGAATCCTGTGGGATGAAACTTGAAAGGGTTGCGGCAATGTTGGGAGTTGAGGGGGATTTCAATTATTTGTTGTCTACATGCGATGATGTTGCATGGATGTGCAACATGAGGGGTAGTGATGTACCTTACAATCCCCTGTTTTATTCTTATTTGGTTATTCATCGTGATTCCATGGATCTTTTTGTCTCTAGTTCAAGTTTGGATGATGAGTCGAAAATGCATTTGAAAAAGAGTAAGATTCGTATTCACGATTATGACTCGTTTGGAAGTTTCCTGGGAAAAATGAACAATGATTTTCCAGTTATCGCTCCTTTGAATAAAACTTCTATGGCCACTTATTCCCAAATTGATATAAGTAATGTGGCAGGTATTCAGGGGGATAATACCCCGGGTGGGGTAGTCGGTTTTTTAAAATCTGTAAAAAACAAGAGTGAGATTGATGGTTTTGGCAAGGCTATGGTTTACGATGGAATTGCATGGGTAAAGTTCTGGATGTCCATGGAGAAAATGTTAGCCGATGGTAACTCAAGAGTAACAGAAAATGATCTGGCTCATTTGCTGATATCCAAAAGAGGTGAAAACACAGATTACAAAGGTGAAAGTTTTCATCCCATAGTTGCTTTCGGAAGTAATGGGGCACAACCTCACTATTGTGCCAGTGAAACCAATCCCACTTACATTGGGAGTGGCAATTTTTTGTTGGTGGATACTGGTGCCCACTATCCCTTCGGAACTACAGATACTACCAGGACATTTGCAATAGGAGACTTGGACCAGGAATCCAAGTTGGACTACACTGCTGTGCTCAAGGGTATGATAAACTTGTCCAAAGCTGTGTTTCCAAGAGGGACAAGAGGAGCTTCCATGGATATTCTTGCAAGGGGAGAAGTGTTTAAAAGAGGGAAAAGGTATATTCATGGTACTGGCCATGGGGTCGGGCACTTTTTATGTGTGCATGAGGGACCTCAGAGTATAAGGGCAGAGGAGAATCCTGTTTTTTTCCAACCTGGTATGGTTACTTCAAATGAACCTGCTATTTACCAAGAGGGGAACTATGGTATCAGGATAGAAAACATGCTGGTTTGCAAAGAGTGGAAAGAGACATGCCATGGAGAGTTCCTCTGCTTTGAAACGCTTACTTTGGTGCCGATTGATAAAAATCCTGTTATATCCAGTGAGTTGGGGCAAGAAAATGTTGAGTGGCTAAACAATTATCATTCGGTTGTATACAAAACACTCTCGCCTTTTTTGGACGAGAGTGAACGTATGTGGTTATCGGAAAAAACCTCTAATATCTGAAGTTGAAAAATCGGGTTTGTAAATAACCCTTCGTACAGCAGTGTTTATGTATCCGTTGTTTTTGCCGTCCCTTACAAAATTGTAATCGGATTGTAGCATTTCACTCTGGAAATGGTTGGCATTTTCAAGGAATAACTTGCCTTCGTTCCAAGCATTGTGAAGGAAATAATATGCTATGTCATATGCTTGAAACGCATACGGAGATGGTTCTGAATTGTAAAGTGCCCTGAATTTTGCCAGGAACCCTTTGGTTTGCTCTCTTGCGTAGTCTATATAGTATTGCATTGAGATGTTCAGGTTCATTTGATGGTAATATGCTATATCTACACTTTCAAAGCCTCTCCATTGTGGTGTGCCGTAAACTTTAATGTTGAATTGGCTTCGTGACCTTAGTAAATTGAGGTTCCTGAGCACATCAGATACAAATGCTTCGGAATTTGAGGCTACTACAACATGGTTGATGCTGCCTGTGGATAATGTGGATTCAAATTCCGGTAATATTGACCTGCCTTTTAGTATATTGTATGATAATTGCTTGTATCTTACATTTCCAGAGTTCAACACCTCTTTTGTAATATTCGCTATTTGATCTGTGCCTGTATCCCTCTCTTCATATACCAAGGTTACATCGGACATGAAGTTTATGGCAGAGAGTATGCCTCTTTGCTGGTATGTTGCAGGAGTGCTTACCTGGAAGAAATGGGGGTTCCCGTATGCAAGATAGTCACTTTTGGGATCCATTGGCGAAACAACATAAATATCTTTTCCTTTGGTATAATTGACAACTTGTTCAAGATTTTCACTAAAAACAGGACCAAAGATGATGTCGGAATTGTCAAGCATTCCACTTTGTGTTATGTGGCTGATATTTGGATAGCTGTCTGTGTCAATTACTTCAAGATCAAGCTCGAGTGTAGGATTGGACTCTTTAAGTTCTTCCAATGCCAACAGGAACCCTTGGTAGAATTCCATGAAATGATTGTTTTCTTGTGGAAGGACTTGTTCACCATTGTGTTTACCTCCTAACGGAAGGAGCAATTTAGCGTATATTTTTTGATACATTCCTTTCCTTCTGTCAAAAATGGTCACCTCTTTTGCTTCTTCTCTCTCCTGTTCAAAGATGTCTTCAGTTGTTTTGTCAGTAGCTATCTCAGCCGGATTTGACTTAGCGTATCCCTTGTATGGGATTTCAAGTTTTTCCCTTACTTTTATCTTGTTGTTTGCCAGGTTGTTGAATAGCGCAATATCCTCTTCGGAAACATCATATTTCTTTGCTATGGAAGACAATGTTTCGTACCATCTTACAGTATGGATTGCTTGAATCTCCTGTGGTTTGGTTGATGTTTCAACCTCTTCGGTGAAAGATTGTGTTCCATTTACCCTGATGTATATCAACTCCCCCTCTTTCAAGCCAGATGTTATCTTTGGATTGTCCTTTACTATTGAGTCTGCCGGTATACCGTAGGCTTTGGATATGGAGTACAAGGTTTGCCTTTGACTTACCTTATGGAGATAATAAAGCTCTCCGTTTACCCTTACCTGCTCTTGGGACACCTCAACTTTGACGGGGATGTATTGGGCAAAACAACCTTGTGCAAGGCTTAGAATAATTAATAGGGAAATGGTGTTTAGAAGATGTTTCATAATCTGGCAAGCATGTTTCTGATGTTGGCGTCTATCCTTTCGTAGATATCGTTGCCATAAGGGGCCTTTTGAAAACTTGTACCTGTTATGCTTTCGTATAGCTCTATATAACGTTCCGATATGGATGCAACAACTTCATCTGTCATTTCGGGGACATTTTGGCCCTCTTTACCTTGGAATCCGTTTGCCATAAGCCATTCTCTTACAAACTCTTTGGAGAGTTGCTTCTGGGCTTCTCCTTTTGCAAATAACTCTTGGTATGGCTCAGCATAAAAATACCTTGAAGAGTCTGGAGTGTGGATTTCGTCTATCAGGTAAATCTTGTCTCCGATTTTTCCGAATTCATATTTGGTGTCCACCAAGATCAGACCACGTTCTGCAGCCATTTGTGTTCCTCTTTGGAAAAGAGCCATTGAGTACTCCTCTAGTTTTATGTAATCTTCTTCACTAACCAATCCTTGCGAAATAATCTCTTCCCTTGAAATATCCTGGTCATGTCCGCCAATTTCTGCTTTTGTTGTAGGTGTAAGTATTGGGTTGTCAAATTTTTGATGTTCTTTCATCCCTTCTGGGACAGGAACCCCGCATATATCCCTGGCTCCGTCTTTATAAGACCTCCATGAACTTCCTGTAAGATATGCCCTTACGATCATTTCCACAGGCAGAGGATCGCATTTGTAGCCCACTGTAACCATGGGATCAGGTGAGGCTATTTTCCAGTTGGGAACTATATCGGAAGTGCTGTCCAGGAATTTGGCAGCGATTTGGTTGAGAACTTGTCCTTTGTAAGGTATACCTTTTGGCAGAACGACGTCAAAGGCAGAAATCCTGTCGGTAGCTATCATTACCAGGTATTTGTTGTCAATTGAATAGACATCCCTTACTTTTCCTGTGTATTTTCCGGTTTGTCCCGGAAAGTCGAATTCGGTTCTGGTTATTGCCTGCATATTTAATTGGTTATAGGGTTTTGTAAAAATCTATTAATTTGGAAGAGAATTTTGTCCAAGATAACTCTTCTTTTTGTCGCATTATATTTTTTATGAAAAACTCTTTGTTCTCTTTTTCAAAGAAATTTTCGATTCCGTTTGCTACCAATGCACTTTCTGGTTTATCCACAACAATTCCTGTGCCTGGTATTTCTACCGCTTCTTTGAGCCCTCCCACATTGGTAGTGAGTAATGGCACTTCAAAATGGTAAGAGATAGCACTTATACCGCTTTGTGTTGCTGTTTTGTATGGTAATACGGTAAGGTCTGCAGCAGAGAAGAACAGAGGGACTTGACTGTCATCTATGTATTTAGTAAACAGCTTGATGCGGGATACAGCTTTAGATGTGGCAATTTGTTTTTGATATCCTTCAAAAGAACCATATGGTTCACCTGCAATAATCAACTGGTATGAATCATCCAGCAAAGAGAAAGCATCAATGAGTATATCAAGCCCTTTGTAATCCCTGATCAATCCGAAAAACAAAAGGTTTTTTTTCCCGGGGAGCAAGTTGAGTTTCTCAATAGCCTCTTGACGAGTTGTTTTTTGTCCAAAGTGGTTGTAAACAGGATGTGGGATTGTGATAACCTTTGCGTTTGGACGGAGTTGTTTCAAGTCTTTCCCAACCGAATCTGAAAGTACAACAAAGGCATCATTTGAGTCAATATAATACTTTGTGAATGGTTTGTCAAAAAATCTTTGTTCATGGGGAATTACATTATCCATAATGGATATGACCTTTGTCTTTTTTGAGATATGTCTTGCAACGTATCCTTGCGATGGGGCAAAAAAAGGGATCCAGTATCTCATCAGAAGCAAATCGGGTTCCCATTCACGGATTTCCTTTGCGGTCTTTATATACGAGAATGGATTGATTGTATCTAAAACAGGGGTACTCTCTATGACAAGTGCATTGTCTTGCTCTGTCACATATTGCGTTTTTCCAGGAAACAGTAGCTTGGGATATTGCCTTTTGTAGTTAAAGGCTTTTACCGTGTGAGAAATGCCCAGTTCTTGGTGCAAATTTGCATTGAACTGGGCTATGCCTCCTCGATAAGGGTAAAAACAAGATAGAATAGCAATTTTCACCCAGGTATATTTTGATTATTTTGTTGATTTGGTCTTGATATATTCATCGTTCATGCCTGACACTACCAGTTGTGTTATATCCAGAGCCTTATCTCCGTATAAAATTGTGCTGGGAGAACCTGATGTGCTGATGATTAGCGAGTACTTTTTATCTTCGTTTAGTTTTTTGAGGTATGTGTCCAATGCATCAAAGACTCTTCTGTAAAGAACTGCTTCTTCTTCGGACATCTCCATTTGTTTTTGTTGCACATAGCCTTGCAATTCTTGGTCCCTTTGAGCTAATTGCTGTTGCTGTGCCTCTGCCTGTGACCTGGTGATGAGACCTTTTTGCACTTTTGTCTGGAAGTCTTTAAGATCATTCTCCAAAGAGCGTCCCCTTTTGTTCAGGTCATTCTGTATTGTTTGGGCTTTGTTCTCAAATTCGGACTTCAGGTCGTTGAACATGTCGTATTGGCTTATAAGGGAATCGATTTGGATAAATACGATATCTCCCGACACGGCTGCTTCTGTTCCGGTGGTCTCACCTGGAGAGGCAGATTTTGAGGTTGAAGTGAAGTGTAAGACAAACAGCACTATAACAGCTGCTCCTAGAATTACATTAGTGATTAGTGACGCGTTTTTCATCTTTGATTTTAATTTAAACTACAAATATATTAATTATTTTTTAACTGCCTAAGATAGGCTCTTATAGTGTTTTCCAGACCTAAATAAATGGCATCACAAATAAGGGCATGACCAATAGATACTTCAAGCAATCCTGGAATGTTTTGGTAAAAGTAACTCAGGTTTTCCAGATTGAGGTCATGACCCGCGTTGATTCCCAGACCAACATCCTGTGCTGCAAGGGCTGCCTTATAGAAAGGTTCTATGGCCTTTTCTTTTTCACCTTCTTGGTATAATGATGCATAGCTCTCTGTGTATAACTCTATCCTTGAGCATCCGGTTTCGGCAGCATGTTTGATGAATTCCGGATTTGGGTCTACAAAGATAGATGTCCTGATACCTTGTGAGTTGAAAATTGCACAAACCTCTTTGAGGAATTTTTTGTGTTTGATTGTGTCCCAGCCGCTGTTGGATGTGATGACATCATGGGCGTCGGGAACCAGGGTCACTTGTGCCGGCTTGTTATCCAGCACGAGTTTGATGAAAGAGTCGATAGGATTGCCTTCTATATTGAATTCAGTGGTCAATACAGGTTTCAATTCGGCTACATCAATGTATCGTATATGCCTTTCATCTGGCCTTGGATGGACGGTTATGCCTTGTGCCCCGAATCTCTCGCAGTCCTTTGCTGCTTTTAGTATATCGGGCATATTGCCACCCCGTGCATTACGGAGCGTTGCAAATTTGTTTATATTTACGCTTAGTTTTGTCATATCGGATACAAATTTATTTAATTTTGACGATTAAAACATTTTACTTTCAAAATGAATATAGCAATTTTTGCCAGGCAAATTGGGGATCAATGGAAAAAAAGGCTTACTGATATTCTTAAAGAGTTGGATAACAGGGGTGCAAAGCTTATCTACCACAAGCCATTTTATTTGGACTTCCAGGATGATACTTTTCCTGTACCAGAGGGCTTTTTTTTTACTGATTCAACCGATTTGCCTTGTTCGACAGATTTTTTCCTTTGTTTCGGAGGGGATGGCACGTTCCTTGAGTCTTTGACCTTGGTGTTGGATAAGGATATTCCGGTTGCCGGAATTAATTTTGGAAGACTTGGTTTTCTTACAAGCACTGACGCCGCAGAAGGGAATGATTGGATAGATTTGCTCTTTGAGAACAGGTTCAAGATTGAAAAAAGAGGGGTGCTTGCTGTCAATTCACCAATGATACCGGCAGGCTTTTGCAATTATGCGTTGAATGAGGTTTCATTCCAGAGGAGGGACCCTTTCATGCTCTCTGTGCATGTTAAGATAAACGGGAAGATGTTGCCCCCCTATTGGTCGGATGGTCTGGTTTTATCTAGTCCTACAGGGTCCACTGCCTATTCGTTGAGTGTGGGAGGTCCAATAGCAATACCGGGTGTCAAAGCACTGATATTGGCTCCTATATCTCCTCACAATCTGAACGTCAGGCCTCTTGTGGTTTCGGATGATTCTGTAATAGAAATTTATACTGAATCTCGATTGAAAGAGGCTATAATCAGTTTGGACAACAGGTCTGTAGTAATTCCGGATAAGGAGATTGTCACTATAACCAAGGCACATTTCACATTGAATTACCTCTCTTTTTCCAATGATGGCTTTATTGGTGCATTGAAAGAGAAACTCATGTGGGGGCAGGATAAAAGAAATAATTAAATGACTCAAAATATAAAGATGACTAAAATTCCGGAACATGTAACCATTATAATGGATGGAAACGGCAGATGGGCAAAGAGAAGAGGGTTGGAAAGGCTTGAAGGCCACAAAGCTGGTGTTGAATCTGTGAGGGAGGCTGCTGAATTTGCAGCAGAGAATGGGATTAAATTCCTGAGCCTTTTTGCTTTTTCAGAGGAAAACTGGAACAGGCCCCAAAGTGAGATCAATGGTCTGATGGAGCTAATGATTGATGCTATTATAAGTGAGAAAAAAACCCTTATTGATAATAAAATTAAATTCAGGGTAGTGGGGGATAAAAGCAGGCTGACAGATACCCTTAATGCAAAAATTGATGAAATTGAAAAGATTACTTCTGTAAACAACCATTTGACTTTGATTGTTTTCCTAAGCTATAGCGGTAAATGGGACATACTTCAAGCCGCCAGGAAATACGCTCATATGATTGATGACGGGACTGCTACCTTGGATGTTCCTTTGACAAATGAGCTCATGGACTCCTTGTTGAGTACGCACGGTATACCTGACCCCGATTTGTTAATCAGAACCAGTGGTGAACAGAGGATAAGCAATTATTTGTTATGGCAATGTGCATATACCGAATTTTATTTTACCGATATCCTTTGGCCCGATTTTCGCAAAAATGACTTTAAGCGAGCTATCGATACCTTTTCCGAAAGGGAAAGAAGATACGGAAAGACCGGAGAACAGATTAATAAAATCAAATAAAGGGACTTTGGATACAAATAAAAATTTATCTTTGCAGTTTTACAGTTTTAACGTGCAAATGAAATCAATACCACTGATTATTCTAACATTAATAATCTCTTCCATGGGAAGAGTATTCGGTCAAGACACAATTCCTCCCAGAACAGCTGTTATTGATTACAATAGTCCCCAAACATATGTTGTTGGAGGCATTTCTGTGACCGGGGTGCAGTATTTGGGAGAAGAGCAGATGATTTCCCTTACCGGAATAACAAAAGGGGATAAAATTGAAATTCCCGGGGATGATTTATCTTCCATTATAAAAAGGATTTGGGCCCAAAGGTTTTTCTCTGATGTAGCTTTTTACATAGATTCCACCGTGAAAGATACTGTTTACCTTAATCTGAATCTTCAGGAAAGACCTCGCGTTTCCCGTTGGGAATTTGAAGGTGTAAGGTCGGGAGAAAGGACTGAATTGGAAGAACGTCTAAAACTTCGCAGGGGGCAGGAGTTGTCCGATTATGTCTTGAGCTCTTCTGTGGATATTATAAAGAAATATTACAAGGACAAGGGATTCAAGCAAGCAGATGTAAATGTCATCCAAAAAGATGACACTCTTTTTACAAATACTGTCCAGGTGAAATTTGCCGTTGACCGGAAGACCAAAGTAAAAATAAAGCAAATCAATTTCATTGGTAACGAGAACATAAAGGACTCTAAATTGGCCTCTGCATTAAAAAAGACCAAGGATATGCGCCTCAGGAATTTTTTCAACAGCAAAAAATTCAATGAGAAGGAGTACGAAAATGATAAAAAGCTCATGCTTCAAAAATATAGTGAGTTGGGATACAGAGACGCAAAAATCGTGAAAGATTCCATATACTATGTAGAGGATGGGAGGCTTGCAATTGATTTTGAAATTGAAGAGGGCCAAAGGTATTATTTCAGGAATATCACATGGACTGGTAATTCAATTTACGACGAGAACCAACTCAATAGTGTGCTCAGGATTGGTGAAGGAGATGTCTATGATGTGGTCTCTATGGAAAAAAGATTGTTCGAGGCAGAAGATGGCAATATTTCAAAAATGTATCGCGACCAGGGATACCTGTTTTTCAGGGTAATTCCGGTGGAAAAGTCCATAGTTGGTGACTCTGTGGATATTGAGATGAGGATGTTTGAAGGTAAGCCTGCTGTTTTCAACAGGATAGTAATAAATGGAAACAATGTGACAAATGAAAAGATTGCCCGCAGGGAGTTATACACCAGGCCAGGCTACCTTTTCAGCCAAACATACCTGGAACGCTCTTTGAGGGAACTCTCTTCTATGGGGCATTTTGACCCCGAAAAACTGATGTCTCCTACCGGTTACAGTATTATTCCAAATGAAAATGCAAATACTGTGGATGTTACCTATAATGTAGAGGAAAAATCCAATAGCCAGTTTGAAATTGCCGGTGGCTGGGGGGGTAATACTTTTGTCGGAACCTTAGGTATTAGCTTCAACAACTTTTCAATTGGCAATTTGTTTGATAAAAAAGCTTGGAGGCCGGTTCCTTTAGGTGACGGGCAACAGCTTTCTGTGAGGTTCCAGACAAATGGAACATACTATACGGCTCTTTCTGCAAGTTTTACAGAGCCATGGCTATTTGGGAACAAACCAACTTCATTTACGTTCTCTACGTATTATACACGTCAGACCAACTCTTATTACTTTTACCAGAATACCGGACAAAGTATGGAGGTCTATGGTATTGCCACCGGAATTGGAACAAGGTTGAAATGGCCGGACAACCAATTTATTTTGTACAACGAAATCAGTGCCCAGACTTACAAGCTTACCGACTGGGATTACTATTTCATATTCAAAGATGGTTTGTCCAACAACATCAGTTGGAAGATCAGGTTGCAAAGGAATTCTACCGACCAGCCTGTTTATCCGAGAAGTGGGTCGGATTTCCAGTTTGGTTTGCAAATCACTCCGCCATACTCTGCTTTCAGGCCAAAAGATACCGATTACAGCAGCATGACAGATGCAGAGAAGTACAAATGGATCGAGTACCACAAGTGGACATTCAAAGGATCTACTTTCAATCGTATTGCCGGAGACTTGGTGTTGATGACTCGTGCCGATTTCGGTTACCTGGGGTTATACAACAGGGACCTTGGATACTCTCCGTTTGAAGGTTTCATTGTAGGTGGTGACGGTATGTCGGGTTACAATACTTACGGTTCGGAGACAATAGGATTGAGGGGTTATCCGAATAATTCCCTGACACCAAGGAAAGAAAACAGTTATGCCGGGAATGTATATGATAAGTTTACAGTAGAGCTGAGATATCCTCTTGTATTGCAACCCCAATCTACAATTTATGCTTTGGTTTTCCTTGAAGGGGGTAATAGCTGGTCGGATATAAGAGATTTTAATCCTTTCTCTATCAAGAGGTCTGCAGGTTTTGGCGTGAGGGTGCTATTGCCGATTGTAGGTATGCTGGGAATTGACTGGGGATATGGTTTTGACAAATCTTACGAAGGTGAAAAGGGTGGAGGAAACTTCCACTTTGTAATAGGACAACAGTTTTAAATTATAATTCAATCTGTTATGAAAAAGTTAATCTTTTTGGCGGTTTTATTGCTCTCGTTACCGATTGCAACCGCAGCGCAAAATGCCGGATATGTAAACACTGTCACCATATTGGAAGAGATCCCGGAGTACACACAAGCCCAGCAACAGCTGGAGAGGCTAAAAAGCCAATATGATGCTCAGCTTCAAAATGAGGTTAAGGTAATCGAGAACATGTTCAACCAATATCAGGCAGAAAAATCCCGTTTGAATGAATTGCAAAGGCAATCACGTGAGAACGAGATTATATCCAAGGAGAGGTCGCTCAAGGAGAGGGAGCAGGAAATTTTTGGACAGGACGGTATCATGTCTGCCAAATCAAAAGAGTTATTGGATCCGGTCAAGGACCTGGTGCAAAGTGCTATAGATTATATAGCCAAAGAGAAAGGGCTCCATATGGTGTTTGATATTTCGGCATCACAAGGAATCATATTCAAAGATCCCAAAGCTGACATTACACCCGATGTAATGAAACGTCTGGGACTGTTAAATTAAAACTAAATTATAATTACCATATGAAACAATTATCAAAAATCCTTTTATTCGTTGCATTATTTGCAGCAACTTCCAGTTTTGCACAAACGCAAAAATTCGGACATGTGAATTCTCAAGAACTGATTTCTGTGATGCCTGAAAGGGACAGCGCACTTGTATTGCTTGAAAGACATGCGAACGAACTGGAGCAGGAGTTGCAATCAATTCAGAACGAATTCCAGGTAAAGTACAACGAATACCAGCAAAAACAAGCAACTTGGACTGCAGCCATTTTGGAGGCAAAGACCAAGGAGCTTCAGGATCTCGATAGCAGGATCCAAAGATATCAGCAAACTGCATCCCAAGAGTACCAACAATTGCAACAAGCACTTTTCCAACCGGTGATTGAGAAGGCTAACAATGTCATACAACAAATAGGAAAGGAAAAAGGCTTGGTTTACATTTTTGATACTTCTTCGGGATCCTTACCTTACATCGATTCTGTACAGAGTTTGGATATATTGCCATTGGCCAAAGCTGCAATGAATATCCCGGCAGATAAAAAACCTGCACAAATGGGTCAGCAACCTGTTCAATAGAAAACTTTTTTGTTAACTTTACTGTCGTTACATAATAATGTAGCGACTTTTTTTATGTTTAAACCAGCAGGTACAGTACCAATTGGAATTTTCGACTCAGGGGTCGGCGGGCTCTCGGTCTGGAAAGAGGCAATAAAAATTCTGCCAGGACATAACTTTATCTATTTTGCAGATAGTGCTTACTCTCCTTACGGACCAAGAAGTGAAGAGGAGATTGTCGAAAGGTCTGCAAAGATTACTGAATTCTTTATCTCGCAGGGTGTTGGAATGGTTATAATAGCTTGTAATACTGCAACATCAGCTGCCATTGCACCTTTAAGAGAGAGGTTTGCAATACCTTTTATCGGGATGGAACCTGCAGTTAAGCCGGCTGCTGCCTTGACCAAAAGCGGTGTGATAGGAGTCCTGGCCACCAAGGGGACATTATCGGGAAGGTTATACAACAGGACATTGAATTTATTTGCTTCTGATGTCAAGGTAGTGGAGGTTGTGGGAACAGGCTTGGTTCCGCTGGTGGAATCGGGAAAAACCTCCGGGAAAGAGGTGGAGGATTTGCTCGAAAAGTATATTTCTCCTATGGTTGATATGGGTGCAGATTACATAGTTTTGGGATGCACTCATTATCCGTTTCTAAGGGATGCAATTCAAAAGATTGCGGGGGAGAGTGTGACTCTTTTGGATCCTGCCCCGGCTGTGGCAAGGCATATGTACAAGGTTGCAAAGGAAAACAAGTTGATAGATCCAATTGGAAGGGATAATATTTTGGGAGTGAACCTTTACAAATCTTGTTATATGGATACTCAGTTTTTTTCTTCGGGAAGTACCGCAATTCTGGAGAGGATGGCCCGAAAAGTGATTCCTGAAATACCCGATAGCTGCTTCAAGTCAAAAAGACTAACCTAACTAAACTATAAAAAATGAAAACGGATTTGATTTTCTATTTGGTGCCACTTGCTTCTTTTGTGGCGCTGGGTTTTGCCTGGTTTTTTTTCAGGCAAATGATGAAGGAGAGCGAAGGCTCCGACCTAATGAAGGAAATTGCACTTCATGTAAGGAATGGAGCGATGGCGTACCTTAAACAACAATACAAAGTAGTATTGGTGGTTTTCCTTGTTCTTAGCGCTTTTTTTGCTTTGCTGGCATACGGTTTCGGAGTGCAGAATCCATGGGTTCCCGGGGCTTTTATTACTGGTGGTTTTTTTTCGGGATTGGCAGGTTTCATTGGGATGAAGACTGCCACATATGCCTCTGCAAGGACAGCAAATGCTTCAATCCGCTCTTTGAACAGTGGGTTAAGGTTGGCATTCAGGTCGGGAGCTGTTATGGGGCTTGTGGTTGTAGGTTTGGGTCTGTTGGATATATCTGTTTGGTATATGGTGTTGGATTTCTTTGTGGATAGTTTTTCTGAATCACAAAAAATGGTAGTGATAACAACTACAATGTTGACTTTTGGGATGGGTGCTTCTACACAGGCTCTTTTTGCAAGGGTTGGCGGAGGAATATACACGAAAGCAGCAGATGTGGGAGCTGACCTTGTTGGCAAGGTTGAGGCCGGAATACCCGAGGACGATCCCAGGAATCCGGCAACCATTGCTGACAATGTCGGAGATAACGTTGGTGATGTAGCCGGAATGGGAGCTGATTTGTATGAATCTTATTGTGGTTCAATCTTGGCTACTGCTGCTTTGGGGGCCTCTGCATTTTATATTAATCCTGACATGCAATTAAAGGCAGTAATTGCGCCCATGTTGATTGCTGCTGCCGGAATATTGTTGTCGATTTTCGGGATTTTCATGGTCAAGACAAAAGAGGGTGCCGGTATGAAGGAACTTTTGAAGGCATTGGGAGTTGGTGTTAATATGAGTTCTCTGTTGATAGCTGTGGCATCTTTTGGGATTCTCTTTTTACTGGGTATTGAAAATTGGCTAGGGATATCATTTTCTGTTGTTACCGGATTGTTGGCCGGGATTATCATTGGACAGTCAACTGAATATTATACTTCACACTCCTACAAGCCTACCAGGGCAATATCAAAAAGTGGTGAAACTGGTCCGGCTACCGTGATTATCCAGGGAGTGGGTCTGGGAATGGTGTCGACTGCTATTCCTGTCCTTACA
Organism: Bacteroidales bacterium; assembly: GCA_028707695.1. GTDB lineage: Bacteria > Bacteroidota > Bacteroidia > Bacteroidales > UBA932 > Bact-08. Next base: position 7,556 of record JAQWAL010000009.1, on the reverse strand, counting down.
ATTGCTGCTGCCATAATACTGTCTTTCATGTTTGCAATAAATTTTGATGTTTCAAACATGACAGAAGCACATAATTTGAGCCTTGGCCTTTACGGTATTGGTATTGCTGCAGTGGGGATGTTGTCTACTTTGGGAATAACTTTAGCCACTGATGCCTACGGACCTATTGCAGACAATGCCGGGGGAAATGCACAAATGAGTAACCTGGACCCTGAGGTGCGCAAAAGGACTGATGTGCTGGATGCACTTGGAAACACAACTGCAGCTACCGGGAAAGGTTTTGCAATTGGTTCTGCTGCATTGACTTCATTGGCTCTTTTGGCATCTTACCTGGAGGAGATTAAAATTGGACTTATGCATATTGGTACCAACACTTTGCAAATTGGTGAGCGGGTGGTGTCTGTTTCTCAGGCAACAATTCCTGATTTTATGGAGTATTTCCAGGTAACACTAATGAATCCGAAGGTGCTTGCGGGCCTTTTTATTGGCTCTGCAATGGCTTTCCTTTTTTGTGGATTGACTATGAACGCTGTGGGAAGAGCTGCGCAAAAGATGGTAGAGGAGGTGAGAAGACAGTTTCGTGAGATTGCCGGTATAATGGATGGTTCGGGTAAACCCGATTATGCAAAATGTGTGGAGATCTCTACCAAAGGGGCACAAAAAGAGATGATGATGCCTTCAATTTTGGCAATAGTTGTTCCTGTTGTCACGGGGGTGGTTTTTGGTGTTGCCGGTGTAATGGGATTACTTGCCGGTGGACTTGCAGCAGGGTTTGTATTGGCTGTGTTCATGGCAAATGCCGGTGGTGCCTGGGATAACGCCAAAAAATATGTAGAGGAGGGGAATCATGGTGGAAAAGGATCAGAGGCCCATAAAGCTACTGTTGTAGGAGATACGGTGGGAGATCCTTTCAAAGATACTTCTGGTCCATCCTTGAATATACTCATAAAACTCATGAGTATGGTTTCTATTGTAATGGCCGGACTTACAGTAGCATTCAGTATAATGTAAAGGATTGTCAGCCAGTAAGTAATAAAGAAGACCGGTTAAGTTCAATTTTAACCGGCCTTTTTTTATTTACATTGAGTTTTTCTAGAGTCCGAGTTGTTCTTTGATGAAAGATTCCATCTCTTCTTCACTCACTTTCCTTTTTATAATCTTGCCCTCTGAATCTACAAAGATGTTTTGAGGGATATATCTTACATAGTATAGTTTTGCAGGTGCACTGTTCCAGTATTGGAGGTCAGAAACCTGTGCCCAAGTCAGCTTGTCATCTTTAATGGCAGATTTCCAAACATTTTCGTCGCTATCCAATGATACTCCAATTATTCCAAAACCATCTTTGTTGTATTTGTTGTATATCTCTACCAATTTTGGATTGAAACGGCGGCAAGGACCACACCAGCCTGCCCAAAAATCGATCATTGTTATTTTATTTTGAGAATATACACTTGACAATGATATAGGATTGCCTTCCGGATTGTTCAAAGTAAATTCCGGAGCCTGCATTCCCGGCTCAAGTCCTTTTAAAGTTGCAACAGCTTCGTTAAGTTCATTGAGGTAACGATTGCCCTGGAACTGAGGTTGCTCCTGGAATTTTGCAATTTTTTCTTCCATTTCTGCAACAGGAACATTCTCTACTGTCCGTATCATTTGTGACAAAGTGTAAAAAGAGAATGGATTTTCCTGATAAAACTGGTCGTGCAATCCATGTATTTCGTTTTGTGCTTTTTCGTAAATAGCAATAATCTCTTGTTTCCTCTCTTCAGTTGTTTCGCCTTTGTAGAATTCTGCCATAAGGGAATCAAGTTTGTTGGCAGTCTCGATCTCTTTTTTCTTTTCGAGTAGTTGGTTCAATTTTTGGTTTGTTTCTCCACCTGTAACAATAGCGTTGGCAAAGTCACCTTTTTGAGCTGTGATTTCGAATTTTGTGTTTTCCAGGAAAAGAGTGATTCGTCCGTCCATCCCTTCTACGGTTATCCCATAGTGCTCCGGAGTAGTCAATTTCCCTTCAAATGAGAATTTGCCGTCTACCAAGTCTGTGGTGTCTTTTATGGACTCGCTCCTGTTGAAATTTGAAAGATAGACTTTTGCTTGTTCTATGCCATCTCCCTGGATTGTTCCGGTTATTTTATAACCATCTTGTTTGGGCGTACATGCAAATAAAATTGCACCTATTGCCAGAAAAAGAATTTTTTTCATTTGTGTTGTTTTGTTTTGATGTGTGTTATTTAGTGTTTAATCTATATCTTCGTAATTGTTCAGGAACCATTCTTTGTACATCATGTATCCCTGAGCATTCTTTTTTGCAGAGAGGCCTGTTTCCGGAGTACCATCCTTTACTTTTTTTGCAGGAATCCCTGCATATACCCCGCTCTCCAGTTTGGAATTACTCAACACAACAGCACCGGCAGCAATAATGGTGTTGTCGGGAATATCTGCATTGTCCATGAGGATGGAACCCATCCCGACGAGTACATTGCTCCCAACCGTGGCACCGTGGACAATTGCATTGTGCCCGACTGATACATCGTCACCTATGTTGACTATGGATTTCTTGTGCAAAGTATGTAAAACGGCACCATCCTGTATATTCACACGATTGCCTATCCTGATGGGATTCACGTCACCCCTTAATACAGCCCCATACCATATGCTGCAGTCGTCACCAATCTCCACATCCCCGATTATTGCAGCATTCTCTGCTATGAAGCAGTTCTTGCCAATTTTTGGTTCTATTCCGTTTAGTCTCTTGATTATTGCCATTTTCTCTTTATTAATACAAATATATGAATATTATCTTAGCCTGTTTAGTAAAACAGAAAGTTTTGTATTTGGTTTAAATTAGATATTAAAATCAAAATTTGTTTTTTTATTTTGCTAATAAGTAAAAGTAGTCCTATATTTGATAAATCATAAGGAATGATAGGTTAGGGTCCTAACATATTGGCCAATTAAAGGATGGTTTTCTTATGATTTTAAATTTTTTTAAAAAAAGTTTTACGGTTGGGAATATTAGCTACATTTGTAGATTAATTTTTTAACCTAACAAAGCGAGAATGCTTTACTAAACAAAATTTTATGCAACACAAGGTTATTGACACTAAGGAAGTTGTAATTAGATTTACGGGTGATTCAGGTGATGGAATGCAGCTGACTGGAACATTGTTTGCCGATGCATCGGCATTGTTCGGGAATGAAATTTCTACGTTCCCGGATTTCCCTGCAGAGATACGTGCACCACAAGGGACTGTTGCCGGGGTATCCGGCTTCCAGGTCAACATTGGTAGTGGTGAGATCAGGACTCCCGGGGATTTCTGTGACGTATTGGTTGCCATGAATCCTGCAGCCCTAAGGTCTAATGCAAAATGGGCAAAACCAACAGCAACAATTATCCTGGATTCCGACACTTTTGACGAAAAAGGTATAAAACGGGCAGGATATAAAACAGATGATCCTGTAACAGAACTTAATATACAAGGCAGACACATTATTTTCGCTCCTATAACCACTCTCACTAAAGAGAGTCTTAAGGAGAGTGGGCTAGATCCTAAAACCATTGTCAGGTCAAAGAATATTTTTACGTTGGGTATTTGTTATTACATGTTCAACAGGCCTTTGGATACAACTGAAAAATATCTGGACAATAAATTCCGGAAAAAGCCGGAAATTGCACAGGCAAACAAAAAGGCTTTGAGGGATGGATTCAATTATGCCGGAAATATCCATGCCATACCCAATACCTACAAAGTTGCACCAGCATCATTGCAAAAGGGGACCTACAGGTATATCAACGGTAACCAGGCTACTGCCTGGGGTTTGCTGGCTGCTTCGGAAAAGTCGGGAATACCTCTTTTCTGTGGTTCTTATCCGATAACTCCTGCTACTAGTATTCTGGAGGAACTGGCACTAAGGAAAGATTTGAACGCAAAGACCCTGCAATGCGAAGATGAAATCGCAGGTATATGTACTGCCATTGGTGCTGCATATACAGGGAACCTGGCAGTAACAACTACTTCTGGACCAGGGCTTTCTTTGAAGTCCGAGGCTCTCGGCCTTGCCATGATTACAGAATTGCCATTGGTTGTGGTGGATGTGCAAAGAGGTGGCCCTTCAACCGGAATCCCTACCAAAACAGAACAAACAGATTTGAACCAGGCTTTGTATGGCAGGAATGGAGAGTGTCCTATAGCTATTATTGCTGCCCATTCGCCATCACACTGTTTTGATGCTGCCTTTTATTCTGCAAAATTTGCAATGGAGCATATGATGCCTGTACTGCTGCTCACAGAAGGATTCCTGGGAAATGGATCGGAGCCCTGGAGGATTCCTTCAATGAAGGATTATCCTGCAATCAACCCTCCAATAGTAAAAGAGAGTGATCAGACTCCGTTTTGGCCATACAAAAGGGATGCAGAAAAATTGGCCAGGAAATGGGCTTTGCCCGGAACAAAAGGTCTTGAGCACAGGATAGGCGGGCTGGAAAAAAACAATGATGGGAGTGTTTCTTCTGACCCTCATGTTCATGAGAGGATGGTTGCTGAGAGGGCAGAGAAAGTGGCCAGGCTTGCAAATTATATACCTGAACAAACTGTTATAGGAGAAGAAGAGGGAGAGGTACTTATAGTTGGCTGGGGTGGTACATATGGACATCTTTATACTGCGGTCAAGGAGTTGCAGGCAGAGGGCAAGAAAGTGAGCCTGACTCATTTCGATTATATCTTCCCTTTGCCAAAGAATACAGCTGATATATTTTCCAAATACAAGAAAATTATTGTGTGTGAACTGAACAGCGGGCAATTTGCCAATTATTTGCGGGCAATCCATCCTCAGTTCAGCTATCTGCAGTACAATAAAGTGCAAGGACAGCCTTTTATAGTGAAAGAGATTGTTGATGCTGTCAATGCTATATTATAACTAACCCCAAAAAACATCAGGAAATGAAATATACACCACAAGATTTTAAAAGTGATCAAGAGGTAAAATGGTGCCCGGGATGTGGGGACCATGCGATTTTGGCAAGCATACAAAGGGCCATGCCCGATATTTGTGAAGAACTTAATTATACAAGGGAAAGATTTGTTTTTGTTTCGGGTATAGGTTGTTCTTCCCGTTTTCCATATTACATGGATACATATGGTTTCCATGGTATACATGGCCGTGCCTCGGCAATAGCAACAGGAATAAAGGTTGCCAACCCTACTTTGACCGTATGGCAAATTACAGGTGACGGGGATGCATTGGCAATAGGAGGTAACCACTTCATTCACGCTATACGCAGGAATATTGACATTAATATAATTTTGTTCAACAATCAGATTTACGGACTGACAAAAGGCCAGTATTCGCCAACTTCCAAATTGGGAATGGTCACAAAAACATCTCCTTACGGTACTGTAGAACATCCGTTCAATCCGGGTTCCTTGGTGCTTGGTGCAAGGGGAACATTCTTTGCAAGAAGCATTGACGTTGAACTTAAGCTCACCCAAAGCATTATGCTTGAATCTGCAAAACATGACGGGACTGCGGTTGTGGAGATGTTGGTGAATTGCGTAATATTCAATGACAGAACACACTCACTGGTTTCTGACAAGGATGTTCGTGCAGAGAGGACCATTGTTCTCAAACATGGTGAGCCTATGATATACGGGAAAAACCGGGACAAAGGCCTTGTCATGGAGGGTAACAGCCTGAAATCTGTTGTTATAGGAGAAAACGGCATAACCGAAAAAGATTTGCTTGTTCATGATGCCCATATAGAAAACCCCGGCCTGCATTCTATGCTGATAGATATGAAGTGGCCGGAAATGCCTGTTGCATTGGGCGTGATAAGGGCTGTGAAAGACAAAACCTATGACGACAATGTCAGGGACCAGGTAATTGATGCCAGGGAACATGCACAAATACATAACATGGATGAATTGTTGCACAGTGGTGCAACCTGGGAAGTGAAATAGATTTCTAACAAACATACCAAACATTATTAATATTCTAATTATGAAAGTAGCTGAAATTATGGCCTCCCTTGAAAGGAAGTATGGTCATGAAAAAGAGTATCTCCAAGCTGTACATGAGGTTCTTGAGTCTATAGAGCCTATTTACAACCAGCATCCGGAATTCCAAAAGGCAAAAATTGTAGAAAGGCTTGTTGAGCCCGACAGGATCTTTACTTTCCGTGTGACATGGCAAGATGATAAAGGAGAGGTTCACACAAACCTTGGTTACAGGGTACAGTTCAATAATTCCATTGGCCCGTACAAAGGCGGATTCCGTTTCCATCCTTCAGTGACTCCTTCGGTTCTCAAGTTCCTGGGTTTTGAACAAACATTCAAAAATGCCCTTACAACCCTTCCTATGGGTGGTGGCAAAGGTGGCTCTGACTTTGATCCAAAAGGAAAGTCGGATGCAGAGATCATGAGGTTCTGCCAAGCGTTCATCACTGAATTGTGGCGTCACCTGGGTCCGGATACCGATGTTCCTGCCGGTGACATTGGAGTTGGAGCAAGGGAAGTTGGATACATGTACGGATGGTACAAGAAACTTGCCCGTGAGAATACAGGTGTTTTGACCGGAAAAGGATCTACCTGGGGTGGTTCACTTATCCGTCCGGAGGCAACCGGTTTTGGTGGTGTGTATTTTGTAACCCACATGCTTGCAACCAAAGGTATAGATATCAAAGGAAAAACAGTTTCCGTATCCGGATTCGGTAACGTTGCGTGGGGCGCTGCCAAAAAGGCAACAGAGTTGGGAGCAAAAGTTATTGCATTGTCCGGACCTGATGGTGTTATTATTGACGAGGCTGGAATGACCGAAGAGAAGATTGAATATATGTTGGAGTTGCGTGCATCTAACAACGATGTTGTAGCTCCATACGCTGACAAATTCCCCGGATCAAAGTTTATCGCAGGCAAAAAATCTTGGTCGGTCAAAGTTGATATTGCCCTTCCTAGTGCTTTCCAGAACGAACTTAACGGAGAAGATGCCAAGCAACTTGTGGCAAACGGCGTAGTGTGTGTTGGGGAAATCTCCAACATGGGCTGTACTCCTGAGGCTATTGCCGAATTCCAGAAAGCAAAAGTGCTTTTTGCACCCGGTAAAGCTGTGAACGCAGGTGGTGTAGCCGTTTCCGGATTGGAAATGACCCAAAACGCCATGCATATCAGCTGGACAGCAGAGGAGGTTGATGCCAAACTGAAGCAGATCATGGAAAACATACATGAACAATGTGTCAAATATGGCAAACAAAGTGATGGATACATCAACTATGTGAACGGAGCAAACATTGCAGGATTCATGAAAGTTGCCAGGGCAACCCTAGAACAAGGCCTTTGCTAGAATAGTTAAACATTGCTGTATTGCAGCAGGAATAAGGAAAAGCACTCTCAGGAGTGCTTTTTTTCTTTATAAGTCAAATGTTAACCTCCTTAATATAGGGTCTGCTGAATAATAGATATCTATGCTGAAAATCAGCAAATTAAACGATGTAAAATTTGCATAACTGCAAGAAATTGAGTACTTTTACTTCATAAACCTTGCATTTTATGATACGATACAAG
>JAQWAL010000081.1 GCA_028707695.1 Bacteroidales bacterium | reverse complement strand
TGGGTAAACAGCTATTTGCCTGTATTTGTATTGGGTAGGTATGATTGGTAAACTATCTTCAGGTGCGTTTTTGTAATATTGTTCTACATCGGAAGGAGTGACTGCCGGGGCACTTTGTGCTACGTTGCTTCTCATTTCCTGGACAAGGAACTGTTCTGTCAAGGCTTCCCTCCACTCTTGTTTGAGGCGGAACAGAGGCTTGTTGAAATATTCCTCAACTGCCTTTTCTCCTCCCAGGCTTGTCAGTACATTGGATATGCGGTTATTAAGCTCATTTTCTACATTGTCCGGACTAACCTGAAGGCTGTCCAATCTCGCTTGTGTGAGGAATAGCTTTTGTATCAAGAGGTTTTGCAGAACATCACACCGTAGGTTTTTGTCAGAAGTGACACCTTGAAGCATCATCATCTGAACTTCTGATTCCAGGGTAGAGAGTTGCACCATATCATTGCCAATGAGGGCAATTGTTTTATCTATGAGTCCCTTTTCATATCTCTGGGCATTGGCCGGTTTTGTAAAGGCGGCAGATATGGCAATTGACAGGAGTAGTATTTTAACGCTGGTTTTCATTTTGTGGGTAATCGTTAATGTTAGTTTTGATTGTGTTGTTGTTCTGGGCCTCTTCTATAAGTTCTTTTTCCAATTTCCTTATCAAGTCTTGTTTTCTTTTCCCTATGATAGTCTCCTTTATCTTTGGAAGATAATATTCAAAAGGAGGAGTGTTTCCCGGCAGGATCTTCTCTGTAAAAAATGCAAAATAGCTGTACAAAGAGTCTTTGGCTTCTATGAAATCATTTGTCTTCAATTCGTTTTCACATTGATACAAATCAAGGGGCAGTTCTCTTGCTACAGTGGCAATGTCTGTCCATTGGTTGTTGAAGTTATTGTATTTGTCTGCCGAATTGTAACAAAGGTTTTCTAGTTCGTCTATCTCTTCTAGTGAGTTTACCCTGTACATGTTTTTGATCCTTTCCAAATTTGGAGATCCGTTGGATATTTTTACCACCCTGCCTTTCACTACTGAGTTGGGAAGAGAAATATTATGGGAGTTGGTCATGTAGTACTCCCTTGCTTGCGACTCATGGACAATGGTATCCAGCCTGGTTTCCAGATATAGTTTTTCGTACCTGTATGCAATGAGTGAATTGCGGTAATCTTCTACCTCCTGTTCTACGTCTTTGTCCTCTTTTGAAAGCTGGTTGTTTGCTTTGGCCAGCAAAAGGTATTTCAGTGACCATGAATTGACATATTGCTGCAGCATCATGATACTGTCCTGGTAAGGTGTCCCGGGAGGGATCAGGTTCCTGACATCTTTTTCGTAAAGACGGTATCCGTTCACCTCTGCCACAACCTGGTCATTAGACCGGAATTCCAGGAATTTGCATGATGCTAATGAAAGAATTAAAAGCAGTATTAGTGTAAATCTCATAATCTGTTATATGGTTCAAATGAACAAAGACCCTGCCATTCCTTGTTGTTTTGGGAAATAGCTGCCCAATAAGCCACAAAGATAATAAAAATGATTACGGTTGGTAGAGCCTGGACTGAAATGTATCCCTTTGTTCCAGTCTTTTTTCCAGCATTCTTATCATCTCTACGTTCCTGACAAGTCCCCATGGTGTAGTGTTTACAAACCTGGGCGGAACCTCCCCGGCAAACCTTTCAATAAGAAGGTCGGGTCTTAGCAATTCCAGGAAATCTATGAAAAAGTCTATGTATTCTTCCAGTGTCCATGTGTAAAAATCCCCTGGATTGGTTTCAAATTCCTTTTCCATGCGGGTCCCTTTGACAATCTGGAGTTGATGAAATTTCAATGAATCAAGTGGCAAGTCGTTTATGTAACCGGCATAACCCAGCATCTCTTCACGGCTTTCTCCCGGCAGCCCGAATATGAAATGGGCTCCTTGGAAAATACCCTCTTTTGCTGTCATGTGCACAGCTTGCCTGGATGTGGCAAAATCGTGTGCCCTGTTGATTCTTTCAAGTGTTTTGTCGTATACCGACTCAATGCCGTATTCAATCACAACTATCTTCTCTTTGGATAAATTGCCTATGTACTCCAATTTTTCATTGTCTATACAGTCGGGTCTTGTGCCTATTACCAATCCGGCAACTTCTGGGTGTGAAAGGGCTTCTTGGTATACCTCCTTCATTTTTTCCAAGGTGCCGTAGGTGTTGGAATAGGATTGGAAATAGGCGAGGTATTTTCCTGCATTCCTGTACCTTACCTTATGGAATCCAATGCCCTCATTAAGCTGTTGCAATATCGGTTTGCTGGCTGTGCTGTAAGATGGATGGAAGGCATTGTTATCGCAATATGTGCAGCCTCCGGTAGCTTTGCTGCCGTCGCGGTTGGGACAGGTGAAACCTGCATCTACCACAATTTTTTGCAACCTCCCTCCATACTTCCATTTCAGATGCCCGACGTATGAGTTGAAACGTCTGTCTCCATGGAATCTCATTACACTAGTACTTTTATGACCATTTTCTTGATGTGACCCTCCCCGATCAAAGGGGAGTGAGCATCATGAGGGAATATTATTGCTATGTTCCCGGGTGACATGTTTATGAAGTTCTCCGGAATTTCATCTATGAAAGCAATATCTTTTTCCTGGTCGTAAGGGACATTGTCTGCAGAGCATTTTGCCCTGTCTTTTATACCAATGGTTTCATTCCCCTCAATCAGAAGATGGATGTCTATATAAGAATCGTGGACTTCCAGGGGTGGAAATTCCAATCCTTTGCCTTTGCCCTCCCAAATTGTGCAATAGATCTCTTTTCCCAATATCGGATACTCCCCTGGCTCCATGTTGCCGGGGTTGTTTTTGGTAAGGAATTCATATGCTTTTGCAAATCTGGGGTGGAAGGAAATATATCTTTCGAAACCTCTCAAAGAATCAACTATCATGTCTAAAAAATTTGCACAAATATAGTATCTTTGTATGGATATACTAACCCACGAAACAACAGCAACTATGAACAAATTTTTTTCTTTGCTTATAACCAGCATTTTACTGTTAGCTTCTTGTGATCCTCCAAAAGAGGTCTTTTCTGGCTACGATGGCAAGCACGAATGGAGGGCTGTATGGATTGCTACTGTCAACAACATTGACTGGCCATCTTCTCCGGGACTGACGTCCCAGGAGCAACAAAAAGAACTTGTTGACTATCTGGACTTGTTCAAATCGATGAACTTCAATTCTGTAGTATTGCAAATAAGACCAACTGCAGATGCCTTCTATATTTCAAGGTACGAACCATGGTCCATCTACCTTACCGGCGATCAAAAAGTTGCTCCTGACCCTTTGTATGACCCGCTTGAGTTTGCAATACAGGAGGCCCACAAAAGGGGGATGGAGCTTCATGCATGGCTGAATCCTTACAGGGTATCTCAGGATACTGCAAACCTTAAGGATATGTCTCCGGACCATATTTACAATCAAAAACCGGAACTTTTTGTACGTCATGGTAAAAAACTCTATTTTGATCCTGCATATCCCGAGACCAGGGAGTTCCTTGTCAAGGTTATCAAGGATTTGGTGACAAGGTACGATTTGGACGGAATCCATTTTGACGATTATTTTTACCCTAACAATGATTTTGAAGACTCACTCTCTTTTGCATCCCATTCAAGAGGATATGCTGCCGAGGACAAAATGGCATGGAGACGTGAAAATGTAGATCTTGTTAT
>JAQWAL010000080.1 GCA_028707695.1 Bacteroidales bacterium | reverse complement strand
GAAGCAACCATTACAGGGACATGCGAATGGCCAAAAACAACTATCCTTTTATCTGAATCGGGGTTCAGGAAATATTGGATCTTTGCCTGGTCGTCTGTCTCTGTTGCACTGGCAGCGTTGGAAATAGCCTGCAATACAGGAACACTTACAGCTACCCTGTTATGAATTTGCCGTTGATCCCATGAATCTTGTATCCCTTTGTAAAGGTTCACATCTATGTAACCTCCCGGAGTTTGCTGAAATGGTAACAAATCGTTAACAGAATAAGTTCCTGTAAATCCGTTCACGTTTGTAACAAAAATATTTTCGTCAAACATATTTTCAATGGTAAAGAGGTTAGCCGTCCACTCCCATAATTTCCAGTATGCAAAAAGCAAATCCTGGCTTTCGTCCCCAGATGTATTCCTGGTTACAACAGGTACAACATCTGCCGGGTCTGGTTTGCCTTGTGCTACATAAAGAGCTGCCAGCCTGGTAAAGAAATAACCCGGAGGCATTATTGTCCCGGGAGCGATATCCTGGTTGGAAATTGGATCGGGCGCACAAAAGAAATTGTAACGGTGTCCATGCTCAATTGCAATTTCAGGAATTCCTTCAGGAGTATAGGTTCCTAAACCAAGTTCCGGATCCCGTTTTTGGTTTATGCCGGGAAGAATCAAACTTACACTCGCTTCGGTAATTGTCAAATCATGGTTCCCGGGCACATAAGAAACTAAAATCTCCTTCTCTTCTATAATGTTGTTAAGTGCATCAATTACACCTTTGTTTGTAGTAGCAATACGTTGCACGAAATCTGCCTGATCTTTACCCTGATATGTATCTATTGTTGCAGGAACAAACCACTCATCCAGCAAATCTCCGGCTATGACAAGCTCTTTTACGTTAGGCGATTCTTTCAAACGATTCAACAATTCTTCAAGAGGTTCTAGGTTTTCATTACACTCTGCATAAGCCAGGTCTGCACCAAGGTGTATATCGCTAATCACTACAACCATATTGCGTTCTTTACCTCCATTGTCAAATGGGTTCATTCCATCCCAAGGAGAATCTTGCTTGTTGCAAGAGGTAAGCGTTGCAAACAGCAACAACACTAAAAGCGGACTAAATAGTCTTAAAACATTTTTCATTACAATCTCTTTATTTATAATTTCCTACTCGTGAAGCTTTTCGGAATCCGCTTTATAACAAATATACCCAATAATTATCCCTTACCCATTATTATTGCTGCCAAGCATAAAAATATCGGTTGCCTTTAAGGTTGTTACACCATTCCCTGTCTTTTTGTAAGAATCAATCATGGCTTTTGCCAACAGATGTGTTGGCATGGGCTTGTACCATTTGAAAAGGCCCAATTTATTCAGGAACCCTATGATTTTCCCGGCAAAAACCTCTGCCTTCCTTTCACTTGATTTCCTTACCAATAATGGAGGCTGCATAATAATAAGTTTTTCAAATCCAAGGTCTTTAACAGCATCCTCCAACTCCCCTTTCATTTTAGAATAGAAAAAAAGTGATTTTGCAGAGGCGTTGCCGGCAGATACCAAAACATGGTTCTTTACTCCGTTTTCCTTGGCTGCCTTTGCAAACAGGTATTGGTAATGGTAATCTACTTTATATTGGGCCTCCTTGCTGCCCGCTGCCTTTAGGGTTGTTCCCAGGCATGAGAAAAGGACATCCCCTTTAACAAGGTGTTTCCAGGTGTCGGGTTTGTCAAAATCCACCTTATGGACAATTATTTTATCGCTCATTTGGACGGGTAATCTCCTGACAAATACCTCTATACTCTGCACATCTTTGTCCTTGACCAGCAAATCCAGCAAGTCCCTGCCGGTTGCCCCGGTTGCGCCAATTACCAATACTTTCACTTTGTTGCTTTTTAGTTTAAATTATACGACGGTACTTTAGATATCTTCAATGCCCAAAGATTTGTATGTCTCAATCAAAGCCTCATGGTTATCTGTGATTATCAATATCTTGTCATTTTCATTCAAAACGGTCTTGCCTGTTGGCACAAAGTACCTTTGGTCTCTTTTTACCATTACAACCAAAGTTTTATCAGGAAAAGTCATATCCATAAGTTTGCTACCATTTGCCAGCATTTTGTCTGTGACATCAATCTCTGTCATGACAGACTTAATATCATTGGAAAAATCCACATCAAAGTCCCTTAATTTCTTTAGAGGTCTGTATTTTTGGGCAAGGCCCAGCCATTTGGCAACCACAGGCAAGGTTGTTCCCTGTACTATCAAAGAAACAAGCGTACAGAAAAAGACAATATTAAAAATTAGTCTTGCATGCGGGATATCCTCTACCAAAGCAAAAATAGCAAAGATTATGGGAACAGCTCCCCTCAACCCTACCCAGGAAATAAAAATTTTATCTTTAAAATGCATTTTCGGGAATGGCAACAAGCTCAGGAAAACAGCCAATGGACGGCTAAAGAAAATCATCAAAAAACTGATGATGAGCCCTGGAACAACAATATCCAGCAAATCATGCGGATTGACTAACAATCCCAAAGTCAAGAACATCACCAACTGGAACATCCATGCCAAGCCATCAAAAAAATTCAAAGAAGACCTTTTATGCACAAACTTGGAATTCCCGACAACCAAACCTCCTATGTAAACTGCCAGGAAACCATTCCCTTTTGCAAAATATGTAAATGAAAAGATGAAAATACAAAAGGTAAAGACCAATATCGGATAGAGGGAGTCATTCCCAATTCTTATTTTATTGATAACCTTTACTGCCAACTTTCCAATCAAATATCCCGACAAGGCCCCTATTCCAATTTGCAAAAGCAGTGTGCCGGATAATTGCCAAAAACTTGGCTCCAACTCCTGTTTGATAATTCCAAGCAGAGTCACAACCAGTATGTATGCAACCGGATCGTTGCTCCCGCTTTCCAGCTCCAGCAAAGGGCGTAAATTGTTTTTGAGTTTCAAATCTTGTGATCGCAATATAGAGAAAACCGATGCTGAGTCGGTGGAAGCCATTGTAGAAGCCAGCAACAAAGAGGTTAAAAACCCAATCCCGGCCGATGGAATTGTCATTCCCAGAATCCACCAAATGACAACCCCGGTGATAAGTGCAGTAAGCAATACTCCAAAAGTTGCCAGAACAATTCCCCTGGCCATAACAGGCCTCACTTCTGAGATTGTGGTGTCCATCCCTCCGGAAAACAGGATAATGCTCAACGCAATTGACCCTATAGTCTCTGCAAACTGTATATTGTCAAATTGGATTCCCAGTCCGTCACTTCCGCCCAACATCCCGACACCCAAAAATAGCAACAAAGCCGGCACCCCGTACTTAGAGCTTGCCTTACCAGCCAATATGCTAATAAAGAAGAGAATCGACAAAACCAAGAGGACATATTCTATCTGCACTCCCATACAAAATTTCTATAAACTTAATAACCTAGTAAAGTTAACATTTTTTTTGGCAGCAAGGCTTGCACGGGAGCACCTCACGGGAGCACCTCACGGGAGCACCTCTCATCTTTTTTCACATGTTCTTGAAAAAGTGGTTGTTAAATGAGACAACTTTGCACAAAACAATAATTTTCTATCGTAGAAAACATGTAAACTGCAAAGTTGGCACACTTAAGCGCCTTACAAACAGTAATATGTGAAAAAAGATGAGAGGTGCTCCTTGCCCGGTTCACTTGTTGCTAACGCCTAGCACTTAGTGCATGTTATGGGGTGTAATTTCTTATAAAAA
>JAQWAL010000032.1 GCA_028707695.1 Bacteroidales bacterium | reverse complement strand
GCAGATATCAAATTGCCAAATGGAATGACTTTTTCAGTTGTAGCATACAGGGATTACATGAAAAATGGATTTGGCAACTTTACTGAATACAATACTTTTTTTTCCAATTATTATGCAGCAAATGATGGGTTGGTAATAAGGCCTGGCGAGAAACCTATTGTAGATTGGAAAAACCCTGCAAGGGTAGATACTGTTTTCACAACCACTGGCAGGGTTGGAAACACCCAGGCAAGCCTGGATCGTGGTATAGAGTTTGATTTTTCCTTTGGACAAATAAAGCCTATCAGGACTTCCATTTATTTGAGCGGAGCTTATATGGAATCCTCTGCTTGGAATAATGGTCCCAATTTCTCCAGCCCGGTAGGAATCCTGCCATCTTCTGTTTATGGCCAGGGAGGTTCTGATACACCTCCGTTCAAATTGCAATATCCTTCGGGCCTGCAAAAATCCATACAAAGAAGGTTCAGTACGGTATTGAGGGCTGTATGCAATATCCCTCAATTGAAAATGGTAGCCTCTGTGAATGGGCAGATAATCTGGTATACATATTCCAAAACAACCAACCAACAACAAGTTCCTACCGGATGGCTGGATACAGACTTGCAATATCATCCAATTACAGAACAGATGTTGAGTGATCCCGATTACAAGATAAAGGGGCTTTTGCTGGCCGACCAAATCAAAGATCCAAGGGATACCGATGCAGTGATAAACAAACCTTTATGGCTGATAAATGCCAGACTTACAAAAGAGATTTCCAATTCGCTTGGATTCTCGTTCTTTGTGAACAATATCTTCTATTACACACCATACCAATCCAACAATATATCAGGAACCTTGGTAGAAAGGAATTCTGGTACGTTTTCTTTTGGGATGGAACTTTTCATAAAAATTTAACATGATGAAAAAGTTATATTTACCTATTTTAATATTATTGCTTTTTTCTCTTGCACGAGGGAAGAGCCATCGCAGGTTGAGGGTTTTTCAATAGAGTTCAGGATGCCTTCAAATATTGAGTCAAGTGTCAAGTACGCAAACAAAGAGGTGGTATTGACAAGTGCTTCCAATGTTTACACTTTCAACACAGATGCCAGTGGGGTACTGCAGATTGCGGAAATAATCCCGGATGAATATACAATAAATACTTCATGGGAAATGACAGGTGCTCAATATAAGCAGCTTATCTCTGCAAATGAAATGTTGGAGGATAAGGCCAAGGTTTTATTGAAAGCTACCATTGCAAACTATCCTTTGTTTGACACAAAAAACCTTTCCGTGGACCTGGAAAAGATAATCATGAAAAGCCTGTTGATTTCCAAAGTATACTACTCCGGCACTAAAGATAACAGAAACAGGAATTACACAGCAGATTCATTTGTCGAGATTTTCAATAATTCAGATGAGACGGTCTATTTGGATGGGAAATACTTGGCCCTTGCCGAGTCGATGACACCAGCAGCATATTTGGCATCAGATGATCCAGATTACATTTATACCAGACAGATTTGCAAATTCCCTGGCGGGGGAACAGATTACCCCCTTGGACCTGGCGAAAGCATTGTGATTGCAGCAAGGAATGCCAGGGATCATACAACTAGTGCATCTAATTCTGTGGATTTGTCTACAGCAGATTTTGAAGTAAAGGAACTGGATGGTACGGGGAATCCGGATGTCAAGGCTTTGCCTGTTATCTCCAGTTCTGTTCCCCTTAAGTTTTTGAATCTTATAAGCGGTGGACCTAACGCTCTGTTTTTGTTTGAAACTGATGAAGATATTTTTACATGGCAAGAGGTATTTGCACCTGGTAAAACTTCTGGAGAACGCTTTAGAAAGGTACCTGTATCTACTGTGATTGATGGTGTTGAAGCTTTGAAAAACTCTGCATCTACCGGACCGGATATTAACCTTAAAAGGTTCCAGGATATTGTAGATGCTGGTTATGTGTTTATTAATGGAATAAGTGGTTATACAAACGAATCTGTAGAGAGGAAAATTTCGGAGATAGATAACGGGAGGATCATATTGCAGGATAGTAACAATAGTCTGGACGATTTTGAGATAATAAGCGGACCGGAACCCAGGAATTATGACAATCAACAACTTCTTAACCAGTAATTTATGAAGAAGATATATTTTATTTTGGCTTTGATGGCATCCAATTATGCAAATATTGGTGCACAAAGCATTGATACAAACCAAGCTTTCCCAAATATAAAAACAAGGGAGATTGAGGTTATCCAGCAGCAATGGTCTCAGACAAGAAATTCTGCAGGGATGGCTTTATCTTTGGTACAAAGGGGGAGTTTCGTATCATTGGGAACTTATTCAAATGGTGGTGAATTCCACAGGGTTCAGGAAGGTTCTTCTAACAGAGGGTTGCTCTTTGCTACTGAAAGATATGATAGGTTCAACGATAAAGTGATGGTGAAAGGCTCTTTTAAATTTAACATGAACAAAGAGTATGACAGGGCATGGTCGGATGTATACGATACATACAATGCTAACCCGTATATTTACGGAAGCAGTGTAAGGGGTAATTACGAAACCCAGGAATTCGACCTGAAATTACAACTTTACACATTGAACTATGGCAAATTCAATTTTGGACTTACTTTAGACTACTTGGTTGCCGATATGGCAAGGCAAAGGGATCCAAGGTCGAGGAGTTACCTCCTTGATTATTCAATAATTCCTTCATTTGTGTATAATTTTGACAATAACCATAAAGTTGGTTTCAATGCATACTTCAGGTACGACAAGGAGAAGATGCCAGGATTGACAACTGTACAGACAGATCCTAATTTGCTTTATTACACATTTTCCGGGCTTGAACATGCAGAGGGGAAGATTGGTGGTTACCGAGGGTTTTCACGTCAATTCATATCCAATATCCTGGGTGCAGATGTCCAATACAATTTGATTAAAGAAAATCTTAAATGGCTGGTTTCTTTTGGCGGGGAGTATAATGACCAACAGATCCTAGGAGACAAAAAGCAAAGTCCCGGATCTTACAATTCTTACAGCTTCTCTTTTAAATCGGATTTGCTTTACCATAAAGGTGATAAATTACATGATTTTGGAGTTGGCTATCACTACACGAACGGAGGTGCCCAAGAGAACAGGCAGCAGCTTGTTTCTGAAAGGGATACTATTACTGGAATCACAACTCAGACTTGGGAAACAATTTACACATACAAAAACAGGTATACTGTAAAGACTAACGATGCCACAATTGGGTGGAAAATGTATTCTTTGTCGGGAGCAGGAGGTTCTTACAAATGGAGTGCAGGAGCTACGGCTTCATATACAAAGTTTGAAAACTACTACTTCCTTCCATTTTCGCAATACAGTGCATCCAAAATCAACCTCTCATTGAATGGGGCGTATGATTTCCTTGATGATAAATATTCTAGTATTGTGTTGGAACTTGGTTTGTCAGGAGGTTTAACAACAGATAGTAAACTGGATGTAGCTAATGAAAATGTGGTTTATACAGAAATCCTTTCTCCTGATTTTATTTTTCATAACAAGGATACTTATGGATTGGGCGGGAGTTTAAGCTATTATTTTCCGCTCTCTTTTGTCAAAAAAACAAAGTTGACAGGTTATACCAGGCTATACGGTGGGAATATTTTTGCAAAAGGAACCAACGGATGGTATAATGTGGGCATTGCAATAGGACTTTTAACACTATAAATATAAAATGATGAAGAACTTAACAACAAAATTTTTAATATCAACAATTCTTATGGTCGCGTTGGTGCTATCAATTGCATCTTGCGACAAGGTAGATGAAGGGAGAAATTCAATTCCTTCTGTATCATTCGAAACTGCTTTGATAAGTGTGAATACAGAAACAGGAGAGTATACAGCTGTTGTAAATTTATCTGAGCCTGCCAGGAAAGAGATTGATATCAAATTCCAATTTTCAGGTACAGCTATTGAAAATGAACACTATACAGTAGATACCAAAGAGGTGACTGTTCTGGAAGGTCAAGATAAGGCATCTGTTAAAATAAATATCCTTAATGAAAATATTTGGGATGAGAGCCTTGAATTGAAAATAACACTGGCTCCAAGTGCAGATTATGTTATTTTACCTACAACAAATACCGAATCAGTAATTATATTCACTAAAGATATTGTGTTGCCAATCGTTTCCTTGGAAACAGAGGGTCTTCCGGTATCTACAAATCCCTATAACCAAGATACCATAGAGTTTACCGTAAAGCTTGACCAACAGTTGACAGTCGAAAGGGAACTGAACCTTTCGTTTGACGGAGGGATGGTTATTGGAACAGATTTTACAATCAATGAGGGTAATAACAACGTGATTACAATCCCTGAAGGTGTCTCTGAAACAACTTTTTCACTGGAAATCAAGAAAAAAGACGAGGCCGGGTTCAAAAATGATTTTGAAATATCCATAGCACCTTCTGACCCAAAATATTTGGCTGTTAGTCAAGATGAATCTTCATATACATTGATTGTCTCTGATCCATTGGTGGATATGACTCCAATCCTTAGGGTCTCTGCTTTGGCTGGTGGTGCTGGGTTTCAAATTTACCAGGCAATAAAAGCAACTGATGATTCCTGGGTTGGCAAGGTTGTCATTAATTCAAGCCAGAACACAGAGAAAAAGAACTACCTTAAAACACATAAAAACCAAATATTCATTTCTGCATTTGATTGTAATTCCAATCTTACCGGAGGTGATGTGTTAAGGTTGGCTGATATGTTGAAGTTTGATACCTCAGATACTGTGATTGCAGATTATGGTGCTTCAAAGACAACTCGTTTCTTTTCTCCGTCAGACTCTTTGTTAAGGTTTGTTGCAGAGGAGGGAAATACTCAAAAGGGGAAACTATCCACAGCAAACCAAAAATTCAAAGCCAATCTGATTTTGAGAGATAATTGGGAAACAGGATCCAATGGGAACAAGCAATGGCATGTTGATTCAAAGGCCAATGGAGGTGATATAACTAAAAGCACATACCCTACCTTTGCTACAATGGAGGTAGAACTCGTGAAAGTTGAGGGTACTTATGATTTTACTTTGGAAGACCCCGAAATGATATTTGATGCATGGTTCAAAAGTAGTTCCCCTTATTTTATGAGAATCTTGCCGGATGGATTGAAGATTACCAAAGATGGTGACATGTACAAAGTGTCTTATAAACTGTATCCTAGATAAAATAATTGTTTGATATGAAGAGATTGACGGTACTGCTATTGACAATGTTGTATTGTGTTGCAGGCTTGTTGGCAAAAGAGGATGGATTCATTGATGTTGTAAGGGGAGAGGGGACATATAAATTTGTAATCCCTGACTCTTTGCTTGGTAAGGATGTTTTGTTCGGTTCCAGGGTTGTGGACATTAGTTCTCCAAATGCCAAAGTTTATTCAGCGGGACAAATGAGGACTCCTCCTGTGTTGGTGAGGTTTGTTAAAGAGGGTGATTTGATGTTTATAAATGAGGTGACTGATTTCATTGAAGTAGATGTAGATGATCCAATACTTAATCCACTGGAAAGGAACCGAATAGTTGGCAGTACCGTAATCTTTGATATTGAAGGAAGGACAGAATCCCAGGATGGATCTGTCATTGATGTTACCAGGTTTTTTTCCGAAGAGGTCCAGTTAGCTTGGCCATTGCCGGACAACGTGAAAAAGGGTAAATTGGAGGGTAAAGTGAGCGGTATTGAATTCATGAGGGAATTCAAGGATCATGTAAATATCAGAAGTTATTACGAATTCCACGGAGGAAGGAAGACTTTCGCAATAACTGTACAATATTTTTTGATGTTGTTGCCGCCTAGGCCTTTGGAATGCAGGCAAAATGACGAAAGAATTGGTTATCAACCATACAGTCGTAAACGTTTCAAATCTGGCTCAGGTGTGGAAACAATGAAATACATTTCCAGGTGGAGGATTGAGCCTCATCCAGATAAAACAGAAGAACATAAGAATGGTCAGGTTGTTGAGCCAGCTAACCCTATAGTTATGTATATAGAACCATATTTTCCAAAAGAGTGGATTCCTTATATCAAAATGGGTATAGAAGACTGGAACTCTGCTTTTGAGAAAATAGGATTTAAGAATGTGATGATTGCAAAGGAGTTTCCAAAGGATTCGTTGTTTGATCCTTACGATGTCAAAACAAATGTTGTGAGGTATTTGCCTCTGCAAGAGGCAAATGCTGCAGGACAAATATGGACTGATCCTAGAAGCGGAGAGATTCTCAACGGAGAGGTGTTATGGTGGAATGATGTGGTAAATTTGATTAATATGTGGCGGTTTACCCAAACGGCTGCTGTTGATAAGAGAGCACGGGCATTGACATACGGAATGGATTTGACCGGTGAGATGATAAGATATGCAATTGCCCATGAAGTGGGCCATGTCCTAGGTTTGCAACACAATATGAGAAGCTCGTATGCATATCCTGTAGATTCTTTGAGATCGGCTACTTTCACCTCAGAATTCGGCACAACTGCCTCTATTATGGATTATGCCAGGAACAACCATATTGCACAACCTGGAGATTATGAAAAGGGGGTCAAACTCACTCCCCCTGTATTGGGCCCCTTTGACTATTTCTCGATAGAATATGGATACCGCTATGTACACGGGAATGATAAAGAATCTAAGGAAAAGGAGATGTTGGAATCCCTTTTTGACAAAGCAGGCGGAAACCCTTTTTATTTGTTTGCTCCTTTCCAGGCATCTGCGATACCAACAGATCCTTCTGCCCAATCCGAAACATTGGGAAATAACGTGATAGAATCTTCTGCAAACGGGATATCAAATACTCGAATTATAATTGATAGCCTTGTAAAATGGACGGTTGAGGCTGGAGGTGATACTCAAGATGTTCAATCCAGGTTTGATGCTTTGTCAAAACAGTATTTCAGATATATTTCCTTGGTCGGGTCTTATGTCGGAGGGGTTTATGATTATCCCGGTCCTCTAGGCAAAGTTAAACATTTGCATGTAGATACCGATAAACAAAAAGAGGCGATTAGGTTTGTGGTAGAACAGCTATACCAAGCTCCTTTATATTTGGAAAACAAGGCAATTTTTGATGTCTTGGGGTCTAAAAGAGATCAAATCCTTGAAAAACAGGGAGAAGTTCTTTCATCACTTTTGAATAATTTCTTACTGCCCAGGATCGTGAATAACAACGCACTTTTTGGAGAGGGTTTTGATTTGACAGAATATTTGGAATATCTGGACAATTGTATTTGGGAGATATCTAGCGGAAATGATCTATATGACAGGAATATGAGAATTTCATATGTGAAATCGTTGGCAGGAGCCCGCAATTTTCATATACAGGGTAATGAGATAAGGCATGGTTACTCCTCAATAATAGATCAGGCCATATATATCCAGTTGGATAAAACCAACAAAAAATTAAACGACAATATTAATAAAAACAAAAAGGACAATTTGTTTTACAAATACCTTTTAAACATTATAAGAAACTAATATGAGATATTTGATTAGAACCCTTTTATTATTGGTGGCATTTGCTATTGTTTTGCCTGTCAGTGTAAAAGCAGATGAGGGGATGTGGCTTCCTTTGCTATTGAAAGACCAGAGATTTGCAAAAATGAGGGAGTTGGGATTGAAACTAAGTGCAGAGGAAATCTACAGTGTCAACGAGGCATGCATCAAGGATGCAGTAATCGGGCTAATGGGGGAGGGTGCCAATCTCAGGAGCTTTGGAACAGCCAGTTTTGTTTCGGACAGTGGTTTGATAATTACTAATTATCATGTTGTTATGTCATATGTAGAGAGGTTTTCCAACGAAGAGAATGATTTTCTCAAATATGGTTATTGGGCAAGGGAGCGTTCCCAGGAATCACTATGCAGAGGATTACAAATGAAACAGCTGATGTGGATGGAAGATGTTACCGACCAGATATTAGAGGGGACGGAATCTTTGGAGGGAAGAGAATTGCAATTGAAGATAAACGAGAACGGAATTAATATTGCTGAAAAAGCCACCAAAGGGACAGGATATGAAGTGAAGATGCAGGCACTTTTTGGTAATAGCCAATATATCATGAATGTATATTCTGTTTACCGGGATATTAGAATGGTGGCAGCGCCTCCCTTTGCTATAGGTAAGTTTGGAGGGAATACAGACAACTACAGATGGCCAAGGCATACAGGTGATTTTGCTTTTCTAAGGGTTTATGCCAATGAACAAAACCAACCTGCCTCTTTTTCACAAAATAACAAACCTTATAATCCTAAGCATTATTTGCCTGTTTCTGCAAAGGGAGTTAATGAGGGTGATTTTGTCATGGTAGCTGGTTTTCCCGGTTCTACAAGGCAATACATTCCTTCTTTTGCATTGGAGAAAATCATATATACAGAAAACGTACATAAGACGGCCATAAGGGAAGAGAAGATGAACATAATCAATAATGCTGTTGCAGAAAACCCCTCTTTGAAGTACAGGTACACAACACGGTTATCTTCAATAGGAAATAGCTATTTGAGATGGAAAGGAGAGATTATGGGTGTGTCCAGGATGGGACTGGTAAATCAGAAAAGAAAGGAGGAGGAGCAATTTGTAAAATGGGCAAATGAAAATAAGGAACGCTCTGCAAAATATGGGACTATTTTATCGGAAATGGAAGAGCATTACCAAAAGGTGGCAGAGTACAATCTGGCAATGGCCTATTTCCAGGAAGCCGGGTTGAACGGTTCTGAGATTGTCCCATTTATTGGAAAGTTTGAAAAATTGGCAGCTATATATTCTCGTAAAGAACCAAATTTGAAGAGCGCTAATAATGAGGCAAAAAGACTTGTTGCTTTGACAGACCAGTTCTTTAACAATTGGGATTATGAAATTGACAGGAAACTTTTCAGAAACCTGATGGTTAGGTATTATGAAGCGATGCCGGACAAATTCAAGCCGGAAGCCATGGTAAAGTACTTGTTCCAATACAATGGGGATGTCGAGAAATTGTCTTTGGAAGTATTTGAGAATTCAATATTCACAAGCAAAGAGAGGTTGAAATCTTTTTTGAATGAACAAGAGAGGGATGTTCAAAAGGTTATCAAAGAAGATCCTTTGTACCAGATAGCTATTGGTTACTATATGGTGAATGTCAATAGTATTGTCCGGCAACGTGGTGAGTTGCAGGCGAGGTTGATGGAACTCAACAATGCCTATTTAAATGGCTACATGGAGTTTATTGGTAAAGATAATTTGTACCCGGATGCCAACAACTCACAAAGGATAAGCTATGGTACAGTTGCTGGTGCAAAAGCACAAGACGGATTGGTATACGAGCCTTTGACCACCATGGATGGGGTAATGGATAAATTCAATAACAGCCGGGAAGATAAAGATTTTTATATCCCCAAAAAAGTAAGGGAGTTACATTCTAATAAAGATTATGGATCCTATAAATCCCAAGACGGTATTCTTTACATCAACTTTTTGACAAATGCCCATACAACTAGCGGTAGTTCGGGTTCTCCTGTTATAAACTGTAATGGAGAGTTGGTAGGAATCAATTTTGACAGGATATGGGAGGGTGTTGCATCTGATTACAGGTATGATCCGGAAATATCGCGTTCAATTACTGTGGATGCCAGATACATATTGTTTTTGTTAGATAAATATTCCCCAACTGACTATGTGCTGAGAGAGTTGGATGTTAGATAATGAATATATTATAAAAACTTTTTTATAAAAAGGGTGTCATTTGTTGAAAATTGACACCCTCTTTCTTATATTTGCCTAAACTTGAAAACTTAAACTATGAATCGTATAATCCTGATACTTTTTGTATCTATTTTCTCTTTTTTTGGTTGCAGCCAAGCTATACAAGAAGAGGATAATGAATGGGCAATAGCATTGCATGGTGGAGCAGGAGGTGACCCCGGGAACATGTCTCAAGATATGAAAGATTTGTACGAGAGACATTTACTAGAAGCGTTGGAGATAGGTCAAAGAATGCTGGAAAATGGTTCTTCTGCTGTTGATGTTGCTCAGTCTGTTGTTGTTTACATGGAAGATTGTCCATTGTTCAATGCCGGAAAAGGAGCAGTCAAAACAATTGAAGGGAATCACGAACTGGATGCGGCCATAATGGATGGGTCAAACCTCAAGGCGGGTGCCATTGCCGGGGTGAAAGATGTGAAAAATCCCATAAAAGCTGCTCGTCTGGTTATGGACAGTACACAACATGTCTTCCTTATTGCAGAAGGTGCTTCTGCATTTGCATCTTCAATGAATCTGGATATTGTAAATAATGGATATTTCTCTACAAAAGCAAGGGAAGAACAACTTGAACGGATAGTGAATAATGCAGAAAACGAAGACCCCAGAGGTACGGTAGGTTGTGTTGTAAGGGACAGGGATGGTAAACTGGCATCTGCCACATCTACAGGAGGCATGTCTGGAAAAAAATGGGGGCGTGTAGGAGATGTCCCTGTTATTGGAGCTGGAACTTATGCAAATGGTTTGGCAGCTGTTTCCGGTACAGGGCATGGTGAATATTGGATAAGAAGGGTGGTTGCATATGATATTTGTGCAATTATGGAGTATAGGGGAGTTCCTTTGCAACAAGCCTCAGAAGAGGTTATTTTTGGCAAGATAGATCCAATGGGTGGATCTGGTGGAGGTATCATTGCTGTTGATAAAGATTGCAATATATCTTTGGTATTCAATACCGGACTAATGCACAGGGCATGGGCAAAATCCAACGGCGAGTATGGTGTTGGGGTGTTGAAAGGTGAAGAAAAGGTCTTTAACATAAATAATTAAAATAAAAATGAAATTCAAACCAGGGTTATTGACCAAGATAATTATAGCAATTATATCAGGTATTGGTTTTTCTTTTATTGCTCCATTATGGTCCGTCAGGTTTTTTGTTACAATAAACGGTATATTCGGTAATTTCCTTTCATTTATTATTCCATTGATTATCTTGGGTTTGGTAGCGCCTGGAATTTCAGATTTGGGTAAAGGAGCAGGGAAATTATTGGCAATTACAGCTTTGATTGCGTACGGTTCTACTATTTTTTCTGGTTTCTTTTCGTATTTCACTACCCGGTGGTCAATGCCATTTCTTTTGGATGCCCATCAATTGGACAAAGGCAAGGAACTTGCTTTTAATGAAACTATCGGTTCATTCTTTTCAATTGAGATGCCTCCTTTGATGAGTGTGACAACTGCTCTTATTTTATCTTTCGTTTTGGGGTTGGGTGTGGTATATACGGGTTCCAAGGGAATTAAGGGTGCCCTTGCAGAATTCAAGGAGATAATAACAAAGATTATTACAGGTGTCATTATCCCTTTGTTGCCTTTGTACATATTTGGTATATTTTTGAAAATAGGGGCAGAGGGCCAGGTTTCGACGGTTTTGGGTCTTTTCTTTAAAGTAATATTGGTGATTTTTGGAATGCATGTCTTGTTGCTCCTTTTCCAGTTTGTCATTGCAGGATCCATCGCACGTAAGAATCCTTTCAAAGCCTTAATTAACATGCTTCCGGCTTATATGACAGCTTTGGGAACACAATCTTCTGCTGCAACTATTCCTGTGACTCTTATGCAGGCAAAGAAAAACGGTGTAGATGAAGATGTTGCTGATTTTGTAGTTCCTTTGTGTGCAACTATCCATCTTTCTGGCAGTATTTTGAAGATTGTTGCATGTGCGTTTGCAATAATGTACATGACAGGAATGGATGCGGGGTTGGATTTGTTTGGAGGCTTTATCATGATGTTAGGGATAACAATGGTGGCCGCACCAGGGGTGCCGGGAGGAGCCATTATGGCCGCAGTTGCATTACTACAATCAATGCTGGGGTTTGATGAAACTCTGGTTGGTTTGATGATTGCATTGTACATTACCATGGATAGTTTCGGTACGGCTTGCAATGTTACTGGCGATGGGGCAATAGCAATGATAATGAACGTGATATCTAAAAAGGTAAATAAATTATAATGAAAAAAATTGCTCTTCACTGGCAAATACTGATTGCCATAGTACTCTCGGTTCCCT
Source organism: Bacteroidales bacterium (assembly GCA_028707695.1). GTDB lineage: Bacteria > Bacteroidota > Bacteroidia > Bacteroidales > UBA932 > Bact-08. The sequence continues at coordinate 3,574 of JAQWAL010000032.1, read as the reverse complement.
TTGGTATATTTTTTTATGAGTATGCTCCGTCAATAAAATGGATTGGGGATATATTTATCCGAGCTCTTAAAATGATAGCTATACCTATTGTTTTTTCTTCGTTGGTAATGGGGGTTTCCAGTTTAGGAGGATACAAGGATCTTGGGAGACTTGCGGGAAAAACTTTTGCTTTTTATGTTTTTACAACAGCCCTTGCTGCAACGATAGGGATAGTTGCTGTAAACATTCTCAAACCAGGAATCGGGGCAGACCTTAATCTTTCCGAGTCTGTTGATGATTTGGCTGTTACATCGCTCTCCTTCACAGATCAGATTGTTTCTATAGTGCCCGACAATATTTTTGCCGATTTATCCAAAGGTAATTTTCTTCCTGTTATTTTCTTTGCAATTTTGTTTGGATTCTTCATTACAAAAGCAACCGATAAGCATAAAGTCATACTTAGTGATTTTTTTGATGCTGCATTTGAGGTGTTTATGAAGATGACCCTTACAATAGTAAAATTCACCCCATATGGTGTGTTTGCTATTGTATCCAATATTGTTGCCGATCAACAAGGTGATCCCGAAAAGTTATATTCAATTGTAAGTAGTTTGGGTCTATACACATTGGTGGTTTGGGGAGGTTGCATTATTCATGCTGGTTTGGTTTTGCCCGGATTGGTTTACGGATTTACACGGTTGAACCCATACAAACATATCAAACAAATGTCAGTTCCTCTTTTGACCGCTTTCTCTACATGCTCGTCAGGAGCAACCTTGCCTCTTACAATAAGGGATTCACAGGAAAAAACAGGCATTTCCACCAAAATCACAAGTTTTGTGTTGCCTTTGGGGAGCACTATCAATATGAATGGAACTGCTCTTTACGAAGGGGTGACAGCAATTTTCATTGCTCAGGCATATGGTATTGACTTGTCAGTTGGACAACAATTTGTTATTGTTTTAACTTCTGTTCTTGCCTCTGTTGGTGCAGCAGGGATACCAATGGCAGGTTTGGTTATGATTGCAGTGGTATTGGGAGCAGTTGGATTGCCTTTGGAAGGCATTGGGCTAATACTTGCCGTCCAACAATTATGTGATATGATAAGGACATCGGTGAATGTATACGGCGATACTTGTGCCGCAGTAGTTGTCGCACATTCAGAGGGAGAAAAACTCAATCTTTAAATTTTCCGGCCTGATGTTTTTACTATTTCTTGGATTTTTGAAGTAAACGATTTGTTGTCCGTTAAAGATTCAATGCTAATATGTAGTCTATAGTTCCAGTTATTGTCCGGGTTTGCGGGGTTGTTTATTCGTTCTTGACAGGGTTGGGGATGCCTAAGGTCTTGGAATATGGACAAAAGATCTTGGAATGGTAATATTGCCATCATGGATGGAGCAAGCATATGTCTTAAAACAATGTTTTCACAAATATCTGCCGGGGTGTCGTTGGTGGTATTTTCTCCTAGATGTGTTTTTTCTAGTGTGTTGTGTTGCATTCCCCACCACTCTCTGATTCCTTCGGTATCATGGGAACTGGTAGTTGCTACAGACAAATAAGGGAATTTGTCTGGTTTTCCATCCATTCCGTTGGCAGCTTTTGGCATCCTTTCTAATTCCAGGGATAGGATTTTTAATTTTCCCATCACTTTTGGAACGCAATCGGGTATCATCCCTAAATCTTCTGCACAAGCAAGCATATTTGTGCATGAAATTATTGGTTGTAATCTTTTGTAGCCATTTTTTTCCCATAACGATTCATTTCTTTCGTAAAAATAGTTATGGTACAATTGGTTGTATACAAAGCGATTTCTTTTTCCAAGATTTGAATACTCAGGAGTAGATTTTGCGCTGATTGCAGGATGGAATTTTGCAGGATTGTTGGAGTCTGTGATGAATAGTGGTGAACTGGTAGATTCGGTAAAACCAAAAGCATGGATCTCCTCTGTTGAATATGGTATGGATGGTTCAAAATATCCGGAACTTCCTTTGCTTGATTCTAAAGGAACTTGCCATATACGGAAAAAACCCAAAATATGGTCTATCCTGAAAGCATCAAAATATTCTGACATTTTTTCCAACCTGGATATCCACCATCTGAAGTTCTCTTTTTCCATGCTATCCCAATTGTATATAGGGAATCCCCAGATTTGACCATTACTGGAGAAATAATCCGGAGGAGCTCCAGCTTTCATGTTAAAGTTGAACAAATGAGGTTCTGTCCAGGCTTCAACTGAATTCCTGTGAATCCCGATTGGTATGTCTCCTTTTAAAATAATTCCTTTTTCTACTGCCTTTTTATGCACTTGGTCTAATTGTTTGTGCAAGTTGTATTGTACAAAAAAGTAGAAATGCAGTTCGTTTTGACATTTGCTTTTCTCTGAAAGCATCTCAATTATATCATCTTTTTTATATACGTTGAATCTTGGCCATAATCTGAAATCAGATGTCTTGTACCTGTCCCTAAGGTGAGAGAACATTGCGTATGGCAAAAGCCAGGATTCATTTTTTTTGTAAAATGTCCTGAACTCTTTGGTTTTGGATGTTTTTTCCCATTCTTGGTTGAATATTTGTCTGATATAAAGCCATTTTGTCCTTATTACAGAGTCCCATTCTATCTTTTTTGAACTATTCAACTTCTCTCTTTTTTTTAAATGTCTTTCCCTGAATTCACGGTCTTTGATTTTCCCGAGTTCATCAAGGTCCATATAAACCGGATGCAACGCATATCCTGAAATTGCAGAGTATGGATATGAGTCTCTCCAAGTATAAGAGTGGGTTGTGTCGTTTATGGGGAGAAGTTGAAGAACATTCATACCCGACTCTTTTACCAAGTTCACAAATTTATCCAAATCTCCAAAGTCGCCTATTCCGCAACTTGTTTCCGACTTGATAGCAAAAAGAGGGAGAGCTGTTCCGGCTAGCCTTATCTTGGGAAAGCTAACCTTGACAGGATAATCATTTACAGTAGTAATTATTCCTTCTGCCTCATTAGGCTTTGTGAAAACCCTGTTTTCTCCTTCTTCCCAAATTATTATCTTGTCATCTTCTGATAATAATATGTATTTGTATTCTGTATGTTTGGGCAGTAGTTTTATATCCAGAGATATAGCCCAAGAACCGTCTTGTAGCAGATTCATTTTCTTACCAAAACCAGGATTCCAGTCTCCAAGTTCCTTACAATTTCCAACAATATAAATATTTAAATCATCTGGGATGTTATGTGCCAATGTGCTTATTCTAAGGTTGCCGGATATTTGTTCATGGATTTGGCCTCTGTTTTTTTTCAAAACCTTCAGAAAAGGAGTAGAAAGGAATGGAGAGTTATTGTCCCTGGCTCTCCAAAAATCGTAGATGAATTGTTCTTGCCTGTGTGAAGATGTCAATTTTCGAGGTGCTCCAGCTTCTGTATGAGTACCTTGAGAGTCTTCTATAGAGTAAGAGTATGAGAAAAATGTATTGTTTTTTACGTTGATTGTAAATTTCCAAATCCCATTGTAGTAAATCATTTTTTTTGAAAACCATCTCTTTTCATTTGTGTTATCTTGTTCATAACCACTGATTATTAATTGCTGACCAAATTCGGTTTCATA
>JAQWAL010000079.1 GCA_028707695.1 Bacteroidales bacterium | reverse complement strand
CGCTATCCTGAATCCTTTTTTTTCAATCACATAGGGGTGGTTTTTCCTGGCAGAGGCAGAGTCTTTGTAAATGCCTGTGTAGGGTATGTTCAGTTGGCTGAATATTGCCATGGACCCTTCCAGACCTCTGGAGCCTTTGTCTACAGAGTGGTTGTTTGCTGCGAAAAAAAGGTTTATGCCAGATTCAAATGTCTCTTTGGCCAAGGAAGAGGGAGAGCAAAACACAGGATAACCACTGTATGGGCCAGGTGCAAAAGTGGTTTCCATATTGGCTGCAACTATATCTGCTTTTGAAAACCAGGGTTTGAGATATTTGAAATAGGCAGAATAGTCATAATTGCCAGGCTCCAGTCTGCTGCCTTGGCCAATATAGGCCGATTCCAACTGGGCATCATGTTGCATGATATCCCCAAGGAAAAGCAATTTGAGAGTGTCGCTTTGCCTTGGCCAAAAAGCGGTGAATAGCTGCAAGTATATTAATAAAGAGTAAACCATACTTTAGAACATAAGTCCAAATATACATTTATTTTTCACTTTACGCCAAAAATGTTACTTTTGTATAGATACAAAAATCCTTAACACTAGTCAATTATGAGAACGGCCAAATTTTTTACAACCATTATCATTGCCATAATGATAGTTACGGGTTGCGATTGGGTAAGATCGCAGCTTGGAATGGCAACATCAGAAGATATAGAGGCCCTGAAGAATGAGCAGCTTAGAATGGAAGAACAGATGCGGATTGCTGATTCACTTGAACAAGCAACGGCAGATTCTGCCAGGGTTGCTGCCGATTCTGCAATTGTTGCAGAGCAACAAGTAAGGAAGTTGGTAACCGATAAAAGGTTCCATGTTATTATGGGGAGTTTCAAGGACTACTCCAACTCTGCAAGGATGGTGAAAAAATTGGAACAGAAGGGGTATTCCCCGGTTGTTTTCAGCTTCAGGAATGGATTTGAAGCTGTTTCGGTCTGTTCTTTTGATAAACTATCTGTTGCCTTTAACCAAATGTACAAACTGCTTGACGATGGATTTGCTCCTGAAGATGTATGGGTTTACGATGTTCATCAGAATTTGCACAATTAATACAAAAACAATAATAATATGAAAACTACTGCATTCACTGCAAAGCACATTGAAATGGGTGCCAAGATGGTGCCTTTTGCCGGATACAATATGCCGGTGGAGTATTTCGGGATAAACGAAGAGCACAACCATGTCCGTGAGAAGGTGGGTGTCTTTGATGTTTCCCATATGGGTGAAATTTGGGTAAAAGGGCCAAATGCACTTGCTTTCCTTCAATATACAACATCCAACGATGTATCCCTTTTGACACCCGGAAAAGTCCAATACTCTTGTTTTCCAAACGGCAAAGGTGGTATTGTGGATGACTTGTTGGTCTATTGTGTGGACGGTCAAACATACCTGCTTGTTGTGAATGCATCCAACACCCAAAAGGATTACGACCATTTGTGTGCTGTTGCACCCAAGTTTGGCATCACTCCCGGAAAAGAGCTTTACAACGCTTCTGACGAGATATGCCAGCTTGCAGTCCAGGGGCCTTTGGCACTCCAGGCAATGCAAAAGATAGTAGAAGAGGATATTACCACAATGGAATACTATACATTCAAAAAGGTGACAATCGCGGGAATAAAGGATGCTATCTTTTCAATCACAGGGTACACAGGGTCTGGCGGATGTGAGATTTATGTGGCCAACGAAGATGCCGACAAACTTTGGAAGGCTGTTTTTGAAGCTGGTGCAGAGTTCGATATCAAACCTATTGGTTTGGGTGCGCGCGACACACTTCGCCTTGAGATGGGTTTCTGCCTTTACGGGAATGATATAGACGATTCCACCTCTCCAATTGAAGCCGGACTTGGTTGGATAACAAAATTCAGTGAAGCCAAAGGGGATTTCCTTGACAAAGAATTGTACCTCAAACAAAAAGCAGATGGTGTAGAACGCAAGTTGTGCGGGTTTGAACTAAAAGACCGTGGTATTCCAAGGCATGGATACATGGTTTGTGATTCAAACGGCACGGAAATTGGTGTGGTTACTTCCGGAACCATGGCTCCTGCAGTAAGAAAACCTGTTGGAATGGCATATGTGAAACCGGAGTTTGCCAAAGCCGGGAGTGAAATATTCATCAAGGTTAGGGACAAACTATTGAAGGCAGAGGTAGTGAGACCCCCTTTTTACAAAAAATAGACAGATGGTTAAATTCAGATTCATACACAACAACATTAATGTAAAGAACCTGCAAAAGAGCATGGACTTTTACCGGGAGGCACTCGGTTTGGAGGAGGTACGCAGGATTACCCCGGAAGATGGATCTTTCATAATAGTTTACCTTTCTGATGGTTCATCGGAGCACCAGTTGGAGCTTACATGGCTTAGGGACTGGGACAGGCCTTATAATTTGGGAGACAATGAGTTTCACTTGGCTTTCCGCACAGATAACTTTGATGAAGCTCATTCAAAACACCAAAAAATGGGGTGTATTTGTTACGAAAACCCGGGTATGGGAATATATTTCATAAACGATCCGGATGGTTACTGGCTGGAGGTATTGCCTCCAAAAAAATAGATATGGACAAAAAATTTTTATTGACAATAGCTCTGTCGGTACTGTGTGCCACAGGGCTATTTTCCCAAACAGGGGCGGTGTCCCGTATGAGGAATGACATCTTGGTGCTTACGGCAGATTCGCTTATGGGAAGGGGCTCTGCAACTATTCATGAATACAAAGCGGCACGGTATATTGAAAGGGTGTTTGAACAGGAGGGCCTTGAGCTTCTGTACCCGCACCCAGGGCAGGATTTCTCTTTGCTGACATCGGGAAATGATACCCTGCGTTCCCAGAACATAGTGGCGGTGGTGGAGGGATGGGATCCAAAGCTAAAAAACGAGTATATATTGGTAGGTGCTCATTACGACCATTTGGGTTATAACGATATGTTGGTAAACGGAGAAGATAAACGCCAAATATTCCGTGGAGCCGATGACAATGCCTCGGGAGTAGCAGTAATGCTGGAGTTGGCACGATTGGTAAAGGCAGAGGCTTTCAATTTCCGCCGTTCGGTCATTTTTGTTGCATTCGGTGCAGAGGAGAGAGGGATGAATGGATCGTGGTATTTTGCAAACAGGGCATTTGCCCACACTCAAAAAATCTCTTTGATGATTAACCTGGATATGGTAGGAAGGGGACTTGAAAGTGCTGATTTGTCTGTTTATACGGTTTTACCTCACACCCAGCTGGAAACAATTTTAAGGGATGTATCCGACATGCCATTGATGTTTTTACCACAAATCCATTCCAATGATTATTTCCCTAGTGACCATCAGGTGTTTGCAAACCTTGGGATTCCGGTAGCCCTGTTTACAACAAAAATGCATGGAGATTACCATACTGTGAAAGATACTCCGGATAAGTTGAATTACAAGACAATGGAGCATCTTTCCCAATATTTGCTCAACCTTGTAAGGAGTACAGCCAACATGGAATCCATGGTTAAAAGGACTGTCTTGTCAGAGGATTTTGAAGATGACTCCAATGCCAAAGAGTTTTATTCGCAAATAGAGACAGACAAAAGGGCTACTTACATGAAAGGGGATGAACGGAAGTTCATGGAAGATTGGGTTTACCATTACCTGCGATATCCACAGGATGCCATAGCACTTGGAATACAAGGAAGGGTTGTGGTAGATTTCATTGTAGAAAAAGACGGATCTGTATCCAATGTCCAGG